>PLRW01000076.1 GCA_003164955.1 Actinomycetota bacterium
GCACGCGGCCCCCGCGCCGCACGCGCCGAGCCCCGCTCCGGGCCGGGGCACCCCGGCTCAGGAGTCAGCTGGCGTGACCGGCGGGGCGGCGTGGGAATCGGTCCTGTGCACCCGGTCCGCCAGCCGGCCCGGCGCCGCCGACCTGATCCGGGAGGCCGCCACCGACGCTGTGCTGCTGCAAACGGGGCCACCCCAAGCAGGGCCCCCGCAAACAGCGCCGCCCCAGACAGGGCCGCTACGGCAGGCCGGGATGATCCTCGCCCTGGCGCGCGTCGGCGGCTACCCGTGCGTGGTCGTCGGCCAGGACCGCCGGCAGCCGCCGCCCGGTCCCGCCGGGCTGCGGCTGGCCCGGCGCGGTATCCGGCTGGCCGCCGGACTGCGGCTGCCGCTGATCACCGTGATCGACACGCCGGGTGCCGAACTGTCCCCGCAGGCGGAGGAGGACGGCCTGGCCCGCGAGATCGCCTGCTGCCTGGCCGACCTGCTCACGCACCGGGGGCCCACCGTCTCGGTGCTGCTCGGCCAGGGAGCCGGCGGCGCAGCGCTGGCCCTGCTGCCCGCGGACCGCACCCTGGCCGCCGAGCACGCCTGGCTGGCCCCACTGGCCCCGGAAGGGGCCAGTGCCATCGTCTACCGCGACAGCGACCACGCCGCGGAACTCGCCGCCCGGCAGGGCATCCGCGCCACCGACCTCGCCACCCTCGGCATCGTCGACGGCGTGATCCCCGAGCCGCCCGCGCCCGGCTCTGACCCCGGCCCCGGCCTTAGCCCCGGCTCTGGCCTCGCGGACGCGCTGCACCGCGCCCTGGCCGACGTGACGGCGCAGGACGAGGACGCACGGCTGGCCGCCCGCGCCGAGCGCTACCGGCACCTGGGCGTGCCCCCGTAGGCCCGCGCGGAGCCCGGTCCGGGCGGAGCAGGCCAGTTAGGCGGTGCAGGCCGGTTAGGCGGAACTGGCCGGTTAGCGGCTTGATATCCCCGTCGGGCCTGGACCAGGATGGATCGAACATATTCGCACGGAAGACGCGCAGGACGGACCAGGTCGGCTCGCCTGCGCCTACTCATGGCGAGGTGCACATGCGTCGCTGGGCCGGGATCTCGGTTGCTGCCGCGTCCGCGCTGACCGCTGTCCTGCTGGCCGTTCCGGCTCAGTTCGGCGCCGCGTCGGCCCAGGCTCCGGCGCACGCGGCAGCCCCGGCCCCGGCGGGCCAGGCCGCGGCGGGCCAGGCGGGCGCCGCGAAGGAGCCGGTCGCGGTGGGCACGGGCGGCGCGGTGGCCTCCATGGACCTGGACGCCAGCCAGGCGGGCATTTCGGCGCTCAGCCACGGCGGCAACGCCATCGACGCGGCCGTGGCCACGGCCAGCGCGCTCGGCGTGACCATCCCGTTCGTGGCCGGCCCCGGCGGCGGCGGGTTCATGGTCATCTACCTGGCCAAGACGCACCAGGTCGTGACCATCGACGGGCGCGAGAACTGCCCGGCGGCCTGCACCCCGGGCATGTTCACCGACCCGAAGACCGGCCAGCCGCTCGGCTACGACTACGCCTCCGACCAGCCCCTGGCCACCGGAGTCCCGTCGATGGTAGCCACCTGGGCCACCGCGATCCGCGACTACGGGCAGGCCAGCCTGGCCGCCGACCTGCAGCCCGCAATCAGCGTGGCCCAGCAGGGCTTCCGCACCGACGCCGACTTCCAGCAGCTCACCGAGTCCGAACTGCCCGAACTGCAGGCCTACCCGGCGAGCCGGGCCCTGCTGCTGACGAGCGCGGGCCAGCCGCTGCCGGTCGGCTCCCTGCTGCGCAACCCCGACCTGGCCCGGACCTACCAGTTGCTGGCGCGCTACGGGCCGTCCTACCTCTACAACGGCCCGCTCGGCCAGGCCATCGTGCAGGCCGACGATCACCCGGTCACCACCCCGGGGCAGACCGTGGTCCAGCTGCCGGGGATCATGACCACGAACGATCTGCGCACCTACCAGGCCCGGGTACTGGCCCCGACCCACGTCCGTTACCGGGGACTGGACGTCTACAGCATGGCGCCCCCGTCGAGCAGCGGCTCCACCGTCGGTGAGGCGCTGAACATCCTCAGCGGGTACAACCTGGGGGCCGAGCCGCAGGCCACCGCGCTGTTTCAGTATCTGGAGGCGTCCCGGTTGTCCTACGCCGACCGCGACGCCTACGTCGGCGATCCCCGGTATGTCGGGGTACCGCTGTCAGGCCTGCTGAGCCCGGCCTTCGCGGCGACCCGGCGGTGCCTGATCCAGCAGACCGCGCTGACCTCGCCGGTGGCCCCGGGCGACCCGTACCCGCCGTACCAGGGCTGCCAGAACCAGCAGACCGCCGCGGCGCCGGTGACGCAGGAGGGGCTGCACACCAACAACATCGTGACCGCCGACAAGTGGGGCAACATCGTCGCCTACACCAACACCATCAACTTCTTCGGCGGCAGCGGCGAGACCGTCCCCGGGTACGGCTTCCTGCTCAACAACGAGATGACCGACTTCGACTTCGCACCGCCCACGGCCGGCGCCTACGACCCCAACCTGCCCGCGGGCGGCAAGCAGCCCCGGTCCAGCATGGGCCCGGTCATCGCGCTCCGCGGCGGGACCCCCGTCTTCAGCATCGGCGCCGCCGGCGGCTCGACGATCATTGAGACCATCCTGCAGATCCTCATCAACTACGTGGACTTGCGTCTGTCGCTGCCCGCGGCGCTGGCGGCCCCGCGGGTGAGCCAGACCAACTCGGCGACGTCCCTGGCCGAGCCGCTGTTCTACACCAGCGCGCTGGCCAAGCAGCTGACCAGCCAGTTCGGAGAGCAGTTCACCGAGGCGACCGGGCCGATCCTGCCGCTCGACGAATATCCGGGCGACGCGACCGCGCTGCAGGACCTCGGCGGCGGGCGCTTCGAGTCGATCGCCGAGCCCGTCCGGCTGGGCGGCGGCAGCGCGCTCGTGGTGCAGCCCTCGCCCTAGACGCCAGCCGGCCGGCCGTGGTCCCGGCTCCCCCCGCCATCAGCGCCTGCGCGTGCGAGAACACGACGGGATCGGGAGCACCGCGGCACCGGTCAATCCGCAGACGGCAGCCTCGAGAAGAATCCGGCGAGCCTCCCGGCATGGCGCTGGATTGCCCGGACTCTGGCCCGCCACGAGGCCCCGACGGGATCGGTGCGCTGGCCGCGGGCGTTATCGCGACTGGCCCTGGGCGCCCGCTGGGCGCCGGGGAGCCACAGGGAGAGCAGCACGGCGACGGCGGAGAAGCCCGCGGACCACCAGAACGCCACGTGGAACGCGTCCGCCAGTGTGGCCGGATGCGCGGCGATGGCGCCCTCGAGGATCACTGCCAGGACGGCGGTGCCGAACGAGCCGCCGATCTGCTGCGCGGTCCTGGTGAGCACGCTGGAGTGCGGGATCTGCTGCTTGTCCAGGCCGATGTAGCCGGCGACCATCACCGGCATGGTGACGGCGCCGAGGCCGAGCCCGCGGATGACCATCCAGACGGCGAGCAGCCACTCGCTGGTGTGCGGCCCGGCCAGGGCGAACGGAACGGTCGCGGCGGCGACGATGGCGAACCCGGCCAGGGCGATGACGCGCGAGCCGAACCGGTCGATGTTGCTCCCGAGGACGGTGCGGGACAAGAGGGTGCCGATGCCCTGCGGGACGAGCATGACCCCGGCGGCGAGCGCGGTGGCGCCGCGTACGTCCTGGTAGTACAGCGGTAGCAGGAGCATCGCGCCGTACAGGGAGAAGCCGGAGAAGAACAGCACCACGCTGGAGGAGCCGACCGACCGCCTGGCGAGCAGCCGGACCTCGACGAGAGGGTGGCTCTTGCGCAGCGCGTAGCCGGTGAAGGCCGCGAGCAGCGCGACGCCGGCGATGAGCGGGATGATGACGTCCGGGTGGGCGAACCCGGCGGCGGTGCCCGCGTTGGCGAGGCCCAGCAGGACGATCGAGGTGCCCGGCGCGATGAGGAAGAGCCCGGGCACGTCGAGCTTCGGCTTGCCGGCCGCGGGGCCCGGACGGGCGGGCGCGTCGATGTTCAGGTAACGCCAGGCGAGCAGGATGCCGATGACGCAGAACGGCACGTTCACCCAGAACATGAACCGCCAGCTCAGGTGGGTCAGGATGGCGCCGCCGATCAGCGGGCCGAGGATCGGGCCGAGCAGCGCCGGCATCGCGACGTAGGTGACGAGCCGCCCGAGCGACTTGCCGCCCGCGGCCTGGAAGATGAGCGTGGCCATCAGCGGGAGCATGAGGCCGCCGCCGATGCCCTGGACGACCCGCCAGCCGATGAGCGAGCCGACGTCCCACGCGAGGCTGGACCCGACCGAGCCGACGAGGAAGACGGCGAGGGAGAACATCCACAGCCGCTTGCCGCCGAACCGCTGCAGGCCCCAGGTGCTGAGCGGCACCGCGATCCCGAGCGCGAGCAGGTAGCCGGTGCTCACCCACTGGATCGTCGTGACCGGGGTGTCCAGCTTCACCGAGAGCGTGTGCAGGGCGATGCTGACGATCGTGGTGTCGAAGATGACGGCCATCGCGCCGACGATGAGGATCAGGGCGGTCTTGACCACCGTGGGGTCCAGCTTCTCGGCCGCGGGCTTCGCTGGTGTCGCTGCCATGCCGACCCTCTCTTCGATAAGAGATGAATCCTTCTCTTATAGAGAAGGTAGGGCAGGCCGTTAAGGAATGCAAGCCTCTCTTAATTCTCCCTGGCCGCTATGCTGGCTGCCATGACCGAGCAGGTACAACGGACCCGGCAACGGCGGCGCGGGGAGGAACTGGAGGCCGCACTGCTGGAGGCCGCGTGGCAGGAGCTCGTGGAGGCCGGCTTCGCCAGGCTGACGATGGAGTCGGTCGCGGCCCGCGCGAAGACGGGCGTGGCGGTGCTGTACCGGCGCTGGCCCAACAAGGACGACCTGGTACTCGCCGCCATCCGCCACTACGGCACGACGCGCCCCGTCGACATCCCCGACACCGGGAGCCTGCGCGGCGACATGATCGCGCTGCTCGGCAGCGCCAGCAGCACGCGGGTCGGCTTCGCCGCCATCGTCGGCGCCGCGTTCTCCGGCCTGCTGGCCAGCACCGGCCTCACCCCGGCCCAGGTGCGCGAGAAGGTCATAGCCGACCGCCCGCTGTGGTCAGACCAGATCTTCGCCCGGGCGCACGAGCGCGGCGAGATCGACCTCAACCGCATCCCCCCGGTCGTCCTGACCATGCCGTTCGACCTGATGCGCCTCGACATGCTGATGACCTACAAGCCGATTCCGCCGGAGCGGGTCCTCGCGATCGTGGACGACCTGTTCATGCCCCTCGTCGCCATCAACCGCCCGAGGTAGGCCAGAAAGTGGTACCGCCACCGCAGCCTCAAGGACGTACCGCCGAGACCAGCGCATACCCTTCCCCGGGCCGGGCGACGCCGGGCACGGTTATCCTTTTCCTGGATATCTGGATATGAGGAGGCGCCACGGATGACGGCTGAGCACGTACAAGGTGACGAGCCGCTGATTCCCATGCCCGCGCTGACACTGGACGCGCTGCGGCAAGCGGTGGCGGCCGTCGTGCCTTCCCGGCTGCCCGAGTTCTTCCAGGAAATCCAGGACGCTTTCAGCCAGGCCGGCGACGAAGACAGCGTCTTCCCGATCCGGCACTTCTATCAGCGCTGGGGTGCCACTATCGCGATTGAGCGTCAGCCTTCGGTGGCCGCGCGCCTGCACGCCGCCGAGCGCGCACTCGCCGACCCCGACGCTGACGTCCGGGAACGGGCCATTCAGGAAGCCGCCGACATCGTCCAGGCGGCCTGGGGGCGTCAGCCAGGCCCGGATCTCCCGGATGGAACACGGTGACATCGAGCGGATGCTGAACGCCAGCGGGACGCCCGCCGAGGTCGCCGCCCGCGCCGGCAACAGCGCTCGTGTCCTGCACGACGTCTACCTGCACTGCACCATTGGCCAGGAAGACATCGTCAGCCAGCGGATCAAAGACGCCCTCGACGCAGACGCCAGAATCGAATCATCGCCACCCGTACGCTTTCTGGGGAGCGGAAGCAGCACTGGGCAGCATCAAGATCGCAAGGCGCACGTCTTTTAGGCGAGCAGACCATGATGGCCTCGTGGAACCTGCTCTCGATGACTCAGACTGCCCGGTCTGCCAGGCGCCGGAGGCGGGCATTCCATGAACAAACCAGAATAAACAATTAGCTGTAGAGGCCGCCCGGATTAAACGACGTTTCCTGCGCGTACGTCCAGCCGATTGACTGTTACACCGAACGCTGGAATTCTGAGTCTGCATCGCAGCCTTAGCGGGGGTAGGCGTGGCTAGATCGGCATGCTGGACGTATGTGACCTGGTATCACGATCTGAGCACCACGGACTGGCCGACCTGGCTTCCCGGCAAGCCGGTCCAACCCGGGTCTGTCGGCGTGTTCAACCGGGAACGCTGCTTTGATAATGACGAAACTCTTGAAGAGCTTGGTATTACCTGTGCCCGGCTCTCGGGCGAAACCCCCGTACAGCCCATTTTCTACAGCACGATGGGGGGATTTGAATTCGAGCCAAAGGCCGCCGCGAGCGTGACGCCAGGATTTGCCGCTCTGGGCGAGGCCGACGCGGGTGTGAAGCTGACGGCTAACACAGAGCACGCCTGCCTGATCCAGATGCTGAATCCGACGGTAAGGCGGATCGAAAACCAGCGTGAGGTCCAGGAAGCAGTGCTCGCGCGTGTGAGAGAGGGCCTGTGGAGCGTCGACCTACAGGTCGTGATGAGGAGAACCAGGTGCACGAGCGGTTTCGCCGCAGTATCGCGGGCCGGCCGGCAGAGCGTGGAATTCAAAACCGGCGCCAAGCTTCCGGCTGTCATCACTGACCAGAACCTGCCCAGCCTGGAGCTCGGGCTGACTTCGGGGCGGTCCAGCTCCGGTTTCCTGCTCACCCCCTTCGTGGAGACCTCGACGCCCGCATTCGGCGGCGTCGTACGGGTGAAGCGCGACCTGTGGCCCAGACTGCTCCCCTGGCGCTCAGAAGGCTCTTATCTGGTTGACCCCCACGGAAAGCGCTTCCTCCCAAAGAACCTGCCGCCGGAGCTGTCGGCCTACGCTCCCCGCGACCGCTGCTACGATCCTGCCCGCTCCGCGATGTCTCCAGCCGAGTTGTCGGCCCTGACGGTTGAGGACGTCTTCGAGGAAGTCACTACGCTGCCCGGGGAGGACGCACCCGGCAGTGCGGGCGGGCCCGGCGCAAGCTCCGGCCCCGTCGAGCCCGCCGAGGTCAGAAGCTTCCCGCTGCCCCGCTCGGCGGTCCCTTCCACCCTTGCCGCAGCCGATGACGAAGGAGACGCGCCGGTCCTGCTGGATGCCGCGTTCGACGACGGCCTGGTGCAGTTCACCGTCTACGACCGCGGGCCCGGCCGGTACTGGCTGGAGGTCACGCTCCGGCGCGCAGGCCCGCAGCCCAGCGTGGTCACCGTCCGCTATCAGGCAAGAGACGGATCCTCACGGGACCTGATCATTCCCGTGGCCGGGGACGGTGCTGCCGCGTCGAGCTCGATTGTGAGCCTGCCGGATTACCAGCCGGGAACCGACGGGCAGGCCTGGCTCACGCCAGCCGGCGCAGGGCAGGCCTGGCCGGCGGAGACCGTGCGCAGGTCGGTGCTGGCCGCGGTCGGGAACGCGACCGCCCGGGCCTGGGAACAGCTCGCCGCGCTTGTCCCGGCCGAGACCAGTGAGGTCATCGAGCGCGTACTCCGGCACCTGCGGGGTACCGCATGAGCTGGCGGGAGCGGCTGGCCAGGAAACCAGCCTCACCCGGTGAGGAGACGACCGAGCCAGGCGACCTGCGCAGCGCCCTGGCGCTCTACCGGGAAGGCCGCCTCCGGCCGTTCAGGCTATATAAGCGCCTTACCGGGCCGCGCCAGGCATGGTGGGAGTACTGCCAGGCGACGGCCCGCGGCACTGCCGGCTTCCTCGGCGAGGAAGAGCTCAGCGAGGTCTTCACGGTCATTGACCGGGAGGAACCGCCGCAGAGCCCGGGCGCGGTGACCAGCGCGGCGCGTGCCGTGCACGCCGTCAGCCATGCCCTGGCCGCTGAGCGGGATGAGGACCAGCAGGGGCTGCTGAGCGAGGCTGCGGGCCACTGGCGCAACGGCCCGGCGGCCCCGGTCCCGGCCGCCGGTGCGCCTTTCCCTGTTGACACGGCGACGGCGCAGGTGCCGCTCCGGCTCCAGGACCGGACCCGGTCCGTGCTGAGCCTGCTCGGCAACGTGCGTCATGACCAGGGCGAGGCTATGGCCGCGATCTGCGCCCTCCTGCTCGCCGGGGCTGCCCCGGAGGCCAGAAGCGCCGTCCAGGTGCGCGTTGTCCTGGCGGTCCGCGAGCAGGAACAGATCAACGGGGTCACCGGGCGCCTGGACGTGCACGTGCTCCCCGGGGGCCCGGCCGGCCTCTACCCGGACCCTAGGACACTGACGGTCCAGCCGGCCGACGCGGCCTTCAACCGTGCCCTGCACCTGGCGTGGCAGTTCGCCGGCGGCGACAGCCAGTCCAGCTGCGTGCTGTGGCGCCTCACGCCAGATGCCGACGTGCCCGGCTACGGCATCGACGGCAGCTCGCTCGGTGCCTCATTCGCCATCAGCCTGCAGCAACTGCTGCAGCACCGCCCGGCCTCCCGGCTGCTGTCGCTCGCGACACTGCGCGGCTCCCTGACCCGGCTACGGCCCACCTGTGTGATCACCGGCGAGCTATCCGGCCAGCGTCCCGCCGGCTACCCCCGCCAGGCCCTGCAGCGCGGCCCCTGGCTGGCCAGCGTCGGCCAGATGGACGCCAAGCTGAAGGCCGTCAGCACCCGGCACCTGCGGCTGGTCGCGCCGACCGCCAACAAGCCCGCCTCGCCCGCGCAGATCCCGCCGGACGTCGCTGTCTACTGGGCCAGCACGCTCCGCCAGGCCGACCGGTACGCCCGCCGGGTCCGGCCCGTGCGGACAGCAGCAGCCGGACTTGCCCTGATCGTACTGGTCGGCGGCTCGGTCGGCCCGGCCCTCGCGGCGCACTACGACAGCGCAGCCGGCCAGCAGCACCAGGCAGCCGTCTCCGCACAACTGGCCAGCACGGCGAACAGGCTGCGCGACACAGACCCGGCCGTCGCTGCTCAGCTGGACGTGGCCGCCTACGACGCCGCAGCGAGCGGCAACGGCTACACCGCCATGCTCAACGACGAGGCTGCGCCACTGGAAACGGCCGTCTCAGCGCAAGCTTCGACCTTCGCGCTCAGCCCTGACGGAGCTCTCCTGGCCACCGTCCCGGCCACCGGCCCGGTGTCGCTGCGAGAGACTGCAGTCCCGGGCCGGGCCGCCGTTTCCCTCAGCGGCACGGGCGTGCACGGTGGCACCAGCGCGGACCCTGTCGGGTTCAGCCCCGACGGACGAATGCTGGCCGCACCCGACCCGGCCGGAGGCATCTCGTTGTGGGACGTCTACAGTTCTTCCCGTGCGGCGAAGTCGAGTCCCGATTTCGGCTCGTCGGTCACATCGGTCGGCTTCAGCCCGGACGGGAACATCCTCGCGGTAGGCATCCAGCAGGGCACCGTCCAGCTCTGGAATATCGCGGATCCCGGACGGCCAGCGCCTCTCGGCAAGCCGGCACCGGCTTCCGGCTCGTCGAGCGGAGCTGTGACCGCCTTGATGTTCAATTCGACCGGGCAGTCATTGTACAGCGGGACCCTCAACGGCACCATCGACGTCTGGACCATGGCCGCTTCAGGAAGACTTACGCTGGCCAGCCAGCCAGTTCCCGGAGCGCAGGGGCAGCAGGACCAGGTCACCTTCAGCAACCGCGGCCAGGCGGTGATGACTGATGAGTCGGGAGACACCTTCCTCTACAACCTCACCAGCCATGTCTCGCCCCAGGCTGTCACGGGAGGCCCGGCAGTGATCAGCCCTAGCGGGCTGACCATCGCTGCCCGCGACCAGAACGGCAACATCACGCTGCTGAACACGACCCAACCCCTGAACTACCCGCTCGGAACTCAGCTGCCTGTCAAGACCCCGACGGCAGAGGGTGACCAGAGCCCGGGACCGATGAGCTTCGACGCCAACGGCACCATGCTCGCTGCCGGAGACTACGGCACAATCATGCTGTGGCACCTTCCCGCCGGCTACCAGCCTGACTCAGCCCTCCCCCTCGCCGCCCAGCTCGACCCGGACAGCATCGACGGGAACGCCGCAGCCGTCGCCGACGAAAACGATGCCTTCGTCCAGCAGCTGTCCGGCGGCATACCGGTTACTTACCACGTGAACGGCACCACGTCAGGCCTGGCCGAGGCGATCCCGGCTCTCGGCGATGACGGGCACTTGCTCGCTCTCGGGGAGAAAAACAGCAGCGTAAGCCTCTGGAGCCTGCAGAACGGCAAGGCACTCTTGCTGGACCCGTCCTTCTCCGCCGACGTTACCAGCCTGTCCCTCAGCGCAAGCGGCAAGATCCTTGCCGTCGCCGCCAGCAACAGCACTGTGAGCCTGTGGAACCTGGCCGATCCGGCTGACCCGACCTTCGTCGCAAGCCTGGACTCAGGCGGGCCCATCGCCATCAGCCCAGACGGAGGAACGCTCGCGGTCCTGGACGCCGACCATCTCCAGCTCTGGGACGTGAGCGACCCGGGTCACTGGTCCGCTATCGGCAGCGGGTTCTCCCTGGGAATCGGAAGCTCCGGCGTGACTGCCCTTGGGCTCAGTCCCGGCGGCAAGATGCTGGGCCTCGCAACCACCGCGGGCACAGTGCGGCTGTGGAACCTCAGTTCCGCGCCCGCTGACTACGGGCAACCGCTCACCAGCAACTATGACTCGGACTACAACTACTTGCAAACGCGGGTGGACAGCGTCGGCGTGAACGCCCTCGCCTTCAGCGCTGACGGCACGACGCTCACCTCGGTCAACGCCGACAGCACGATCCGCATCTGGAATCTGCGGCCCGCGACGGTGATCAGGAACATCTGCGGTGCCACCGCAGGAGCCCTGACCGCAGCGGTATGGAACCAGTACCTGTCGGGCGAGCCTTACCAATCCCCATGCCCTGACGACGCAACCGCCGCCGGACAAGGGACCGCAACCGCCGCACCCGCAGCGTCTGGGGCCAACAGCGGCCAGGCCGGTTTGTGCACTGCCAGGCAGCTAGCCCTCTCGAGTCACGCCACCACCTCGGATGACTCCGGAGTCACCGAGTACATTCTGGTACTCATCCTTACCAACAGATCACGAAGCTCCTGCTCGCTGACCGGCGTCCCCTCAGTCAGCCTGGACGGCCCCCCGGATCCGCCGCTCAGCGGTACGTACCAGCTAGTATCGAACGCCCTGCCCGGTCAGGCGGCAGTCGCCCTGGCCCCCGGCGCCCAAGCCCACGTCAACCTGACCTACCTCCCCGCCACCGGATCCACCGGAGGTGGGACATGGGTGCCGAAAACCGTGAAAATGACCTTGCCGGGCACGAACGGAACCTTGACTATGCCATGGTCACTCGGGATCGCCGTAGTCCGGCAGGACATGGCCAGCGACAAGGGCACGTTCACAGGCCCCTTCCTCGCCGGAAGCGGCCTGGCAGCGTCCCCCACTTCCCCTGCGCCTGCTAGTTCTTCAGCGTCCGCTGCCGCGTCACTCAAGGTGAACACATGTGCCCGCGGTACCTCGTCGGCTGCCTCGGCACCGGCGAAGGTCGGGAGCATCACCACCGGAGCAGCGGAGAACGACTTCGTCGATGTCGCGTTCAGCCCCGACTGCCAGATCGCCGCCGCAGGCGGCAACGGCATCGTCCAGATACGAAACATGGTCACCGGGACAAGCATCGCCACCCTGTCCGCCGCCTCCGGAAGCGCCGTGGACATTGACGCGTTCACGCCGGACGGAAAAGCACTCGCCGTGGCAGGGGGCAACGGGTACACGACGCTGTGGGACGCGGCAACCGGAAACCTCGAAGCACGCTTCCCATCCGACCCGTCCGGTGGCACGTACTGCCTAGTGGTCAGCCCAGACAGTTCCGAGATCTTCACCGGAGGCAGCACCGGGAACGTGGGTATCTGGAGCGTGACGACTCACCAGTCACTCGGTACGATAACCACAGACAACGCCGTCGGCGCAATGGCGCTCAGCCCGAACGGCCAGTTGCTGGCCGTCGCCGGGTACGACGAGACCATCCGCATCTACAACACCACCAGCCGTGCGCTGGCCGCGTCCCTGCCCAGCGATGACGGACACATATGGAGTATGGCATTCAGCCCGGACGGCAGCACCCTGGCCGTGGGCAGCAATGTCATCCAGTGGTGGAGTGTCGCATCTCACGAGCTAATCACTCGGGCCATCAGCCCCGGAGGCTCGGTGACCGACGTCGCGTTCAACCCCGACGGCACGATCCTGGCCGCGGGCGGCTACAAGATGGTCGGCCTTTGGAACACCAGCACCCACCAGCTCACCACCACGCTGAACCTGGGGCCAACCGCTCCCACCGCCTCCGCCAACGCCTCCTATCCCAACGGCATGGCGTTCAGCCGCTACGGCGCAATCCTCGCCGTCGGATGGTACGGCACACTTGAGTTCTGGAATGTCGCAAGATGACAGACCGAAGCCGGCAATCCGATGCTGAAGCTGCGTTCCCCGCCACAACTTCATGCGAGCGCCCTCTCTCCCGGACCGCTACCCCAGCCATCAGCACACCCGCCTTCCCGGCCGCCCTCGTCCCGGGAACCATGCGGGGCCGCACGGAACCTCAGCACATGCCCTCTCCTGTCCTCGCACTGTCAGTGGTCAGGAACGCCCGGACGACCTTCCCGCCCTGGACCGGATGCCAGTCCAGGGAGGCTGAGATGCGGCCGGCCATCATCAGGCCGCGCCCGGACTCATCGTCAGCCGTGGCGATCTTCGGCACCGGGGGGTCGGCGAACTGATCCCAGACGCTGATCAGGAGTACCGTCCGGTCGGAGAACAGCCCGAACCGCAGGACCGGGAGGCGGCCGCTGAGGTAAACCGGCATGCCGGTTACCGGGTCGTGCGCCCGCCGCACGACGTTCGTCACGAGCTCGGATGCGATCAGCTCGCCGTCCTCGATCAGCTCGGGCAGGCCCCACTGCCTGAGCGTGTTCCGAAGGTGCATCCGGGCCATCCGGGGGGCAGTGGCCAGGGCACCCATCGGCGGCAGGACGGAGAACAGGGGCCAGCTCGGTCTTGAGGGTCGGGTCATCGGGGATCCAGTCATGGCGCTCATGCGCACTCCAGGCGACGGTGCGGCGGATAGGCGAGCCCGAGATCCCGAAGTGTGGCCGACTGGATGAGGGCTAACCGCTTACCCGTATCGACCCCGGACCCGTGGAGGGCACCAGGCCCGCCGACGCGGCCGGGACCCGGCTTACCCCCCTCAGCGGCCCCCTCATCGCGGGGAAGCGAGCGAGGAACCGCACGGACAACACTGCCGTGCCGGGCGTACCGTGGGTATTGACAATGACAGCGCATCGTGATTGCGCCGCACCCGGCATCCGGCGCGCAATCGCGCCGACACGTGCGGAGGGGACAGTGGACGCTCCGGAGCCCAGCGGAAGGACCCGCTTCGGTGCGGAGCTCAAAGCGCACCGTACCGCGCGGGACTGGACCCAGGTCCAGCTAGGCAAGAAGCTCGGCTACAGCGGCTCATTCGTCTCCGACGTGGAACGCGGTGACCGTGGGGCTAGCGAGGATTTCGCTAAGCGCTGCGACGAGGTATTCGGCCTGCCCGGCACGTTCGTCCGGCTCTGGGAAGACCTGCAGCGCGAAGCCTTCCCCACGTGGTTCGCGCCGATCCTGCCGATTCAGCGCGAGGCCGACAAGATCAGCGGGTGGGAACTCGGTGCCGTTCCTGGCCTTCTCCAGACTGAGCAATACGCCCGCGCGCTGATCAGGGCGCGTCGTCCCCAGGACGATGAAGAGGCGGTAGAGCGCACCGTACGGGCACGCATAGACCGTCAGGGCATCCTGTCCAGGCCGAAGCCCCCGTTGCTCTGGTACGTCGTCCACGAAGGCGTTCCACGGCATGTCGTCGGCGGCCCTGAAGTCATGGGTGACCAGCTAGACAAGCTCATCAAGGCCGCCGAGACACCCGGTTTCGTGATTCAGGTTCTCCCCTACTCCGCACACGACCACGCCGGTACAGACGGCTTGCTGTACCTCTACGAGCGGCCTGGGCAACCCCATGTCGCCTACACGGAATGCATGGGCGGCGGAAGGCTGATCGAAGACTCGCAGGAGGTATCCGACCTCACTACAGTGATGGGCATGCTCCGGGCGGCTGCACTGTCGCCCTGGGACTCGGTAGCACTCATGCGAACCATCAGGAGAGAACTTGACTAGCGAGAACTGGCGGAAGTCGAGCTACAGCGGCGGGCAGGGCGGGGAGTGCGTCGAGGTCGCCAGCGTTCCCGGCATCGTCGCCATCCGCGACACCAAGGACCAGGGGGCCGGGCCGGTACTGCGGATCACCGCCGAAGCGTGGAAGACGTTCACCAACGGCATCAAGTAGCGAGCGTGGCCCGGTGTCCTCGTGGGACATCGGGCCTGCGTGTGTCCTGGACCGCTCGCGCAGTACAGAAGACCCGGCTGCCCGGCGCTGGTCAGCGGGCCGGGCCGTGCGGCCGGGGGCATGCGGGCAGCCTGCGGGCCGGACTGCGCTGCAGCGGCCGTACGCGTACAGAGAGGGCAGCGCTTGAAAAAAGATGCCTTACCGCAGCTCGAACCAGGTCGTCGCCTGGCCGCCGCCCGCTCGTAGCCCCACCTAACGGCCAGGTCCTCCGCCAGTCGCAGCCCCCGGCTGCCCTCAGCTTCGCCGTCCGGAGGGCGCAGCACCGGGACACCGTCGGCCTTGCGGCCGAGATCCGTGGCCAGGGGAACTCGGCGGGTTTCCGGACCTGTCAGAAGAGCCGCGCTGACCGGCTGGCCACGTTTTGCTCCAGGTCGAGCAGTGCTCGCTTGCGGCGCAGGCCGCCGGCATAACCGGTCAGCGAGCCGCTGGCTCCCATCACCCGGTGGCACGGGATGAGGATGCACACCGGGTTGCGGCCGACCGCGGCACCCACTTCCTGAGGCGTGATCCCGCCGCCGAGTTCCCCGGCCAGCTCGCCGTAGCTGGCGGTCTCCCCGTAGGGGATCCGCGTGATGAGATCCCAGACCCGCTGCTGAAGCGGGTTGCCGGACGCCTCGACCGGCATGTCGAAGTCGCGGCGCTGACCGGCCAGGTACTCGCCGAGCTGCTTCCTGACCTCATCAAAGCCCTCCTCCCGGTACTGGCCGAAGCCGGCCCGGTCCGGCATGTGCCAGTGGTGCGGGAAGTAGAGCCCGGTAACGGCCCCGTCCCGGGTCACGACCGTCAGGTCGCCCAGGCTCGACTGGATCGTCGCGTACGCCGCTGCCCCGGCCGACACCGGCGGCTCGCTCATCGTTATCATCGTCATCTCCTCACGTTCTGCCTGTACCTGGCAGACGTCTGCGGCGACCGGAACGTGAGATGAGCCGGCCACATAGGCGATGGCTCATGACGACGGCCTGTCGGGCTTGAATGACTCCCCGGCCGCCGGGCCATCAGCCTGTTCCAGGCACTCACCCACATAGCTGGACACTAAGCAACCGCCGTCTCGGCGCGCCCACCCCGGTCGAGGGCTACCTGCCCGGGCTAGTGCTGGCGATCCTGTTCGGCCTGTCCATGGACTACCAGGTGTTCCTGGTCAGCAGGATGGCCGAGGAATGGTCCCGTACCCGTGACAACGCCCGGTCGATGCTCGTCGGCCAGCGCTGCACATCACGTTCCTGCTGGCCGGGGTACGGCCCGGAGACGGAGTCATCGTGCCCGCCTGGACCTTCGTGGCGACCGCCAACGCGGTCCGCCACGCCGGCGGCCACCCCGTCGCCCTCGACGCCGACCCGCGGTACTGGCAGCTCGACCCCGGCCAGCTCGAACGGTTCCTCACCCGGCACTGCCGTAGAACACGCGGCCGTCTGGCCGATACGCGCACCGGCCGGCCGGTGGCCGCCGTCGCCCCCGTTGACCTCCTCGGGCACCCCGCCGACCTCGCCGCCATCACCGCCCTGGCCCGCGCCTATGAGATCACGTGGTGGAAGACGCCGCCCAGGCGCTCGGCGCCACCTGCCACGGGCAATCCGGCCGGCGGAAGCGGACTGGCAGCGGCCAGCACACCCGTCCACTGTCCTCGCCGGGCCTGTACGGGCCCTGGGACCTCAGAAGGACATGCCGCCCTTGAGCATCGCGCCCGCGTCGAGGCGAATGTTGAGCCCGGTCATGTAACGCGCACGGTCACTGGCCAGGAAGGCGACGAGTTCACTGACGTCACCCGGCTCGATATACGGGATCGGCATCGCCTGCATCGCGGGGAAAGCGGCTTCGGCGTCCTCCCGGGTGGGGTTCTCCAGGTCGGGGCGGAAGGCCCGGTAGATGTCCTCGTTATGCAGCAGTGCGGTGTTGACGTTGGTGGGGTGGATCGCGTTGATCCGGATCATATGCGGAGCCAGTTGGAGAGCCAGCGCCTCGACGTAGGAGGCGATGGTCCGCTTGGCCCACGCGTACCCGGAGCCGCCCGGCCCGATGGCCGGGCTGTCGATGAGGCCCTTCATCAAGCCTGCCGTCGACCCCGTGACGATGATGGATGCTCCGGCCGCCAGATGGGGCACCGTCAGGCCGACGGTGTTCAGCACACCGCCAAGGTCGACGTCCACCCCGTCGTCCGAGGGGCCCCGGCGGCCCCTAGTGTTTATTACCCCCGTACTCCGCGCACCCGGCCAGCCCTTCGCAAGCACTCTTTGGCGGTAGCGTCCACGGCTATCCGGGGCGCCTATCTATTGCGGCTTGAAGACGATGATCGGTCAATGATTTTGGCCCGGACCATTGTGGAGCAGGCCGCACGGCTGAGAGTTTGGAGACTTACCCGGGGAAGATAGTGGCCATAACTAATTCCCCCTCTCCTTAATCCTCTGGCGGGTGACGCAGCGTGGCAGCCTGCCCGTTCGACCCGGCTTCGGGGATATACCGGGCGGGCGGCATGGGGACGGCCGGGTGGGACAGCAGCAGCCAGGAACGCAGCCGATGAAGGATCTTCTTCATGAGAGACCTCCCTTTGACACCCCGGAGCATACCACCGGCCGCCATGCCCGTTAGGGCCATAGGTCCCGCGCACCCACTGCTAATTCGCATTGATCCCTTAATTGCGGAGCCGATTACCCAGCCCACTGAAGGTTATTCACGGATAACCTTCAATCTCGCACTTCAAGAACTGGACCATCATGCACACCGATTATCGACGCCCGCTTAACACGTTCACGACGACTATCTCAGCGGTAATTGGCCTGCATTTCTACCGGACAGCCTGAATAACCCTCACTGTCCCGGCGACGGTAATCGCGATTCCCCGACTTCCTGGCGGCCCATTCCCGGCGCAAAGCGCCTTAACGCTGGGGGGCAAACATTATCGCACAATTGGGGCCAATGAATTCGCCCTGCGAGGTCGTTGACTCCACCGGCGGCAAAGACATAAAGGTTTTGCCCCGAATGGAGCCAGGTCCTGGGGCGGCCCGGAGAAGATGCGCGCCCTATCGACGGAGGCTTTGTGCTCAAGCAGGGTGTCTCCATTCAGGGGCCGGTTGAGCTGGGTGTTGAGGCTGGCTGAGCTTGGCGTGGTTCGTAGCAGCGTGCCTGATTTGATGGCGGGCCTTCTTCGCGGACCTCGGGCTGACGTCACTGGAGCTGGCCGCCCAGCCGGATGAGGATCAGGTAGAGCATCCGTGCGGTCACGAACCGGCGATCCGGCCAGCCGCGTCACCCATCGCCGCAGCCGAACCCGCAGGTCAGCCGCCTTGGCCCCGTTTTGGAACCCCACAGGGATTGCCGTCAAACGGTGCTATTCAGCAGCGAACGGGCAAGGATCTGCCGTCGCAGGTCCTCGTAGCTGACCCCAGCGAGACTCGACTCACTGGCAAAAGCACCGAAGATCGGATCCCACGCCGTGATAGTGAGGTGATCTCAGAGAAAGAGGATCGGACACTCGGTCTTTAACGGCGCGATGAGGTTGTTCGGGGGGGCTCGCGGACAGTCCGGACGTGCCCGAAACGGGCGTGGAGTCCCGGTAGAAGAGGTCTCATCACAAGTCTTCTTCATCCCCAGGACTCCACTTGATCCCCTATCGTGCCATGCTCGACGTTCCCGCGGAACTGCTTCGCTACCTGACCCGGCTGCTGGCCGCCGAGCGCCGCCGCCGTGGCACCCCGGCCCGCAGCAGGAAGCTCACCTGCCGTGAGCAGGCGCTTCTCGCGCTGCGCTGGTTCCGGGACCGCACCCGGCCGGAAAGGCTCGCCGCTGACCACGGGATCTCCCGGGCGACGGCCTACCCGTGCGTCGACGAGGCCGTGGACGTGCTGTCCGCGCAGGCCCCGGGCCTGGACGAGGCCCTGGAGCGGGCCCTGGCCGAGGGCGCGCCGTACGTGGTCCTGGACGGCAAGATCTTCGAGACCGACCGCCTCGCCGAGACCGTGACCAGCGCGAAGGGCGAGGGCATCGACGCCTGGTACTCCGGGAAGAAGCACCGCCCCGGCGCCAACGTCCAGGCCGTCATGCTCCCCGGCGGCCTCCCCGCCTGGACCGGCCCGGCCGAGCCCGGCCACGTCCACGACATCACCGCGGCCCGCCGGCACGCCCTGCCCGCCCTCTACCGCGCCGCCGCCCTCGGCATGCCGGCCCTGGCCAACGGCGGCTACGAGGGAGCCGGGATCGGCATCCGCGTCCCCGTCAAGAACCCCGGCGGGAACCAGCGGCTCGCCCCCGACACGAAAACCCGCAACAGCCTGCTCCGCGGCCTCCGCAGCCAGGGAGAACGAGGATTCGCCCTGCTCAGCCAGCGCTGGACCACTCTCCAGCGCATCACCGCCAGCCCCAGAAGAACCACCGAGATAGTCCGTGCCGCACTCGTCCTCACCCAATTCGAGCACAAATACCTCAACTAAATCGGTGAGATCAATTCACAGCACCGCGATGCCGGAAACTCCAGAATTCTGTCCTAAGTCAGGTCAGTGTTCGTCAGTGTATTTCTTCAGCCAACCGGCAAATGTTAGTAACTGCGGATATTCTTGCCGCACCTGGGCAATGTTCGCTTCGAAGCCCTTTTCGCGAATCCAGCGGAACATGTCCGCGAACTCCTTCGGTATCATCATCTTGGCCACAAAGGTGGGTATCGGCGCCACGCAAGGCTTGTGCCCGATTACGGTCTTGAAGGTCCTGATTATATCGACGACGTTCAACTCGTCCCCGGCGAGCGGGATAACGCGTCCGGCGTAGCGCTCTGGATCTTCGAGCGCGCGCGGCAAACCAACCGATGTCGTAGGTGGCCACGAATTGGACGCGGTGTGAAACTCCCCAGTTCGCTCTGAACATTCCGAGGTACATTCCGCGCTGCATCGCTGGGATGCCCAACGCATCCATGAAACCGACCGGACGCAGAATCGTCGCCGGGAGTTTTAGATCACGAATGTGTTGCTCAATCGCCCATTTGCTCTCGTAGTGGCCGAGGCCGCTTTTCCGCTCGACCCCCTCCGCCGATGAGTAGACGAGATGAGGGCTGCCCGATGCCTTTACCGCATCGGCAAACCGCTTCCCGTTTAGCTCCTCCGCCGCGGTTCCACCCTTTTCCGTCCATTGCTGCACCGAAAACGCAGCGGAGACGCCTGCTCCTCCGCCCTGGCCAGCTCCTCCGCCAGCTCCTCGATCCGGCTGCGCAGCCGGTCCGCCTCAGCCCGGGAAGCCACCTCCCGGCGCCTGAGTTCCTCGATCAGCGAGCCCATCCACGGTCTCCTTCCCCCGTACACGACGGTAGAAGACCAAGTCGCTGATCAGCCGGCTATCCGGCAAAGCTGCTGGCCAGGCGTCCCTTCAGAGGAGCTGCACCCTTTACGGTTAACGCGCCAGTCAGCTAAGCATCCCGGATGAAAAGCCAGGGTCAGAGACTTCCTCCGAACCCAGACCCTCAACGGGCGGCAAGCCACGTTCCGCGCCACCATCACCGACACCACCCCCGCCATCGTCACGGCGCTCCTCGCCCGCGCCGACGACAACCCCGCCACTGGCCAGCCGGTAGCCACCGCCACCGACCCCACCAGGGCAGACACCAGCAACGGACCTTTGCCGGGTTCCTTCCACACCCCTAACCCCTATATTCGCTTACTACGCAACCATGAACTCACGGCGGCACTGATGGCGTGCTTCGTCCTGGCTTTCGAACTCCGGCCGCGACCCTTCAGCCCAGGGCCCCGGCCTCGCGGAGCGCGCCGATCTGCTGCTGGTCGCCGAGCACCTCGCGGAGGATCTGGGCGGGCTGCTGCTCGGCCTCGTGCTGCTCGCCGCCGACCTGCGCCTGGCGGCCACCAGGCGCGCCGGCCGGCCCGCCCGCGAGGAAGACGCGGTCGTGCCGCAGGCGCACACCGCGGCGTGACCGCCGCCGCGTGACCGGGCGCCGCGGCCCCGGTGACGCAGGAGGGCGGCTCGTCCCTCGCATGCTTGCCAGTCAACTCTTGTTGACTATAATTCAGGTCATGACGGTGATAATTCCTCTGGCGGACGCCAAGGCCCGGCTGTCCGCGGTACTTGACGATGTACGGGATACGCACGACCGCGTTGTGATCACCCGCAACGGCCGCCCCGAGGCCGTGATCATCTCCGTTTCAGATCTAGAAACCATAGAAGAGACCCTCGATCTGCTGTCCACGCCCGGCGCGATTGACGAGATCCGTACCGCAGAGACTGAGATCGCACGCGGCGAGGCCATCGGCGCCGACGAACTGCGGCGCCTGATGGCAGAGCGCGCCCGGAATGAGCGCGACGCCGGGTGAGCGACGAGGCCTACGCCCTATCGCTGGCCCCGGCCGCCCGGCGCATCCTCGCCGGGGGACCGCCACGCGGACTGCCGGTAGCAGTCACGGCGGCGGTGACCGAGTTCCTGACCGGCGCACTGCTGGACAACCCGCACCGGGCAGGCAAGCCGCTCGCCCGTGAACTAGCCGGGTACCACTCCACGCGGCGCGGCGCGTACCGGGTGGTCTACCGTATCGACGAGCCCGCCCGGACCGTCCACGTCGTACGCATCGACCATCGCGCTGACGTGTACCGAACACGCTAGCCCCGGCGGCGTGCTGGCCGGGGTCACGCGGCAGGTACCCCAGCCCGGGTGTACATTACCCAAACAGCCTCATCGGCGCCACAATGATCGGCAACGACGGTGGCTCCTTCAACCAGCATGAGCAGTTGCCGTCCAAGGACGTCGGCATCGGCAGCGCCGACCCGGGCGGCTATCCCGCGCGGGCGGGGCGGTGCCGGTCGCCGGGTCAGGGCGGGCAGTGCAGATCCCGCAGGCTGCTCCCGCCGATCGGAGGATGCCGCCAGACGGCCTCGGCGGTACGGCCCGGCAGCGAGCAGGTGATATCCATCCGGTGCGGGGTCTCCAGGAAGATGATCTCGGCGCGCAGGGTGCGGTCGTCGAGCCATCCGCCGGAGGCCGCGATGGGAATGGCCTCGCCCTGGCCGTCGGCGGGGGCGGAGGTGGCCCAGGCCCCGGCGCCGAGGGGAAAGGTCACGCTGTTGGCGGGTTCGGCCAGGCTGATCTGGGCGCCATGGGCGCCCGGCGCCACGCCCACCGAGGCCAGAAGCGGGCTGGCCGCCGCGCCCGGGACGACGGTGAACCGCTCACTGGCCCACGGGCCCCAGTCGGCGGGAGCCGGCGCGGCGGCGCAGGCCGGCAGCTCCAGACCCGCCAGCCGCGCGCTGAGCTGGTGCTGCGCGGAGCCGTCGGCCGGCGTGGCCATGCCCAGGCCAGGCAGCAGATGCGTCCACATGGCGTCGAGGACCGCCTGCATCTCCCTCGTGCAGGCCGTGGTGACGATCACCGTGTCCTGCTCGGGCAGGATCACGCAGAACTGCCCGAAGACCCCGTCGCCGCGGTAACCGTGCCGGGCCATCCAGAAGTGGAAGCCGTATCCCTGCCGCCAGTCCGGATCCGGCTGGCCGGGGTTGCCGATCTGCGCCGACGTCGCCTCGTCGACCCAGCGCTCGGGGATCAGCTGAACTCCGTCCCACCGCCCCCGCTGCAGATAGAGCTGCCCCAGCTTGGCGACGTCCTCGGTGCGGGCGTGCAGGCCGGTGAAGCCCAGCTCCCGGCCGGGCGGCCAGCTGTGCCAGCCGACCGGCCCGATTCCGAGGGGGTCGAGCAACCGCGGCCGCAGGTACTGGGTGAGGGACATCCCGGCGTGGCGCTGAATGATGCTGGCCAGCGTGTAGGTGCAGGGCTGGTTGTACGCGAAGACCGTGCCCGGCTCATGGTCGGGCGGGATGAGCAGGAACCCGCGGACCGGCTCGGCCGGGTCGCGCTCGAGCGCCTCGATCAGCGTGTCCCGGCTGTGGCCGCTGGCCATCGCGGCGATGTGACGGATCTTCACCGACCGGCTGCGCGGGTCGGTGATGTCGGCGGCGAACTCACCGAAATGGGAGACGACCGTGTCGTCCAGCTCGAGCAGCCCCTCGGCCTGCGCGAACGCCGCGGCGGTGGAGGTGAAGCTCTTGCTGATCGAGTAGAGCAGATGGGGCCGTTCGGCGGTGTACGGCGCCCACCAGCCCTCCGCCACCACGTGCCCGTGCCGCACCACCATCAGGCTGTGCATCTCGATCGCGGGGTGATCATCCACGGCGTCCAGGAATCTGAGGATCGCGGCCGGATCGGCCTGCTGATCCGCCGGCCTGCTGCGCGGCAATGACCTCCCCATGATGTGAGCGTAGGACAAGTCAAAGACGGCCCGCGAGTTGACGTCGCGACCGGGCAGGCGAGGATGGTGCGATGAGCAGCACCCGGGAGACAGCCCTCGACCTCATCAGCTTCATCGACGCGTCGCCGTCGCCGTATCACGCCACCGCGGAGGCCTTGCGCCGGCTGACCAAGGCCGGCTTCACCGAACTGGCTCAGGCGGACCCCTGGCCGTCCGGTCGCGGCCGCTACGTCGTGGTCGATGGCGGGTCGCTGTTCGCCTGGATCGTGCCCGAGGGCGCGACCGCCGGCTCCCCCTTCCGGCTGCTCGGTGCGCACACCGACAGCCCCACACTCCGGGTCAAGCCCCGGCCCGATACCGGCCGGGCCGGCGTCCGGCAGCTCGGCGTCGAGGTCTACGGCGGCCCGCTGCTCAACTCGTGGCTCGATCGCGACCTCGGCCTGGCCGGCCGGGTGGTGGTCCGCACGCCGGAAGGTCCCCGGGTACGGCTGGTGCGGGTGCACCGGCCCGTGCTGCGGGTCCCGCAACTGGCGATTCACCTGGACCCCGGCGTACGGGAGGGCCTGAAACTCGACGCGCAGCAGCACGTCGTGCCCATCTGGTCGCTGGGCGCCCCGGACCCGGGCGGATTCGCGCGCTTCCTGGCCGCCGAACTGGACCTGCCGCCCGGCGACGTGCTGAGCCACGACGTGGTGACCTACGACCTGACCGGTGGCACCCTGGCCGGGGCCGATGAAGAATTCGTGAGCGCGGGCCGCCAGGATGACCTGGTTTGCTCGCACGCGTCCGTGACCGCGCTGTGTGACGTGGCCGGGGGCGACGTGGCCGGGATATCCGGCGTGCCCGGCCGGCCCGCCACGGAGCACGTCAGCGCGGTGGTGCTGTTCGACAACGAGGAGATCGGCAGCCAGTCGGCGACCGGCGCCCGCGGGGCCTGGCTCGGCCGGCAGATGGAGCGAAGCGTGCTCGCCCGCGGCGGCGGCCGCGACGACTTCCTGCGGTCCGTCGCGAGCTCGCTGCACGTCTCCGCCGACATGGGCCACGCCACGCACCCCAACTACGCCGAGCGGCACGAGCCCGAGCACTGGATCACGCTCGGCGGCGGCCCGGTGGTGAAGGTGAGCGCCAATGTCTCCTACGCCTCGACGGCACCGACGCAGGCGGCCTTCCTGCTCGCGGCCGAGCAGGCCGGCGTGCCGGTCCAGTACTTCGTCAACCGCAGCGGCGTGCGCGGCGGGTCGACGATCGGCCCCATCGTGGCCGCGGGCCTGGCCATTCCGACCGTCGACGTCGGCAACCCCACGCTGGCCATGCATTCGGCCCGGGAACTGTCCGGTACGGCGGACGGCGCGATGATGGTCGCGGCGATGAAGGCCTTCCTGGCCCCGGCCTAGCTCGCTGGCCGCAACGAAGCGGCACCCGGCGCAGAAGACCGAGCGCAGAAAGACCGAGGGCGGAAATGGTCCGGTACTCCGAGGATCCAGCGGTGCAGGTCGAGGCCTACAACCTGCTCGGCACGCCGGCCATGATCAGGGAACGAATCCGCCTGGACCGCCGCGCCGGCGTCAGCACGCTGGCCCTCAAGCTCGCCGGTCCGCTGGACGCGCGGCTCGCCACCCTCGCTGAGCTGATCGAGCTGGCCGGCGAGGTCAACCGGGAGCCGGCGCCGGGAAACCCGGTCCCGGCCGCGCCCCAGTGAAGCCCCGTGAATCGGCCCTCCACGACCCGGTGGCCGCGCTCATGCCGTGGCTAGCCTCGCGGGGGCTGCCGCTGGCCCGCAGGGGTTCGGCCGCCCGCAGGGGCTGGGCCGCCCTGCGGGGGTGGGCCGCCCGCAGGGGCTGGCCGCTGACCGCCACGGCGGGGCTCGTCGTGATCGGGATGGTGACCACGACCTGGGGCGCCTCCCTGCTCGGGAAGCCGGACTGGGCCCTTCCCGATGACCTGTGGCGGACCCTGGTCGCCGCGCAGCGGCTGCAGCACGGAAATCTGAACGGCCTGTACACGCCGCCGACCGCGCTGGTCAGCTTCCCGGGCGCGGCCGTCATCCTTGTCCCGCTCGTGGCCGTCACCGGCGCGGTGGGCCTGTCCCTGCAGATGCCGGGCCCGCTGAACGCCCATCCCGCCGTGTGGCTGCTCGCCGGTCCCTACGAGATCGCGCTCGCGGCGCTGGTGCTGTTCGCCGCGGACGCGATCGCCGAGCACCTGAACGCGTCCTGGCCGGAGCGGGCGGTGCTCGCCGCCGCGGGCGCCGTCGCGTTGTGGGGCGTCACGTTGCGGTTCGGGCATCCCGAGGACGCCGTGGCCGTCGGGCTGTTCCTGTACGGCATCCTGGCCCTGGCGCGGGCCCGGGCAAGTGCGCGGACAAATACCCGGGCAAATACCCGGGC
>PLRW01000156.1 GCA_003164955.1 Actinomycetota bacterium
TGCGGTAGATGATCCGGTAGGTCCCGCGCCGCGCGGAGTGGTAACCGTCGAAAGGTTCATCAAGTGGCTTGCCGACGCGGTGCGGGCTTGTAGCGAGAGGCCCGTCGATCGTCTCCATGGCAGCGGCAGCGACGTCGAGCGGCAGGTTCTCGTGCAGGTTGCGTCGGGCTTGCCTGGAGAAGATGACGGTGTACGGGCGTTCGGCCTCTGGTCCGGGCGCTTGCGGATCGCCGGTCACAATGTTCCGCGCCGCCGCCGCTCCAGCTCGGCGCGGACCTGCCCGGCGTCGAAGGTATCGCCGGCGGCGAATTCTTCACGGGACTGCCGCAGGTCGGCGAGCGCCTCCTCATCGCTGAGGATGTCAAGGGTCTCTTGCATGGATTCGTACTCGGCGACAGAGATCAGCATGACGTCGGCGCGGCCGTTGCGGGTGATGGTGAAGTGATCGTGCTCGCGGGCGACCCGGTCGGCGAGTTCGGCGATCCGGGCCTTCGCTTCCGTGATAGGTATGGTCTCCATAGAGGTCAGTATAGAAACCGGTCATAATTCTGGTCAATATTAAGGTCTCGTATGCTTCGCCCGTCGGCCTCCTCGGCCTCCTCGTTACAGCCGGCGATGAACGTCTCGTACAGCCCGACGGCGCACTCAGGGGCGGCCACGGCGATCCGCGCGGCGACCGATTGGACTCGTTGACAGGGGAGAAGGACGCGTGTTCGGAGATGTAGCGGCCGGGCCGGAGCGCTTCCTCCATTACGACTTCGATGGGATCGCTCGCTGGACGACTCCGTTGAATCGCTCGGCTCGGAACGCGGAATCATTACCAAGGCGGAAGTAGATGTGCCCCTCGAGCGTGCCATCGGGATTGAGGGCGGCCCATTCCGCAGTTCCCCGCACCGCTTTTGATAACAATCAGTAAACTTAGATTAACCTTAAGTAATGGAGGAGGGCAACTTCTGCGACTCCGGCGCGGGTTGGTTAGCGGAAGTGGTCCCAGCCGGGGGCGGCGGAGTAGGCGCGGCCGTCGACGAGGACATCATGGCCCGCGCGGACCGCGCCGATCACCAGCCAGCGTGCCGGGAGCGGCACTCCGGGCGGGAACGTGGCCACCAGCGAATGGTCCTCACCCCCGGTCAGCACCCAGCCCAGGGCCGTTGGCCCCGGAGCGGCCGTCGGCCCCGGAGCGCCCGGAGCACTGGCCCGCAGGGCGCGCACGGCGGGCTCCAGTGGGGCGGTGTCCAGGGCGGCGGTACGGACGTCGATGGCGACCCCGCTCGCGTCGGCGACGTGCCCAAGGTCGGCGAGCAGGCCGTCGCTGACGTCGATCATGGCGGTGGCGCCCAGCGTGGCGGCTTGGGGCCCGGCGTCGTAGGGGGGAGCGGGCCGGAGATGCGCCCGGACCAGCCCGGCCAGCCAGGCCATCTCCGCAGACCGGTCCGGGACCCCGGTACCAGCCGGGACCCCGGTACCGGCCGGGTCGGTGAGGCCGGCCTCGATCAGGGCCAGGCCCGCGGCCGAACGGCCGAGCGGGCCCGCGACCGCCACGACATCGCCGGGACGGGCGCCGGAGCGCGTCACCGGGTTCCGGCCCTGCAGGTCGCCGAGGCCGGTGACGGCCAGGAGCACCGTGCCGAAACGGGCCACGTCACCTCCGGCTACCGAGGCGCCCGCGCGGGCCGACTCGGCCGCGAGACCATCCGCGACGCCGAGGGCCCACGACGCGGGCAGGTCAGCGGGCGCGGCGAAGGCGACGAGCAAGGCGGTCGCGACGGCGCCCATGGCCGCGACGTCGGCCAGGCTGCGCACCGCGGCACGGTGCCCGATGTCCGCCGGGCCGGCCCAGTCCCGCCGGAAATGCCGTCCTTCCAGCAGGAAGTCCGTAGTCGCGACGACCCGGCCGTCGGGCGCGGCGAGCACCGCGGCGTCGTCACCAATCCCGACGACCGTCCCGGGGCCGGGCCGCATCCGCGCCGCCATCTCGGCGATGAGGCCGAACTCGCCCAGGTCCCCGATGCTGGGCCCCTCCGGGTCCGGACGCTGCCTGTCCAGAGCCGGATGGCCACCGTCCGGGCGCCCACCGTCCGGGCGNNCCACCGTCCGGGCGTCGGGCATCCGGGTCCGCCGAGCCTGGATGGCCGGGGCGGTCATCGCCGGCGCGGGCGGTGTTTTCGCCGCGCCGCCCTCGCTGATTACTCACAAATCCGGGCCATCCGTGAATTCAGACGATCTCGCCCTGTGGGGGCCTTGCGCACTAAGGTAGCGTTGTTTCTTCGGGCTAATTTCACTGTCGATACTGTGCCCCTGGAGGACGTCATGGTTCAGGCATACATCCTGGTCCAGACGGAGGTCGGCAAGGCCGCCGACGTCGCCAAGGAGATCGCCAAGATTGTCGGGGTCACCCAGGCGGAGGATGTAACCGGCCCCTATGACGTCATCGTCCGGGCCGAAGCAGACAACGTTGACGAGCTGGGCAGGCTTGTCGCTTCCGGAATCCAGTCCGTCGAGGGGATCACGCGTACCCTGACGTGCCCCGTCGTCTACATCTGACGCTGGCGACCTGAATCTGACGCGATCGCCGGCGTGCCTCCCGCTTCAGGCGGCCGCGCTAGCCGGCCGCGCGGAGGAGTTCCGCGGCGAGAGCGGCCGTCCGGCGTCCCAGCCCGAGCCGGGCCGCGGCACGCAGGTCCTCCGGTGTGTCCACGTCCTGGCGCAGTCCCTCGATACCCGGCAGCAGGAGCTCAGCGGCGCCCCCTTCGGCGTGCCGCCGCCTGGACTCCGGCCCGAACCCCGGCCGGAAGGGTACGCCCGGCGCCGCCGTGTACAGGGTCGTCCCCGTGCCCTGCAGATCAGGCACGAACGCCGCCGGCCACAGGGCGGCGCTGCGGAGGGCCACATCCACCTCGGCGGCCCGCAGTGCGGGCAGATCGGCGGACAGCGCGGCCAGTGCTGATCCCGGCCAGAGCCGCTCCGCGCACGCCGCTCCGTAGGTGAGCGCCGCGTTGAGGCCGGTGCGCGGCTCGTCCGGAACGACCGTCGCTCCCACCGCGGCCAGATCCCCCGCCGCCACCGGGTCGTCGGTGACCACGATCACCTGCGCGGCCGTCCGCGACGCGACGATCGCGCTGACCGTATCGGACGCCATGGCCAGGGCGAGTTCGGGGCGGCGCGGTCCGGCGAGGGGCGCGATCCGGGACTTGGCGCGGGCAAGTAGCTTGACGGGGACCACCACTGCCCAAGCAAACGGGGCATTATCGGTCATACGTGTGATCCTGCCTCGACATTGAACCACCTCAACCAGGAGACTGACCTGATGAAGATCGGAAGCCCCGCACCATGAGCAAGCAGGAGCGAAGCTACTCACGCGGCTGGCGGCGCTTCTCCGTGCTGGTGCTGCAGCCGTTGCTGCATGCCCTGATCAAGCAGAAAATGCAGGGCCGGGAGCACATCCCCCCGGATGGGGGCGTGATCCTGGCTCCGAATCATCTCTCGTACGCCGACTGGGGCACGGTGGCACTGTTCAGCTACGAATCCGGGCGCTACCCCACCTTTCTCATCAAATCCCCCATCTTCGGCGTCAAGGTCATCGGCCCGATCCTGCACAAGCTCGGGCAGCTTCCGGTCTACCGTAATCGCGGTGACGCGGCGCTCGTCCTCCGGGACGCCGAGCGTGCGGTCCGCGACGGCGAGTGCGTCATTGTCTACCCGGAGGGCACGGCCTCGCGCGACCCGGATCTGTGGCCCATGAAGGCCAGGACCGGCGTGGCCCGGCTGGCGCTGGCCACCGGTGCGCCGGTGATCCCGATCGCGCACTGGGGCGCCCAGGACGTGCTGCCGTACGGGACCACCCGCCCGCACCTGGTGCCGCGCAGGACGGTCCGCATGGTCGCCGGGCCGCCCGTGGACCTGTCCGCGTTCCGCGGCCTGCCGCTGAATTCGGCCACCCTGCGGGACGCGACCGCCGTCATAATGGCCGACGTGACGGACCTGCTCGCGGGCCTGCGCGGGGAAACACCGCCCGCCGTCCCCTACGACCTCGCCGCACGCGGGAAGACATCAATCAGCCGAACGGACCCGGCCGAGAGCCCGGCCGCCAGCAGCGACACCCCTCAGGACCAGCAAGGGCCGGCCGGCGGGCCGGAGGCGGGGGCCCGCCCGACGTGAAGGCGGCCATCATGGGGGCCGGGTCGTGGGGGACGACATTCGGCCAGGTGCTCTGCGACGCCGGAACGCCGGCCGTCGTCTGCTGCCGCAGGCCCGAGCTGGCCTGGGTGATCAACGAAACGCACGAGAATCCCGACTACCTGCCGGGCATAACGCTCACCACCGAACTGCGGGCCGAGGCGGACCCCGTCGCGGCCCTTGACCACGCTGACCTCGTAATATTCGCTGTCCCTGCGCAATCGCTGCGGGAGAACCTGCGGCACTGGGCACCGTTCATCCCGGCCGGCGCGCGGTTCGTCAGCCTGATCAAGGGGATCGAGCTGGACACGTGCAAGCGGATGACTGAGGTCATCACCGACGTGCTCAACGTCCCGCCCGCCCGGATCGGCGCCGTCTCCGGGCCGAACCTGGCCCGCGAGATCGCCCAGCGGCAGTACGCGGCGACCGTCGTCGCGTGCTCCGACGAGCGGGCCGCGGTCAGCCTGCAGCAGGCTTGCCACACTCCCTATTTCCGGCCATACACCAACACCGACGTGGTCGGGTGCGAGCTCGGCGGGGCGGTCAAGAACGTCATCGCGCTGGCGGTCGGCATCGCGGTGGCGATGGATCTCGGTGACAACACCCGGGCCATGCTGATCACGCGCGGGCTGGCGGAGATCGCCCGGCTGGGCGCCGCCCTCGGCGCGTCCCCGCAGACCTTCGCGGGGCTGGCCGGCCTGGGCGACCTGGTGGCGACCTGCGCCTCGGCGCTGTCACGGAACCGGACCTTCGGGGAGAACGTGGGCCGCGGAATGTCGGTCGCCCGAGCCTCCTCGATGAGCGGCCAGGTCGCCGAGGGTGTGAAATCGTCGGAGTCCGTGCTCGCCCTCGCGCGCAAGCACGGTGTGGAGATGCCCATCACCGAGGTCGTGGCGGCGGTCATGCACGATGGCCTGCCGGTCGGCGAGGCCGCGATCATGCTCGCCTCACGCTCGGCGAAGCCGGAATGGTATGGGTCGTAGACGGTGAGACCGCGCGCTCGGGGGCCGCGCCGGGCCGCGATGAGGCCGGGCCATACCGGCCCCGAGAGGTGACGTTGTGGACGTAGTGCGCAGGCAACTGGGCGAGAATACGCGCGCGGTGCACCTGCCCCAGGTGCCGGTGCCCGAGCAGCAGCCGCTCGGCACGCCGGTGTACCGGACGGCGGCGTTCGCCTTCCGGACCAGTGAAGAATACGCGTCGGTACTGAACGACGAGCGGCCCGGCTACAGCTACAGCCGGATCGACAACCCGACCGTCGACGCGTTCGCCCGGGCCGTGGCGGCGCTGGAGGGACCGAACCTGCCCACCTGGCCCGCGGCCCAGGCCTTCGCGTCCGGCATGGCCGCGATCAGCACCGTGTTCCTCACCTTCGCGCGGACGGGCGCGCACATCGTCGCGTCGGCGGCCACCTACGGCGGCACGTACAGCTTTCTGCGCAACGTGGCCGGCCGGTTCGGCGTCGAGACCGACTTCGTCGATATGACCAGCCTGGACGCGGTCCGCGCGGCAATGCGGCCCGCGACGCGCATCCTGTACGCGGAAACGATCGCCAACCCGACCACGGCGGTCGCCAACCTCCCGGCGCTAGCGGACATCGCGCACGAGACCGGGGCGCTGTTCGTGGTGGATTCCACCCTCGCGCCCCCGGTGGTGTGCCGCCCGCTGGAGTACGGGGCCGACCTCGTGCTGCATTCGGCCACCAAGTACATCGGCGGTCATTCGGACGTCACCGGGGGCGTGGTGACCGGCCGCGCGGACCTGATCAGCCGGGTCCGGCAGGTGCGGGTGGACACGGGCGGCTCGCTCGCCCCCGACGAGGCCTTCCTGCTCCGCCGGGGCCTGGAGACGCTGCCCGTCCGGGTCCGGCGGCAGTGCTCGACGGCGATGATGTTCGCCGCCACCGTGTCGCGGCACCCCGGGGTGCGGTCGGTCGACTACCCGGGCCTGCCCCAGCACCCCGGCCACACGGTGGCCCGCCGGCTGTTCGACGCAGGGCCGGAAGGTGTGCGCTTCGGCGCGATCGTCACCGTCACGCCGCACGGCGGCCGGGAGGCGGGCATGGCGTTCGCCGATCGGCTCCGGCTCGCGCAGATCGCCACGTCACTGGGCGGCACGCACACGAAGGTCAGTCACGCGGCGTCAACGACTCATCGCCAAATGGATTCGCGGGCGCTGGAGAGTGCAGGCATCGACCCGGGCGCGGTACGGTTCTCCATCGGACTGGAGGACGCCGAGGATCTCATCTCCGACGCCTACGTGGCATTGGACTCGCTGGGCCGGCCCTTAGGAGCAAGGTGGACGAGCAACGCAAGATCCGGGTGGCAGTCGTCTTCGGCGGCCGGAGCTCGGAGCATTCGATCTCCTGCGCCAGCGCCGCGTACGTACTGTCCGCCCTGGATCCCGCCCAGTACGAGGTCGTGCCCATCGGCATCGCGCGGGACGGCCGGTGGCTGCAGGTCTCCGGCGACCCCGGGCGGCTCGCGATCGGCCGGGACGGCGAGCTGCCGTCGGTGGACGCCCTGGCCACGCCGGGGGCGGAGGTTGCTGCGCGACCGGGCAGCGCCTCGGGCGGCCTGACCGTGCTGAGCCCGGGTGACGTGCCGCGCGATCTCGGCGCGGTCGACGTCGTGCTCCCGTTGCTGCACGGCGCGTACGGCGAGGACGGCACGATCCAGGGGCTGCTGGAGATGACCGGCGCGCGGTATTGCGGCGCGGGGGTCTTCGCCAGCGCGGCCGGCATGGACAAGGAGTACATGAAGCTGATCTTCGCCGCGCACGGTCTGCCCATCGGGCCGTACGTGGTGGTGCGCGACCGTGACTGGGCCGCCGCTCCCACGGACGCGCGGACCGCACCCGGCGCGGTGACGGCCGGCCCGGAACGCAAGCGCGTCCTGGATGACATCGGCGAGCTCGGGTGGCCGGTGTTCGTCAAGCCGGCCCGGGGCGGTTCGAGCGTCGGGACGTCGAAGGCACGCGATGGGGCGGAGCTCGAGCGAGCGATCGAAACGGCACGCGAGCACGACCCCAAGGTCCTGGTCGAAGCCGCGATCGACGGCATGGAGATCGAATGCGCCGTCCTGCAGGGCACCGACGGCGGCCCGCCCGAAGCCAGCCTGCCCGGCCAGGTAATGGTCGGCGGCGGCGCCGACTTCTACGACTTCGAGGCGAAGTACCTGGCCGACGAGACCAGCATGGTCATCCCGGCCCCCATTCCCGACCCGGCGATCGCCGAGGTCCGGCGGCTGGCCTGCGCGGCGTTCGACGCGATCTCCTGCGAAGGCCTGGCCCGGGTGGACTTCTTCTACACGCCCGGCGGGCGCGTCCTGGTCAACGAGATCAACACGATGCCAGGCATGACGACCACGTCCGGTTTTCCCAAGATGTGGGCGGCCACCGGGCTTCCGCTGCCGCAGCTAATGGACCGCATCATCCAGACCGCCCTAGCCCAGCCCCCGGGTTTGCGCTAGTCCTAAGGGCCGGGTGACCTACGGCGAGGCAATCGTGACCGGCCCAGGGAGCCCGGGCCTCGTACCCGGCGAGCGGCCGGTGTGTCGGCGAAGAACCGCAGCGGGGCGCGGAGCGCAGCGGGGGGCCGGAGGGTCGCCCCCCGGGCCGGCGCAGCTACGGCGAGGCGATCGTTACCGGCCCAGCGAACCCGGGCCTCGTACCCGGCGAGTGGCCGGTGTGTCGGCNNTCCGGGGGGTCGCCCCCCGGGTCAACACCGCCCGTGGGGCGGCACAGGAGGGCTATTGGCAGCTTCCCCTGTGCCGCACCGAGGGCCCGGGTGCGCGCCGGAAGCTATTTCTTCTCGCCGTTGACGAGCGCCTTGAAGTCCGCACCGGGGCGGAACTTCGGCACCGAGGACTTGGGCACCTGGATCGTCGCCCCGGTGGCGGGGTTGCGCGCGGTGCGCGCCGGCCGCTCGCTCTTCTCGAAAACACCGAAACCGGTGATCGCGACCTTGTCACCCTTTGCAACCGCGTCCTGGATGGCGTCGAGGACGGCGTTCACGGCCTCGGCAGCGGACTTCTTGTCCCCCAGCCGGCCCGAGATCGCATCAATCAGATCACGCTTATTCATATCTCACTCCTGCGGTTCCCCCACGGGAGGTCGCGCGGACATTGCACCCGAGAGCGCGCGACCTCTGACCTGCCCGAAAGTAGGCGATCCAGCGCCGTTACACAATAACCATGGCCAACATTGCCCGGCGTGTCGGCGCTTTAACCGGCCAGAACCTAAGTTCTCCGCTAGGGGATCCACACACAAACAGTCTAACTGGGTGTAACGCGGACAGAACGAACGCTAGTTTCGGTCCATTTTCAGAAGCCGGTCATCGCGGCCGGATCCGCATGGATCCGGCCATCATCCGACCTAACCGGCCTTTCCGGTCTTTCCTAGCCGATGGCCTAGGCCGTCACCGGGAGCCAGGCCGGGCGTCCCTCCTCGAAACGGGCGACATCGTCCGCATAACGCAAGGTCAGGCCGATATCGTCGAGGCCTTCCATGAGCCGCCACCGTGTGTAGTCATCAATGCCGAACGGGGCCTTGATGCCGGCCGTCGCGTGACGAACCTCACGCGCTTCAAGATCCACAGTAATCTCAGCAGCCGGGTCCGCCTCCGCCGCGTCCTGCAACGCGGCGACCGTCTCTTCCGGCAGCTGGACCGGCAGCAGCCCGGCCTTGGTCGCGTTACTGCGGAAGATGTCGCCGAAGCGCGGCGCGACCACGATGCGGAAACCGTAATCCACCAGTGCCCAGACGGCGTGCTCACGCGAGGAGCCGATGCCGAAGTCAGTCCCCGCGACGAGAATCGTGGCGCCCTCGTAGGCGGGCTCGTTGAGGACGAACGAGGGGTCCTCACGCCATGCGGCGAAGAGCCCGTCGCCGAACCCAGCGCGGCTGACGCGCTTCAGGTACTCCGCCGGGATGATCTGGTCGGTGTCGACGTTGCTCCGCCGCAGCGGCAGCACACGCCCCGTATGAGAGATGAACGGCTCCATGATATTTCTCCTTACCACCGGGTGCTGGGCCGGTCAGAGTTGGGCGGGGGCGGTCAGGCGGCCGGTAACGGCGGTCGCGGCGGCCACCTCGGGTGAGACCAGGTGGGTGCGGCCGCCCTTGCCCTGGCGCCCCTCGAAGTTGCGGTTGGAGGTGGACGCGCTGCGCTCACCCGGGGCTAGCTTGTCCGGGTTCATGGCCAGGCACATCGAGCAGCCGGCCGCACGCCACTCCGCACCGGCGGCCGTGAACACCTCGTCCAGGCCCTCCTGCTCGGCCTGCGCCCGGACCGCCATGGAACCCGGCACGACGAGCATCCGGATGCCGTCGCGGACCTTGCGGCCGCGCAGCACCCCGGCCGCCGCGCGCAGGTCCTCGATCCGGCCGTTGGTACACGAGCCGACGAAGACCGTGTCCACGGCGATGCCGGTCAGCGCCGTGCCGGGGGTCAGGTCCATGTACCGCAGCGCCCGCTCAGCGGCCGCGCGCTCGCCCGGGTCGGCGATGGCCGCGGGGTCCGGCACCGACGAAGTGAGCGGCGCGGCCTGTCCCGGGTTGGTCCCCCAGGTGACGTACGGCGTGAGCTGGGTGGCGTCCAGCGTGACCTCGTGGTCGAAGGTCGCGTCGGCATCGGTCGGCAGGGAGCGCCAGTATTCCAGCGCGGCCTCCCACTCGGCGCCCTTCGGCGCGTGCGGCTTCCCCTCCAGGTAGGCGAAGGTAACCTCGTCCGGCGCCACCAGGCCGGCCCGGGCGCCCGCCTCGATGGACATGTTGCAGACCGTGAGCCGGCCTTCCATGGACAGGCTGCGCACGGCCTCGCCACGGTATTCGACGATGTAGCCCTGGCCGCCACCGGTGCCGATCTTGGCGATGATCGCGAGGATCAGGTCCTTGGCCGTCACCCCGTAGGGGAGCTGCCCATTGACCGTCACGGCCATGGTCTTGGGCCGGATCTGCGGCAGCGTCTGGGTGGCCAGGACGTGCTCCACCTCGCTCGTACCGATGCCGAACGCCAGCGCGCCGAAAGCGCCGTGCGTGCTGGTGTGCGAGTCACCGCAGACGATCGTCATGCCGGGCTGGGTCAGCCCCAGTTGCGGGCCGATGACGTGCACGATGCCCTGCCCGGCGTCCCCCATCGGATACAGGCGGATGCCGAACTCGGCGCAGTTCTTGCGCAGCGTTTCGACCTGCGTCCGCGACACGGGGTCGGTGACCGGGCTGAACGGGCCGTCCAGCGGCACCCCGGGCCCGGTGATCCCGGTGGTCGGGACGTTGTGGTCCTCGGTGGCGATCGTCAGATCGGGGCGGCGCACCGTACGGTCAGCCATCCTCAGCCCGTCGAACGCCTGCGGGCTCGTCACCTCGTGCACCAGGTGCAGGTCGATGTAGAGCAGGTCAGGCTCACCCTCCGCACTGCGGACCAGGTGGGCATCCCAGATTTTCTCGGCCAGCGTCCGGCCCATTGCGCCCTCTCTTCCGGCCCTTCGGCCCCTCCGGCCAGGTACCTGATCAGGAAGCACGTTCCGATCAGAAACCCGCCGGCGCCACTTCGGGCGTTTCTGGTTGCATCTCGAATAGCGAGACGGCAGTATCAAGTCATGAACAACTCTAGCGGAGTCGGCGTACTGGACAAGGCCGTTTCCGTGCTGAACGCCATGGAGACGGGCCCCACTTCGCTCGCGCAGCTCGTCAGCGCGACCGGCCTCGCGCGGCCCACGGCGCACCGGATCGCCGTCGCGCTGGAGCACCACCGCTTCGTGGCACGTGACGGTCAGGGCCGTTTCGTCCTCGGGCCCCGGATCGCCGAATTGGCCGCGGCGGCCGGCGAGGACCGGCTGCTGTCGGTCGCCCAGCCGATCCTCGGCTACCTGCGGGACATGACCGGTGAGAGCGCGCAACTGTACCGGCGCCAGGCGGACGCGCGGATCTGCGTCGCCGCCGCCGAACGCGCCAGCGGGCTGCGCGACACCGTGCCGATCGGCGCGGCGCTCCCGATGACCGCCGGGTCCGCCGCCCAGGTCCTGCTCGCCTGGGAGGACCCCGAGCGCATGCACCGCGGGCTGCGCGGCGCGAAGTTCAGCGCGACGATGCTGGCCCAGGTGCGGCGGCGCGGCTGGGCGGCCAGCGTGGGCGAACGCGAACCGGGCGTCGCCTCGGTGTCCGCCCCGGTGCGCGGCGCGGGCGGCCGGGTCGTCGCCGCCGTGTCCGTGTCGGGCCCGATCGAGCGGCTGACGCGCTCACCCGGCCGGCTGCACGCGGCCGCTGTGGTCGGCGCGGGGGACAAGATCAGCGAATTGATCGCCGACGGCTGAGCGGCTCCGCACCGAAATGTCGCCACGACGGCCCTTAGTCCCACTCCACCCGGGCCAGACGGCATCTGTTGCATCGCCGATTCGCTGTCATATGGTCGCAACTAATGGGCTGGCAGGCCCGGACGGTCGCCCGGAAGGGGCGATGGTACCGAGATGTCCCGCCCGGCCCGCCAACGGTCACGACTCAGGAGCTGGCCCGGCCCTACGGAGCGAGGTCCCCGCATGAAGGTAGCTGTCCTCAAGGAGAACGCCCCGGGTGAGCGACGGGTCGCGCTGGCACCGGAGGGGGTGCCGAAGCTCATGGCGGCCGGCGCCGAAGTGCTCGTGGAGAGCGGAGCGGGCGAGGAGGCGTGGTTCCCGGACAGCGCCTACGCGCAGGCGGGAGCGGCCATCGTCAGCGGCACCGAACTCTATGCCGCCGCCGACGTCATCCTCACCGTCACCCGGCCCGGCCCGGAAGACGTACGCCGGCTGCGGGCCGGGCAGGCCATTTTCGGGATGCTGTCCACGCTGACCAACCCGGAACTGGCGCGGGACCTGGCCGCCCAGGGGGTCACCGCGGTCAGCCTGGACGGGCTGCCCCGGACCCTGTCCCGGGCGCAGCCGATGGACGCGCTCAGCTCCCAGGCCAACATCGCGGGGTATAAGGCGGTCTTGGTCGCCGCCAACGCGTACGGCCGGTTCTTCCCGATGCTCATGACCGCAGCCGGGACCGCGCGCCCGGCCAAGCTGCTCGTCCTCGGGGCGGGCGTGGCCGGGCTGCAAGCCATCGGCACGGCGCGCCGCCTGGGCGCGGTGGTCAGCGGGTACGACGTGCGGCCGGCCGCCGCGGGCGAAGTGGAATCCATGGGCGCGACGTTCATCGAGCTGACGTCGGTCGGCTCGGCGGCCGGTGAGGGCGGTTACGCGCGCGCCCTGACCGAGGAGGAGCGGGCCGCGCAGCAGGCCGAACTGGCCGGCCACATCGCCCGCCACGACGTCGTCATCACGACGGCGCAGGTGCCGGGGCGGCGCCCGCCGCTGCTGGTGACCGAGGACGCGCTGAAGGCCATGAACCCCGGCTCGGTCATCGTCGACATGGGCTCCAGTGCGCTGGGCGGCAACGTCGCCGGATCGGTCCCCGGAGAGACGGTCGTCACCGGAGCGGGCGTCACCATCATCGGCGCGGACAATCTGCCGGCCACGGTGCCGACGGCCTCCTCGGCCGCGTACTCCCGGAACATCTCCGCGGTACTGCTGTCGATGACGAAGGACGGCACGCTGGCCATCGACCTGGACGATGAGATCCAGGCGGGCGTGGTCATCACCCACGACGGCAAGGTCGTCCAGCCGGCCACCGCGAAACTTCTCGAAAAAGTAAGCGACGGAGGACACTGATGTCGACGGCACTGGTCACTGACCTGGCCATCTTCGTGCTGGCCCTGCTGGTCGGCGTCGAGGTGATCGGGAAGGTTCCCGCGACCCTGCATACGCCGCTGATGTCGGCGGCCAACTCCATCCACGGCATCATCCTGGCCGGTGCGCTGCTCATCGGCGTGACCGCCGGGGGCGTGGTCGGCTACCTGCTGGCGTTCGTCGCCTCGCTATTCGCGGCGGCCAACGTCGTCGGCGGATACGTCGTGACCGGCCGCATGCTGAAGATGTTCCGCCGGAAGGCCCCCGAGCCCGTCCCCGCTGCCCCGGCCAAGGTCGCGGTCGCGGCCGCAGCCGGAGCGCCCAGCGACACAGGAAACGGCAGGAAGCCGTCATGACAAGCTTTCAGGCCGTCATCCAGCTCGTCTACGTCATCGCCGCAGCGTGCTTCGTCATCGGCCTGCACCTGATGAACTCCCCGGCCACCGCGCGCCGGGGCAACCAGGTGTCCACGGCCGGCATGGTGATCGCCATCGCCGCGACGCTGGTCCTGCTGATCCACTACGGCACGGTGAAGCCGATCGGCTGGATCGCGCTGGGCGCCGGCACCCTGATCGGCGCGGGTGTTGGCCTGTACTCGGCGCGCACCATACAGATGACCGCCATGCCGCAGCTGGTGTCCATGTTCAACGCGGTCGGCGGCGGCGCCGCCACCCTCGTGGGGGTTTACGACTACCTCCACACCGAGAACCTGCCGGGCGGGGTACTCGGCACCACCACGGTGGCGACGCTGCTTGACGTGATCATCGGTTGCGTGACCTTCTCCGGCTCGCTCATCGCAGCAGGCAAGCTGCAGGGCGTGATCGGCGGGCAGCCGATCGTCTTCCGCGGCAGCCGGCTGTTCAACATCGTCCTGGGCGTGGTCCTGCTCGGGACGGCGGTATTCATGCTCACCACCGCCAGCCAGCTCGCCCTGCTGGTGATCGCCCTGGCCGCGCTGGCGTTCGGTGTGCTGATGGTGCTGCCGATCGGCGGGGCGGACATGCCGGTCGTCATCTCGCTGCTGAACGCGTTCACCGGCACGGCAGTCGCCATGGCCGGGATCGTCATCAACAACTGGGCCCTGATCGTGGCCGGTGCCCTGGTCGGCGCATCCGGCGGGATCCTCACCAAGCTGATGGCGGACGCGATGAACCGGTCGATCCCCAACATCATCATCGGCGGGTTCGGCACCGGTGATACCGCCGTCCTGGCGGGACCAGGCGGGGATGCTCAGGTCAAGTCGATCCAGGCCGACGACGCGGCCATCCAGCTGGCCTACGCCAGCAAGGTGATCATCGTCCCCGGGTACGGCCTGGCCGCCGCGCAGGCCCAGCATGCGGTGGCGGAGCTGGCCAACGTGCTGGAGGAGCACGGCGTCGAGGTGAGCTACGCGATCCACCCCGTCGCGGGCCGGATGCCCGGGCACATGAACGTGCTGCTGGCCGAGGCGAACGTGCCCTACCCGCAGCTCAAGGAGATGGATGAGATCAACCCGGAGTTTCCGCGCACGGACGTGGCGTTGGTCATCGGAGCCAATGACGTCACCAACCCCGCCGCCCGGCGGCCGGGCTCGGCCATCTCCGGGATGCCCATCCTGGACGTGGACAAGGCCAAGAGCATCATCGTGGTCAAGCGCTCCATGGGCCACGGTTACGCGGGCATCGAAAACGAGCTGTACTTCGACCCCAAGACCAGCATGTACTTCGCCGACGGCAAGACCGCTCTCACCGAGATGACGGCCGCCGTCAAGACGCTCGTTGCATAGGGGGGCTGTGCCGGCCCGGGGGGGCGACCCCCCGGAACCCCCCGCATGCGGTGCTGGCCCGGGGGGCGACCC
>PLRW01000104.1 GCA_003164955.1 Actinomycetota bacterium
CCGACCAGGACCGGCTCGAGGCCGTGCTCGAGGACGGCTACATTCTCATCACCGAGGGCAAGATCTCCTCGATGAGCGAGTTCCTGCCGCTGCTGGAGAAGATCGCGGAGTCCAAGCGGCCGCTGCTCGTGGTCGCGGAGGACGTCGAGGGCGAGGCCCTGNNCGGTGACCGCCGCAAGGCGATGCTCGCCGACATGGCCGTCCTGAGCGGCGGCCAGGTCGTCAGCGAGGCGCTCGGCCTGCGCCTGGACAACATCAGCCTGGACGACCTGGGCCGGGCCCGCCGGATCGTGGTCACCAAGGACACGACCACGGTTATCGACGGTGCCGGGGAGCAGACCGCGATCCAGGACCGGATCCGCCAGATCCGGACCGAGATCGACAACACCGACTCCNNGCTGCAGGAGCGGCTGGCCAAGCTGTCCGGCGGGGTGTGCGTGCTCCGCGCGGGCGCGGCCACCGAGGTCGAGCTCAAGGAGAAGAAGCACCGTCTGGAGGACGCCATCTCCGCGACGCGGGCGGCGATCGAGGAAGGCATCGTGGCGGGCGGCGGCAGCGCCCTCGTCGCGATCGCGTCCGAGCTCGACGACCTGGGCTTCACCGGTGACGAGGCGACCGGCGTCCGCGTCGTGCGGAACTCCCTCTCGGAGCCGTGCCGGTGGATCGCCATCAACGCGGGCGCCGAGGGCTCCGTGGTCGCGGCCAAGGTGGCTGCCATGCCGCCCGGCAGTGGCTACAACGCCGCCACCGGCGAGTACGGCGACCTGATCGCTCAGGGCGTCATCGACCCGGTCAAGGTGACGCGCTCCGCAGTTCAGAACGCGGCCTCCATCGCCGGCATGCTGCTCACCACGGAGGTACTCGTGGTGGACAAGCCGGAGGACGAGGACAACGGCGCGTCCGGCCATGGCCACGGCCACGGCCACTCGCACTAGGTTCACCGCACTGCCTGACGGCGGGCCGGCCCCACCCGGGGACGGCCCGCCGTTTGCGTGCCGCACGGGGCCGGGCCGGACAGCCCGTTTCCGCCACCACCCGACCATGCGGGCATAACGGGCCCTTGCCGCGTAACGGACGGCCGGGACCGCTTGGCCACGCCGGGCCCTCGGGGCTCATTAGGATGGAGGATGTTCCCCAGCCGCCGCGTCGCTGAAGGTGCCATGAACGAGTCAGACAAGTTCGCCCCTCCCGGCCTCACGTTCGACGACGTGCTGCTGCTGCCGGCCGCGTCGGACGTACTCCCGTCCGAGGCCGATACCAGCACCCGGATCACCCGGCGGATCAGCCTGCGGATGCCGCTGGTGTCGTCGCCGATGGATACCGTGACCGAGGCGCGGATGGCCGTGGCCATGGCCCGCCAGGGCGGGGTTGGCGTGCTGCACCGTAACCTCGCCATCGAGGACCAGGCCCAGCAGGTCGACGTGGTCAAGCGGTCCGAGGCGGGCATGATCACCGACCCGGTGACCTGCACGCCGGACACCACCGTGGGTGATGTCGACCGGATCTGCGGCCGTTACCGGATCTCCGGCCTGCCGGTCGTCAACGGCGACGGCGTGCTGGTCGGCATCGTGACCAACCGCGATATCCGGTTCGAGACCGATATGGACCGCCGCGTGGCCGAGGTCATGACGCCGATGCCGCTCGTTACCGCGCGCGTCGGGGTGGCCCCGGCCGAGGCGCTGGGCCTGCTGCAGCGCAACAAGGTTGAGAAGCTGCCGCTCATCGACGACGCGGGCAAGCTGCGCGGCCTGATCACGGTCAAGGACTTCACCAAGAGCGAGGAATACCCGCTGGCCACCAAGGACCCGGGTGGCCGTCTCGTCGTCGGGGCGGCCATCGGCGTGGGCGAGGACGCCAAGCGCCGTGCCCAGGCACTGATCGACGCCGGGGTGGACTTCCTCATCGTGGACACCGCGCATGGCCACGCCCGCTCGGTCCTGACTATGGTCGCCCAGCTCAAGGCCAATACCGGTACCGAGGTGATCGGCGGCAACGTGGCCACCCGGGCTGGCGCGCAGGCACTGATCGACGCCGGGGCGGACGGCGTCAAGGTCGGGGTGGGCCCCGGCTCGATCTGTACGACCCGGGTGGTGGCCGGGGTGGGCGTTCCCCAGGTCACCGCGATCTTCGAGGCGGCCCAGGCCGCGCGCCCGGCCGGTGTCCCGCTGATCGGGGACGGGGGACTGCAGTACTCCGGCGACATCGCCAAGGCCATCGCCGCGGGCGCGGACACGGTCATGCTCGGCAGCCTGCTCGCGGGGTGCGCGGAGACGCCCGGCGAGATGGTGTTCATCAACGGCAAGCAGTACAAGATCTACCGCGGCATGGGATCGCTCGGCGCGATGCGCAACCGGGAACGCGGCCGCTCCTACTCCAAGGACCGCTACTTCCAGGACGACGTGCTGAGCGAGGACAAGCTCGTGCCCGAGGGCGTCGAGGGCCAGGTGCCCTACCGCGGCCCGCTGGCCGCGGTCGCCACTCAGCTCGTCGGGGGCCTCCGAATCGGGATGGGCTACTGCGGCGCCCGGACCATCAGCGACCTTCAGCAGGCGCGGTTCGTCCGGATCACCCCGGCCGGCCTGAAGGAGAGCCACCCGCACGACATTCAGATGACCGTCGAGGCGCCGAACTACAGCGGCCGCCGTCCGTAGGCGCCCAGTAAAGACACAGCAAAAGACACGGTAAAAGACACGGCAAGAGAGACAGGCAAGCGTGACCCAAGTGGAAATCGGGCGGGGCAAGAGCGGACGCCGGGCTTACTCCCTCGACGAGATCGGCATCGTCCCCTCCCGCCGTACCCGGGACCCCGAAGAGGTGTCGATCGCTTGGCAGATCGACGCCTACCGGTTCGAGCTGCCGCTGATCGCGTGCCCGATGGACAGCGTGGTCTCGCCGGAGACCGCCATCCAGATCGGGCGGCTGGGCGGCCTGGCGGCCCTGGACCTCGAGGGCCTGTGGACGCGGTACATCGATCCCAGCCCGCTGATCGCCGAGGTCACCGAGCTTGACGAGCAGGCCGCCACGCGCCGGCTGCAGGAGATGTACGCGGAGCCGATCAAGGAGGAGCTGATCGGCCAGCGGATCGAGCAGATCCGCCGGGCGGGGGTCACCACCGCGGCCCGGCTGTCCCCGCAGCGGACGGCCCGGTACTACAAGGCGGTCATCGACGCGGGTGCGGACATCTTCGTGATCCGGGGCACCACGGTGTCCGCCGAGCACGTGTCGGGCCGCGCCGAGCCGCTGAACCTGAAGCAGTTCATCTACGAGCTCGACGTGCCCGTGATCGTCGGTGGCTGTGCCACGTACACCGCCGCGCTTCATCTCATGCGTACCGGGGCGGCAGGCGTTCTGGTGGGCTTCGGCGGTGGCTCCGGCCACACGACGGCGGCGGTGCTCGGCGTCGCGGTGCCGATGGCGACCGCCATCGCCGACGTCGCGGCGGCCCGCCGCGAATACCTGGACGAGTCCGGCGGCCGCTACGTGCACGTGATCGCGGACGGCAGCATGACCCGCAGCGGGGATATTGCCAAGGCGCTGGCCTGCGGGGCGGACGCGGTGATGGTCGGCTCGCCGCTGGCCCGCGCGAAGCAGGCGCCCGGCCGCGGCTACCACTGGGGCAGCGAGGCCAGCCACCCGGAGGTGCCGCGCGGAGCGCGGGTCAACGTGGGCACCGCCGGCACCATCGAGCAGATCCTGCACGGGCCGTCCGCGGTGCCGGACGGGTCGATGAACCTGATGGGTGCGCTGCGCCGGACGATCGCCACCGCCGGCTACTCCGACCTGAAGGAGTTCCAGCGCGTCGAGGTCGTCGTGGCCCCGGGCGCCCCCCGGGACGCCCACGGCCCGCAGAACGCCATGGGCAATATCAACGCGACCGGCCCCATCCCCCGCGTGCGCTGACGCGTCGCGTGCGCTGACCAGGCCGCCGCCGGGCGCGCGGGGCTTCGGCTCATATCGAGTCGCGCCCGGCGGGCCGGCGTTCGTAGACTCACGGGCATGAACCGGCCACGCGTGCTTTCCGGCATCCAGCCCACCGCCGACTCGTTCCACCTCGGCAACTACCTCGGCGCTGTCCGGCAGTGGGTGGCGCTGCAGGAGGAGCATGACGCGTTCTACTGCGTGGTGGACCTGCACGCGATCACGGTCCCGCACGACCCGGACACCCTGCGGCGGCGGAGCCGGATCGCGGCCGCGCAGCTGATCGGGGCCGGCCTGGAGCCGGAGCGCTGCACGCTGTTCCTGCAGAGCCACGTGCCCGAGCACGCCGAGCTTGCCTGGGTCCTCAGCTGCCTGACCGGGTTCGGCGAGGCGAGCCGGATGACGCAGTTCAAGGACAAGTCGGCCAAGGGCGGGTCGGAGCAGGCCTCCGTCGGCTTGTTCACCTACCCGATCCTCCAGGCGGCCGACATCCTGCTGTACGAGGCGGATCAGGTGCCGGTGGGGGAGGACCAGCGCCAGCACCTGGAGCTGACCCGGGATCTCGCCCAGCGCTTCAACCACCGGTTCGGCGGGACCTTCGTGCTGCCCGCCCCGTACATCCTCCCGTCGGTGGCGCGGATCGCCGATCTGCAGGATCCGGCGATCAAGATGAGCAAGTCGGCGTCGTCCCCGCAGGGCATCGTGGACGTGCTGGACGATCCCGCGCAGATCCGCCGCAAGATCGCCCGCGCCGTCACCGACGCCGGCAGGGACGTGCGTGCCGATGAGGAGAACAAGCCGGGCATCACGAACCTGCTGCGCATCTACTCGGCGCTGACCGGAGAGCCGATCGCCGCTATCGAGGCGAGGTACGGCAGCACGGGCTACGGCCAGTTCAAGAAGGACCTCGCCGAGGCCGCGGTGGCGACGTTCACGCCGATCAGGGAGAGGACCGAGGCGATCCTCGCCGACACCGAAAGCCTGGACAAGACCCTCGCCGACGGCGCCGCGCGGGCCGGCCGGGTGGCCCGCGAGACGATGGCGACGGTCCGGGAGAAGATCGGATTTGTCCCGCGCCTGGACCGCCCCTGAGAGGCGGCCCGGCCGGAGCGCAGCGGGGAGCGGAATCAGCGCAGCGGGGAGCGGCGCCGCAGCAGGATCAGCACGATGGCGGCTGCGGCGGCGAGCACGATCAGCCCGATGGACGCGGCCGCCGGCGCGCCCGGAATCTTCGTGGTGGTGAGGTCGCCCGAGGTGGCCGGGCGCTGGGACGGCGCCGGCTTCCCGGACGCGCGCGCGGGCGGGCGGGCGCCGGCGGTGATCGGGCTGACCAGCCGGCCCACCGGCCGGACCTTGCCGTCCTCGGCGAATCCCCAGTTCAGCAGCTTCGATGCGTTGATCACCTCGGTCAGCGCCTGGCAATGCAGGACCGTCACGATCAGCGTGACACCGTTCCGGCGGGCCATCCCGATGTAAGTCGCCCCGGCGGCGCTGGTCCAGCCGATCTTGCCGCCGATGCCACCCGGGTATTTGGTCAGCAGGTCGTTCTGGTTGAACAGCGTCTCCGATTTCCGGGCGGTCACCGGAAAGCTGGTTTCCCGTGTCGCGTCGTAGTTCATGAGCTCCGGCATGGTCAGCGCCTGCCGGGCGATCAGCGCCAGGTCATAGGCGGAGACGTGCTGGCCGGGCGCATCGAGCCCGTTCGGGTCCTTCGCCGTGACGTCGTACGCCTGCAGGTGGTGCGCTTCGGCGTTCATCAGCGCGACGCCGTTGCCCAGCGAGCCGGTCGCCTGGGCCAGGGCGATCGCGGCGTCGTTAGCCGAGATCATCAGCAGGGCGTAGAACAGGTCGGACACCTTGTACGGCTGGCCGCGGACCAGCCCCGCGACGTTCGGGGTGACGGTGGTGGCCTGCTCGGAGGCGGCCACGGTGGCGTCTGGGTTCAGCAGCGGGATGAGCGTGACCGCGGTCAGCATCTTGAGCGTGCTCGCCGGGCGCAGCAGGCCGTGCGGGTCCTTGGCCGCGAGGACCTGGCCGGTCCCGGCGTCGGCGATCACGTACGCCGACGCGGGCACGGTGGGCAGTGGCGCGGCGGGGGCGTTCACGACTACGCCGCTCCCGGCGAGCTGTGCGCCGCCCACCGTGGCCGGGTTGCCCGGCGGGCCGCCGGTGCTGGCCTGCCGCAGCAGGGCGGTGGCCGCCGCCTGCTGCTGGGGTGATTGGGTGCCGCTGCCTGGTGCCGCCGGGTGGGCCTGCGCTGAGGCGGCCGGCCCGCTGGCCGGGGTCGCCGGACCGGCCGGGCCGGTGGCCGGCTGGGCCTGGGCCGGTGAGCTCAGCGCCACGGCGCCGGTCACGGAGCACGCGGCGAGGAGGGCCGCACCTCTGGACAGAGCCGTCCGGATACGCTCCGTCACCGATCTCCCTTCGCGTTCACCGGCTCCTCCTGCTCTTGCTGTGCCCGCGCTCGCGCTTCCCGCACGGATGCGGCCGGACCGTGACGGCCGAAACCTGTGCCGGCCCCCGCGCCAAAACCGGGCCTTCACCGTAACCTGTGCCTATGGAGCGCATGTCAGAATCCGGATTGCCGATCGAACCCGTTTACGACGAGGGACAGCTTACAAATTTCCGCCCTGAAGCGAAGCTGGGCCAGCCGGGAGCGTATCCATACACCCGGGGCGTCTACCCGACGATGTACACGAAACGGCCCTGGACGATGCGGCAGTACGCCGGATTCGCCAGCGCCACGGAGTCCAATCGGCGTTTTCAGCAGCTGATTGAGGCCGGGACGACTGGCCTGTCGGTCGCCTTCGATCTGCCGACCCAGATGGGGTACGACTCCGACGCCGCGATCGCGCATGGCGAGGTCGGCAAGGTGGGGGTCGCGATCGACTCGATCGACGACATGCGCCGGCTGTTCGACGGCATACCGCTTGGCGAGGTATCCACCTCGATGACGATCAACGCGCCCGCCGCGATGCTGCTCGTGCTGTACCAGATGGCCGGGGAGGAGCAGGGCACCAGCCCGGCCGCGCTCACCGGGACGATCCAGAACGACGTGCTCAAGGAGTACATCGCGCGCGGCACTTACATCTACCCGCCGCGCCCGTCGCTGCGCCTGGTCGCGGACAGCTTCGCCTACTGCCGCAAGGAAATGCCCCGATGGAACACCATCTCGATCTCGGGGTACCACATGGCCGAGGCGGGCGCGACCCCGGTCCAGGAGATCGCTTTCACGCTCGCGAACGCCCGGGAGTACGTCCGGGCCGCGATCGCCGCGGGCCTGGCCGTCGACGAGTTCGCGCCGCGGCTGTCGTTCTTCTTCGTGGCCCGTACGACACTGCTGGAAGAGGTGGCGAAGTTCCGCGCCGCGCGCCGGCTGTGGGCCCGGATCATGCGGGACGAATTCGCCGCGGCCGACCCGCGCTCGCAGATGCTGCGGTTCCACACCCAGACCGCCGGCGTCCAGCTGACCGCGCAGCAGCCCGACGTGAACGTGGTCCGGGTGACCGTCCAGGCTCTCGCGGCGGTGCTCGGCGGCACGCAGTCGCTGCACACCAACTCCTTTGACGAGGCCATCGCCCTGCCGAGCCAGAACGCCGCGCGGCTCGCGGTACGGACCCAGCAGGTCCTGGCCAATGAGACCGACCTGACCGCGACGGTGGATCCGTTCGCCGGCTCCTACGCGATCGAGTCGATGACGGACGACATCGAGGAGGCGGCCATGGAGCTGATGACCGCCATCGAGGACATGGGCGGCGCCGTCGCCGCGATCGAGCGCGGTTTCCAGAAGGCCGAGATCGAGCGGGCCGCCTACGACGTGGCCCGCGACATCGATTCGGGTGAGCGGGTCGTGGTCGGGGTGAACAAGTTCGTCTCCGATGGCACGGAGCCCTACACGCGGCTGTCGGTCGACCCGTCCATCGAGACGGAGCAGGCCGCCCGGCTGGACCGTCTCCGCTCCCGGCGTGACGCGGCGGAGTTCACCCGGCGTCTATCGGACCTGAAGGCCACCGCGGAGGGCACCGGGAACCTGCTCTACCCGCTGCGTGAGGCGCTCCGCGCGGAGGCCACCCTCGGCGAGGTCTGTGACGCGCTCCGCGACGTGTGGGGCATTTACCGGCCACCCGACGCTTACTAGCCAGCTGGACCCTTACTAACCGGCTGAATGCACCTAGGCTTGTCTGATTAGTTCTATTTATGTTTTCTGCATGTGTCTTATTTCGCGTTCATGTCGCAAAGACGTGCGCGAAACGGAGGTCTGTGGTGGCCATCAGCTGGAATCCCTCTCGTGGCCCGACGCTCGGGATCGAGTGGGAGCTGCAGCTCATCGACGCCCGGACCAGGCTCCTGCGCCAGGACGCCGACGAGGTCCTCGCCGGACTGTCCGGCCTGGACGCGAGCGGTGAGCACCCGCAGATCAGGCACGAGCTCATGCAGTCGACCGTGGAGATCGTGACGGGCATTTGCAGCACCGTCTCCGAGGCCAAGGCCGACCTCGGAAAATCCATCGAAGAACTCCAGCGGACCGCGGCGGACCGCGGTATCCTTTTGGCCTGCGCCGGGACGCATCCAGTAAGCAACTGGCGCGATGCCAAGATGGCGCCTATTGCTCGCTATGCAGAACTTGTCGAGCAAATGCAATGGCTGGCCCGGAGGATTCAGACCTTCGGTGTGCACGTCCACGTTGGGCTCCGGGACGTAAGCAAGGCGATTCCGGTTGTCAACGCGCTCGCCGCATATCTGCCGCATTTCCTGGCGCTCACGGCGTCCAGCCCGTTCTGGAACGGGCAGGATACCGGACTCGCCTCGACCAGGGCGATCATCTTCGGCGACCTGCCGACTGCGGGTCCCCCGCACCGGCTTTCCAGCTGGGCTGAGTTCGAGGACTACATGGACACGCTGCTGCGGGCGAGGACCATTCGCAGCATCAAGGAGGTGTGGTGGGATGTCCGCCCGCATCCGGATCTGGGCACCGTCGAGATCCGCATGTTTGACGGCCTGCCGACGGTGCGCGAGGTGGGGATGGTCGCCGCGCTCTCCCAGAGCCTCGTGCAGCTCTTTGACGCCCAGCTGGACCGCGGCTACCAGCTTCCGAGCCCCTCGTCTTGGATCGTTCGCGATAACAAGTGGCGGGCGACGAGATATGGTCTTGACGCGACGGTGATCACCGATGAGTCAGGCACGACGGCGCCGCTCCGCGACGAGCTGTACGAGCTCTTTCGCGAGCTCGAGCCCGTTGCCGATCGGCTTGGCTGTCTTGAGGAGCTGCGGGTAGCCTCAGAAGTGCTTGAACATGGGGCTTCTTACGAAAGACAGCGTGCCATTCTGGCTCAGGCCGGCGAGATGACCGACGTTATTGACGCGCTTGTCTCTGAATTTGCCGAGGACCGTTTCGTCATCCCGGGGGAAGGCGGGCATGGAAGGAAATGACCTGGCGGGCGATCTCGAAGCCTTTATCGCCTCCCACGAGGCCGAGCTCATCGCGTTCCGCCGCGACCTGCATGCCCACCCCGAAGTCGGCTACGCCGAGCACCGGACGACGCGCCGTATCGCGCTCCGGCTGGCGGCCGCGGGCCTCCGCCCGGTGATCCTGCCCAAGGGCACGGGCCTGATCGTCGACATTGGCGGCAGCGACCGGGACCACGAGACCGCGCCGCGCCCGGTCATCGCGCTGCGGGCGGACATCGACGCCCTCGCGATGGCCGACGAGAAGAGCGTCCCGTACCGCTCGACCATCCCCAACGTCTGCCACGCCTGCGGGCACGACGTGCACACGACCATTCTGCTCGGCGCCGGCCTGTTCCTGGCCGGGCAGGCCGCCCAGGGGCTGCTGCCGGGCCGCGTCCGGCTGATCTTCCAGCCGGCCGAGGAGGTGCCGGGCGGCGCGCTCGACGTGCTCGCCGCGGGCGGCATCACCTCGGTGGGCCGGATCTTCGCCCTGCACTGCGACCCGCGGATTGACGTGGGGAAGATCGGCATCCGGAACGGCCCCATCACCGCGGCCTGCGACCGGATCTCGGTGCGCGTCACCGGGCCGGGCGGGCACACCGCGCGGCCGCATCTGACCGCCGACCTCGTCTACGCGCTCGGCAAGATCGTCACCGAGCTGCCGGCCGCGCTGTCGCGGCGGGTGGACCCGCGATCCAGCCTGAGCCTGGTCTGGGGCCGGATCAGCGCGGGCACGGCCGCCAACGCCATCCCCGACGACGGGATCGTGGAGGGCACCATCCGGTGCCTGGACGACGACGCCTGGCACAGCGCCCCGGACCTGCTCCGGGAGCTCATCGATTCGGTCGCCGGCGCCTACGGCGTCTTCGCCGAGATGACGTACTCGCGAAACGTGCCGCCGACGGTCAACGACCCGATGAGCAGCGCGATGTTCGCGGCCGCCGCCGAGCAGACGCTCGGGCCCGGTGCCGTGGTGAGCACGCCGCAGAGCCTGGGTGGTGAGGATTTCGCCTGGTATCTGGAGTCCGTGCCCGGTTCCTACGCCCGGCTCGGGGTTCGGACGCCCGGCTCCGCGCAGGAGCTGGACATCCACCAGCCCACGTTCGACGTGGACGAGCGCGCGATCGGGGTCGGCGTCCATGTGATGGCCGCGACCGCGATCAACGCGCTGTGGGATGACAACACGCGGACTACCACCGAGTCGCTCCCCGGCGCTGCGTAATTCGGGGGGGCGACCCCCCGGAACCCCNNGTACTTCGCCGACACACCGGCCGCTCACCCAGGCCTCCGGCCCGGGGTCGCTGGGCCGGTAACGATCGCCTCGCCGTAGGTCCTGCTGCGGTGCTCGCCGGCACACCGGCCGCTCACCGGGCCCAAGGCCCGGTTCGCTGGGCCGGTTACGAGCGCCTCGCCGTCATCCGGCTGGTGCTCGCCGGTGCACTGGCCGGTCGGCGGGTCTGCGGCCCCGGCTCGTTAGGGCGGTCATACATCCGAAAGAATGGCCTGTCGTGATGGATTCACGTGCGCGTATCGCGATCATTGGCGGCGGGCCGGGCGGTTACGAGGCTGCGCTGGTCGCCGCGCAGCTCGGCGCCGAGGTGACCCTGGCCGAGCGTGACGGGCTCGGCGGGGCCTGTGTGCTCACCGACTGCGTGCCCTCCAAGACCCTGATCGAGACCTCCAGCACGGTCACGGTGCTGAACGGCTCGGCTGATCTCGGCATCCATCTGCGGGACGGCGGCCGGGCGGTGGACGCGACCCGCCTGCACAACCGGATCAAGGCGCTGGCCAGGGCGCAGTCCGAGGACGTCGCGACGCGGGTCGCGTCCGAGGGTGTCGAGGTCATCGACGGGACAGCCTGCCTGGCCGGGCCGGGGGCCATCCGTGTGGGGGGACGCGACATCGCCGCGGACGCCGTGCTCGTCGCGGTCGGGGGGCATCCGCGCGTGCTGCCCGATTCCGTCCCGGACGGCGAGCGCATCCTGAACTGGCGCCAGCTATACGACCTGCCGGAGATCCCCGAGGAGCTGATCGTGGTGGGCTCCGGCGTGACCGGCGCTGAGTTCGCCAGCGCGTATCAGTCCCTGGGGTCACGGGTGACGCTGGTGTCCTCGCGCGAGCGGGTGCTCCCGCACGAGGACGTCGACGCGGCCGTCGTCATCGAGGAAGTCTTCCGCCGCCGCGGCATGACGGTCCTCGGCCGATCCCGGGCCGCATCGGTGCAGCGCCAGGGCGACCGGGTCGTCGTCACGCTGACTGACGGCCGGACCGTGCGCGGTTCGCACTGCCTGCTCACCGTGGGCATGGAGCCCAGCGTCAGCGGGCTCGGCCTCGAGGACGCCGGCGTCAAGCTCGATGCCCACGGGTTCGTGACCGTCGACCGGGTGTCCCGGACCTCGGCGCCGGGCGTGTACGCCGCCGGGGACTGCACCGGCGTGCTCATGCTCGCGTCGGTCGCGGCGATGCAGGGCCGGATCGCGATGTGGCACGCGCTCGGTGAGGCCGTGCACCCGATCCGGCTGGGCCACGTGTCCGCGACGATCTTCACGGACCCGGAGATCGCCACGGTGGGCGTCACGGCGTCGGCAGTGGAGAGCGGCGAGGTCCCGGCCACGGTGGTCAAGCTCCCGCTGGCCGGCAACCCCCGCGCCAAGATGGCCGGGATCAGGGACGGGTTCGTCAAGCTGTACGCGCGGCCGGATACCTCGGTCGTGCTCGGCGGCGTGATCGTCGCGCCCCGCGCCAGCGAGCTCATCCTGCCCGTGTCCATCGCCGTCGAGCAGCGGCTCACCGTGGACCAGCTGGCCCAGACCTTCACCATCTACCCGTCCCTCTCCGGCAGCATCGCCGAAGCCGCCCGCAGACTGATGAGATTCAGTTAGCCCGGGGGGACGACCCCCCGGAGCCCCCCGCATGCGCTCCGCGCCCGCGCGGTGGTNNCAAGGCCCGGTTCGCTGGGCCGGTATGAGCGCCTCGCCGTAACCCGCGGTGGTGACCGTTAGATCGAGAACCCGCACTGGTGATCGTTAAATCAGCCAATATCAATGGGCGGGGTGGCCCAGGTCGGGGTCGTCGGGGACGGGGAGGTCGTGCTGGCGGAGGCGGGTGACGCGGATGTTGTCGGCGTAGGCGACCACCGTGAACACGCTGCCGGCGATGGCGAGGCCCGGCACCATGATGCGCAGCCACAGCGGGCCCGGCAGGACCGCGAGAACGCAGCAGATGGGCACCATCACGATCAGGTGGCGGAGCACGGTCCGGCCCCGCCAGCCCGCGTCGGTGAGCTCGTGCCGCACCCATTCCCGGTACGGCGGGGCCAACCGGAACCCGGCCGCGAACCGCAGTTTCCCGCCGATTCCCGGGTCACCAGGGATTTGGGGCACTCAGCGTCATTCCTCGTTCGGGTCCTCGATGCGGCAGATCACGCCGCCCGCCGAGACCGTCTGGCCCACCTCGACCGACAGCGCCTCCACGACCCCGTCCTTGTGCGCGGTCACCGGCTGCTCCATCTTCATCGCCTCCAGCACGACGATCGGGTCGCCGGCCGCCACGGTCTGCCCGTCCGTCGCGACGATCTTGACGATCGTGCCCTGCATGGGGCTGATGAGGTCGGCGCCGCCACCGGTCGGCGCCACGTGCTTGTGGCGCTCGCGGCGGCGCCGTTCGGCCGGCGCCGCCGCGGCGGGACCGGCCTGGGCCAGCGCGACCGGCACGACGACCTCGAGCCGCCGCCCGCCGACCTCGACCACCATCCGCTCCCGCGGGACCGGCTCGACGGCGGGCGCGCTGGCCTGCAGCGGGAGCTCATTCCGGAAGCCGGTCTCGATCCACCGCGTGTGCACGTACATCGGCTCACTGGTGAAGGCCGGGTCGTTCACCACGGCGCGGTGGAAGGACAGCGCGGTCGGCATCCCCTCCACCTCGAACTCGGCCAGGGCGCGCCGGGCCCGCTCGATGGCCTGGCGCCGGGTGGCACCGGTGACGATCAGCTTGGCGATCAGCGAGTCGAAGGCCTGCGGCACGGTCATGCCCGGCTCGTAGCCCGCGTCGATCCGGATGCCCGGGCCGGCCGGGAGCTGCCAGGACCGGATCGTGCCGGGGGCGGGCATGAAGTTTCGCCCCGGGTCCTCGGCGTTGATGCGGAACTCGATGGAGTGGCCGCGCACCGGCGGCTCGTCGTAGCCGATCTCTTCCCCTTCGGCGATCCGGAACATCTCCCGCACCAGGTCGATGCCGGTGACCTCCTCGCTCACCGGGTGCTCGACCTGCAGCCGCGTGTTCACCTCCAGGAAGCTGACCGTCCCGTCCTGGCCGACGAGGAACTCGCACGTGCCGGCTCCCCGGTAGCCGGCCTTGCGCAGTATGGCCTTGGACGACTCGTGCATCAGGGAGATCTGACCGTCGGTCAGGAACGGCGCCGGCGCCTCCTCGACCAGCTTCTGGTGCCGCCGCTGCAGCGAGCAGTCCCGCGTCGAGACGATTACCACGTGGCCGTGGGCATCGGCCAGGCACTGGGTCTCGACGTGCCGCGGCCGGTCCAGGTACCGCTCGACGAAGCACTCCCCGCGGCCGAAGGCGAGCACGGCTTCCCGCACCGCGGACGCGTACTGGTCCTCGACCTCGTCCATGGTCCAGGCGACCTTGAGCCCACGGCCGCCGCCGCCGAACGCGGCCTTGATGGCCACCGGCAGCCCGTACTTTCGCGCGAACGCCGTCACCTCCTCCGGCCCGGAGACCGGGTCGGCGGTGCCCGGCGCGAGGGGGGCGCTGACCACACGGGCGATATGCCGGGCCCGCACCTTGTCCCCCAGCGCCTCAATGGCCTCCGACGGCGGCCCGATCCAGGTCAGCCCGGCCACGGTCACGGCGCGGGCGAAGTCGGCGTTCTCGGCCAGGAAGCCGTAGCCGGGGTGGATCGCGTCCGCGCCCGACTCGGCCGCGATCTTGATGATCTTGTCGATGTTGAGGTAGGTCTCCGCCGGGGTGGCCCCGTCCAATGAGTACGATTCATCCGCCAGCCGGGCGTGCAGCCCGTCAATGTCCTGTTCGGCATAGACAGCCACACTGGCCAGCTCGGCATCCCGGCAGGCCCGGATGACGCGTACCGCGATCTCGCCACGGTTCGCGATAAGGACCTTCCGCACGGCAACCTCTCCTCCGGCTCGGTATTCCTGGCCAGGTTTGCTCTGGGGTTCCGCTGGAATCTCTTAACGGAATGTATGAATTCTAAGGCGGCCCCGGCCAGCCGATCTACCCATGGGTAGCGTGCCCCATCGGCCGCCCGTTTACAACGCGCGGCTCTTCATCGGTCAGCTGAACGGGCCCGGCTGGAGCCGGTCCGCGGGCCCGGGGCCGGCCACGGCAGTTCGGGTTGTGGTCACCGCAGGGAAAGTTTGTGGTCACCGCAGGGAGAGTTTGTGGTCACCGCAGGGAGAGAGGGAGAGGTTCTTACCAGCCAAGTAACTACGCTGCGTTTTAGTCCGGTCACATGAAAGACGTTCAAGGATGAATCGGACCAAATAACCTCATACGCCTCTGCGTGACCGTAGATGTCTCCCGGTGTAGGCCCTTCCTCAACCGAAGCGTGACCTCCGGTACGTACAGTGAACGCCACTGTCGGTTCCGAGACCGTTTACCCCTATCCCGGCGACTGTGGTCAGCGCCGGGCGCCGGGAACAAGCCTCCGGTGACTCTAGATCAGCAACATGAGAAGCGTGCGTGCGGCCCTCACCAGGTCGGTGAGCAGATACCGCGGCACGCCGAAAGGAGCCACGTGCAGGAGCTCATCCGGGGGGACCGAAGATGAATGTCGTCGGCCTCCTGGTGTCGTGCGCCGCCGTGGTGAGTTTGTCGTTCGGCGCTTCCCGCCAGTCCGGCGGGGCGGCCCGTGGCTATCGCTGGCTTGCGGGGGCCGCGGTGTTCTGGTTCGCGGGGCTGCTGGCCGACCAGTTGTTCGCAGGGGCCTTCGGGACGTCGGGGCCGCTCTCGCTCGCGGACGTGGCGCCGCTGCTGGCCATGGGGCCGTTCGTGGTCGGTGTCACGGCTCTGGCCGCGGAGCCGCCGGACGGCGGCTGGCCGGACGGGACCGAGCCCGCGATCCCGCCGGAGGACGCTGACACCCGCTCCATTCTGTCCTCCCTCGCCGACGGCTACGTGATGGCCATCGCGCTGCTCGTCATCGGCTGGGTCACGCTGTTCGGCGCCGACTTCCGGCATTCGGGCGAGGGGCCCGGCACGTTCCTGCTCAGCCTGCTGCACCCGCTCGTGGACGCCGCGGTACTGGGCATGCTGCTGCCCGCTCTGACCGCGGGCTGGCGGCGGGTCCTGCTGCCCTATCTCGCCCTGCTCATCATCGGCCTCGGGGACGCTCTCGGGGTCAGTTCCCGGTTGTCGTCCGGGCACCCGTCGCTGAGCCAGCAGATCGCCCAGATCCTTGCGTTCTGCCTGCTGGGGCTGACGCCCTGGATCTCCCGGGCGCACGTGCCCGAGATGCGGAGGCTGCCCCGGAGCATTCCCGGCTCCGGGCGGATCGTCGGGTCCGGCCGGGCCACCATTGTCTCGGCCCTGGCCGTCGCGGTCGCCACGATCGTGGTCCTGGTCCGGGAACTGGTCGGCACGCCCAGCTCAAGCCTGGCGGTCGTCGGTGCCAGCCGGCCCGCGGGCCTGGCCGTGGCGGTCGCGGGCAGCGCGGCGCTGCTCGTGCTGGTGGCGCGGGTCCTCGCCCTGGTCTGGGAGACCAGCGCGGTGCTGCGCGCCTGGCGCGATTCGAGCGGCAGCCTGCGCGAGCTCGCGGACCGGACCAGTGATGTGGTCCTGGTGGCCGATCTGGCGGGCCGGATCAGCTACGCGAGCCCGGCGGTGGCCGACTTCGGCTATTCACCCGAGGACCTGGCCGGCCTGCGACTGGACGCTCTCGTTCACCCCGAGGACCGCGCGATGGCCATCCGGGCCGTCCGCGCCGCGCTCGGGATGCCCGGCCATCCGGACGCCGAAGACGACGCCGCCGCGACCTCGGTGCCCGCGACCCCATCAGCGCCAGGGGCGCCGCCAGCCCCGGCGAACCCATCGGGTACTCCGGTCGCTGCAGCCACAGCAGTCACGTCGGCCTCACCAGACGCAGCGGACGTCGAGCCCGGCGATGTGCCGGGCCGGTTCCCGGTCCGGGTCCGGACCGCCGACGGCACCTGGCGGCACATCGAGTCGACGATCATGCGCTACCGCGTGCCCGGCGAGCAGGACCAGCTGCTGGTGACCGCGCGCGACATGAGCGATCAGGTGGCGCTGCGCCAGCAGGTCACCCACCTGACCTTCCACGACGGCCTGACCGGCCTGCCGAACCGGGCCTACCTCGAAGAGCGCGCGCGGGACGCGCTGCGCCGCAGCGGTGACGGCACCGAGGCCGGCGTCGTCTTTCTCGACTTGGACGGCTTCACCGCGGTCAATGATTCCGTCGGTCACGGCGCCGGTGACCTGGTGCTCGCGCAGGCGGCTCGCCGGCTCCGCGCGATCGTGCCGCCGCACGACACGGTGGCGCGCTGGGGCGGCGACGAGTTCGCGGTCCTCATCGACGGTGCCCCCGGCGTCCAGGACATCGCCGACATCGCCGAGCGGATGGCCGGGACGATCAGCTCCGCGCCGTTCCGCGTGGCCAGCCGGGATATCGCGCTGACCGCGAGCGTCGGCGTGGCCCTGGCCGACGGCTCGCCTCCCGGGCTCGTGCTGCGGAACGCCGACGTCGCGATGTCCAAGGTGAAGGACAGCGGTGGCGGCCGGGTTGAGGTGTTCGCGGCCCACATGCACGCCGACGTGGTCCGCCGGCTGGAACTCGCCAGCGACCTGCAGGGCGCGATCTCGCGGCAGGAACTGACCGTTCAGTACCAGCCGGTGATCAACCTGGAGACGTCCCTCGTCACCGGTGCCGAGGCGCTGGTGCGGTGGTGGCGTGACGGCGCGGCCGTCCCGCCTGCGGACTTCCTCGACGTGGCCGAGGACTCGGGCCTGATCGTGCCGCTCGGAGCGTGGGTGCTGAGCACCGCGTGCCGGCAGGGCGCGGCGTGGCGAGCGTCGTCGTGGAACATCGGGGTGTCGGTGAACCTGTCCACGCGGCAGATCAACTCGCCCCGGTTCCCCGAGTCGGTGGCGGCCGCGCTCGCCGAAAGCGGTCTGCCGCCCGAGGCGCTCACCCTGGAGGTGACCGAGCGCGTACTCGTCGAGGACAACGGCCCGCTGGTGGGCCGCCTCGCGGACCTGCGCCGGCTGGGCGTGCGGCTCGCCATCGACGACTTCGGCACTGGCTACGCGTCGCTGGCCTACCTGCGCGGGCTGCCCATCGACAGCATCAAGATCGACCCGTCCTTCGTGGCCGGGCTCGGCCAGGACGAGACGCTGACCCTGCTGACCCGGACCATCGTCCAGGTCGGTCACGACCTTGGCATCCAGGTGGTCGCGGAGGGCATCGAGGATCCGCTGCAGCTGCAACTGCTCCGGGAGATGGGCTGCGGCTACGGCCAGGGGTTCCTGGTAGGCCGGCCGATGGCCGCCCCGGGTATCGAGTCCCTCATCGGCACTCCCCCCAGCGACCTTGGCCACGGCGACCCCGCCCCGGGCCCGGGGCGCACCCGTGACCGCGGCGCGAGCGGTGGCCGCGGCGCAAGCGGCGGCGGCGGTGGCCGCGGCCACGGCCGCGGCCGCGGCCGGGAGCCCAACCGGGGTGATGGCGACCCAGAGGTACCCCGCCAGGGCAAAACCCCCGCTCCCGCCCCCTAGCTACTATCTGCACCATCTGCGGAAAGTGACGCCGATCATGCTTAATTGGTCGCGTCCGTCTCACCAAGTGAGACGTATGTGGCTCCAGGTTGACGCGGCGCGATCCATGGGACAGTGTGTGTGGTGTGAAGACGACACACGTTCTGGTACTTGGACGGCGCGCAGGCCGCTGACCAAGCCAGCTCTCTGCGCGCTCCCCTCGACTGCCACCCGGCACGAGGGGTTTTTTAATGCCCGTCCGCTCGCGCACGCACTCGCAGCGGAGTGTCTCGCTGGACAAGGAAGCCATCGGATGACTGAGCAGACGAAACCCGCCCACCCTGCGCGCGCGCATCCCGGCCCCACGCCGCTGGACCTGGCCGCGCGGTCGATGCACCGTGATGCGCCCGGGACCGCCGGTGCCACGGACGCACCAGACGAGCAGCCGGCCGGCCGCGGTGAGGACCGCCCGGCTGCGGCGCGCACCACGGCCGCCCCGGCCAAGGCCGGCCCGAACGGTGCCGTGCCTGCCCCGCAGGGC
>PLRW01000030.1 GCA_003164955.1 Actinomycetota bacterium
CGGTCAGGCACGCGGGCGGTCAGGCTTCCTGAGTGCCGCGGGACTTCCGGCCGCGCATGCGGCCGCGCTCCTTGCCGTCCAGGACGACCTTGCGCAGGCGGACGGCGGACGGGGAGACCTCGACGCATTCGTCGTCGGCACAGAATTCGAGTGCCTGCTCCAGGCTGAGCAGCCGCGGCGGTACCAGCCGCTCCAGTTCGTCGGCGGTGGACTGGCGGACGTTGGTCACCTTGCGCTCACGGCAGATGTTGACGTCCATCTCGTCGGACCGGGAGTTCTCGCCGACGATCATGCCCTCGTACACCTCGGTACCGGGCGAGACGAACAGCGAACCGCGCTCCTGCAGGCTGAACATCGCGTACGCGGCGGCGTTCCCGGTGCGGTCAGCGACCAGCGACCCGGACGGCCGGGTCCGCAGATCCCCCGACCAGGGCTCATAGCCCTCGAACACGTGGTGCGCGATGCCGGTCCCCCGGGTGTCGGACAGGAACTGCGTGCGGAAGCCGATCAGGCCGCGGGAAGGTACCACGAAGTCGAGGCGCACCCACCCGGTGCCGTGGTTGGTCATGCTCTCCATCCGGCCCTTGCGCACCGCGAGCAGCGAGGTCACGGCGCCGAGGTAGTCCTCGGGCACGTCGACGGCCAGCCGCTCCACCGGCTCGTGCACCTTCCCGTCCACCTCGCGCGTGACCACCTGGGGACGGCCGACGGTCAGCTCGTAGCCTTCGCGGCGCATGGTCTCCACGAGCACGGCCAGGGCCAGCTCGCCGCGGCCCTGGACCTCCCAGGTGTCCGGCCGCTCGGTGGGCAGCACCCGCAGCGACACGTTGCCGACCAGTTCCCGGTCGAGGCGGTCCTTGACCAGCCGTGCGGTGACCTTCGTGCCCTTCTCGCGACCGGCCAGCGGTGAGGTGTTCACGCCGATCGTCATGGAGATCGCGGGCTCGTCCACGGTGATGAGCGGCAGCGGGCGCGGGTCGTCCACGTCCATGATCGTCTCGCCGATCATGATGTCCGCTATCCCCGCGATCGCGACGATGTCCCCCGGGCCGGCGGTATTGGCCGGGACCCGGTCCAGCGCCTCGGTCAGGAACATCTCGGAGATCTTCACCCGCTCCAGGGAGCCGTCCCGGCGGGACAGCACGGCCTGCTGGCTGCGGTTCATCGTGCCGTTGTAGATCCGGCACAGCGCGATCCGGCCCAGGTAGGCCGACGCGTCCAGGTTCGTGACGTGCGCCTGCAGCGGCGCGTCCGGGTCGTACGACGGCGCCGGCACGGTCTCCCGGATCACCCGGAACAGCGGCTCCAGGTCGGCGGAATTGGGCAGTTCGCCGTTGCCGGGCCGCTCGAGCGACGCACGCCCGGCACGAGCCGCCGCGTAGACGATCGGGAACTCGATCTGCGCCTCGGTCGCGTCGAGATCGATGAACAGCTCGTAACAGGCGTCGACGACCTCGGCGATCCGGGCGTCGGGCCGGTCGACCTTGTTGATCACCAGGATGACCGGGAGCTTGGCCTCCAGCGTCTTGCGCAGCACGAACCTGGTCTGCGGCAGCGGGCCCTCGCTGGCGTCCACCAGCAGCACGACGCCGTCCACCATGGACAGGCCGCGCTCGACCTCGCCGCCGAAGTCCGCGTGCCCGGGCGTGTCGACGATGTTGATGATGAGCCCGTCGTGATGCACCGCGGTGTTCTTGGCGAGAATCGTGATGCCCTTCTCCCGCTCCAGGTCGCCGGAGTCCATCACCCGCTCGGCCACGTGTGACCCGGCGCGGAACGCACCCGACTGCCACAGCATGGCGTCCACCAGCGTGGTCTTGCCGTGGTCGACGTGCGCGACGATCGCGACGTTCCTGATCTCGTCGCGGGTCGCGATGGTATGCGGCTCGCCGACGGCCGGTCCGGCCTGGGCATTACGTGTGGGCATGCGGGAATCTCGCTCGGTTCTGTGCGGGGAGGTGCCGCGCGATGCGGCGGCCTGGCCAGTTTATGCGCCCCGGCCGGCGCGCGAGTGCTTAGCGCCGTACGGCGGGACCGCCATCGTCCCCAGGGCTCCACGTTCTGAAACACACAACGGCACGGTGGCATTCCGCCGCAGCTCACGGGGGCCTTAGGAAGGGCCGCAGGGAACAGGCCGGGCCTTAGCGGCCACCCGCGTCCCAGCCTGCGGGGCTAAGGCGGCCGGCCGGCCGCAGAGATAAGGAATTCGCCCGATGCGGCGGGAGGGGCCTTACGGCGAACCTGAATGTGCGGGCGATCGGCAGATCGCCCCGGCGGGAGGAGAACCATGCATCCGGAAATGATCCGTGCGATCGCCGCTCAGCAGGCAGCGGACTGGCAGGCCGACGCGCAGGCCAGCGGGCGCGTGAGGCTCGCGCGTCAGGCCCGCAAGGCCCGGCGCCACGGTAGCAGCACCCCTGACCCGCTCCCCGGCGTCCGGGTCCCCGACTACGTGGACGGCACATTCCACCATGAGGCCCAGCCGGCCCGGGCGTCCAACACGGAGGCCCAGCCGGCCCGGGCGTCCAACGCGGTCTGAGGCACGGGCCGTCGTGACCAGGCCAGGATCGAGCGCCGTCCCCCCGGAAGGGTTCCGGGGGGACGGCGCCACCGGGCCCACCGGCCCTACCGGGCCCGCGGGGGCCCCCGGGCTCGCGGGAGGCGCCGGGCTCGCGGGAGGCGCCGGGCTCGCGGGAGGCGCCGGAGGAAGCGATTTCCCCGCGCTTTCGGCGCTGCCGGCCCGCGACAGAGGCCCGTTTAATCCTTCGGGAATGTCGGACTCCGGTGGCATCCTGGGAGTCATGAGACGGCGAGTGGTTAGTCCCGTTCTCGTCGGCCGGGCAGGCGAGATCAGCCGGCTGCGGTCCGCGTTCGCGGCGGTACGGGAGGGTACCCCGGCGACCGTGCTCGTCGGCGGCGAGGCGGGGGTGGGCAAGTCCCGGCTGATCAGCGAGTTCACCGTGGCCGAGCAGGGGGCGGGCACACGGGTGCTGGTCGGCGGCTGCCTGCAGCTCGGGGCCGACGGGCTGCCGTTCGCGCCGTTCACCGCGGTCCTGCGTGATCTGGTCCGGGAGCTGGGCGCGGAGGCGGTCGCCGGGCTACTGGCCGGCCGGGCCATACGGGAGCTGGCCCGGCTGCTGCCCGAGCTCGGTGAACCGCCCTCCGGCGGCGACCAGGGCGAGGCTCGCGCGCGGCTGTTCGAGCAGGTGCTCCTGCTGCTGGAGCACCTCGCCGAGCGCGCCCCGGTGATCCTGGCCATCGAGGATGCGCACTGGGCCGACAGGTCCAGCCGGGACCTGCTCTCCTTCCTGGTCCGCAATCAGCGGGCCCTGGAAGGCGTGCTCGTGGTGGTGACCTACCGCTCGGACGAGCTGCACCGGACCCATCCCCTCCGCCCGCTGATCGCCGAGCTGGACCGGATCGAGTGGGTCGAGCGGATGGACCTGCCCCGGCTCACCCGGCGGGAGGCGAGCGAGTTCGCCGGCCGCATCCTGGGCAGCCGGCTCGACGCCGCCGCGGCGGACCGCCTGTACCGCCGTACCGAGGGTAACCCGCTGTTTCTGGAGACCTTGCTGACCAGCCAGAGCACGGACGGCGGGGAGCTGCCGGACACGCTGAGGGACTTGCTGCTGATCAGCGTCCACCGGCTGCCGGAGGAGTCGCAGGAGCTGCTGCGGGTCGCCAGCGCGGGCGGCGAGCGGGTCGGGCACGCGCTGCTCGCCGCGGTCAGCGGCCTCAGCCCCGACGAGCTGACCCGCGTGCTGCGTCCCGCGGTCACCGCCAACACGCTGCTCACCGAGGCCGACGATTACGTGTTCCGGCACGCCCTCATCCGGGAGGCGGTGCACGAGGACCTCCTGCCCGGCGAGCATGGCCGGCTGCACGCCCGGTTCGCCCGCGCGATCGACACCGACCGGAGCCTGGTGCCGCCGGACCGCGCGCAGATCGAGATGGCGCACCACTGGTACTCGGCGCACGATGTGACGTGGGCCCTGGCCAGTGCCTGGCAGGCCGCGGCGGACGCCGGCAAGGCGCTCGCGCACGCCGAGCGCCTGACCCTGGTCGAGCGGGTCCTTGAACTGTGGGATCAGGTGCCGGACGCGGCGGAACGGATCGGCGCGAGCCGTTCCGCGGTGCTGGAGCAGGCGGTTGAGGCTGCCTACGACGCCGGGGAGGTCGAGCGCGGCATCGCCCTGGCGACCGCGGCGCTGAAGGAGCTGGATCCGGCGGCCGAGCCGGTCCGGGTCGCACTGCTGCTGAGCCAGCGCGCCGAATTCCACTACCAACTGGGCCGGGACAACTCCGCTGATCTCTGGCGGGCGCTGGATCTGGTCCCGGCGGATGAGGCCCCGGCGGCCCGGACAAAGATCCTGGAGTGCATCGCCTGCCACGGCGGGCGGCACCGTCCCGAAGACGGTCTCATGGCCCAGGAGGCGCTGACGCTGGCCCGGCGGGCCGGCGACTCGGCCAGCGAGGCCAGCGCCCTGCTCGGGCTCGCGGTGATCCTTTGCGACCCGGGCGGGATGGCCGTGCCGGGCAGCGAGGCGCTGAGCCTGGTGGCGCAGGCCCGGTCGATCGCCGACGGCGCGAACGCGTACAAGACGATGCAGCACATCGCGATCGACGAGTCACATCTGCTGGAGGGGGCGGGCGAGCACGAAGCGGCGGCCGACGTGGCGCGCCAGGGCATGGCCGACGCGGAGGAATACGGGCTGTTCCGCACGTCGGGCACGTTCCTGGCCATCAACCTGGCCGAGCCGCTGATGGCCCTGGGCCGGTGGGACGAGGCCACGGAGGTTCTCGAGCACGCGAGAGAGCTGTCACCGCCGCCCATCAATCAGACGGCACTCGACGTGGTGGAGGGCCTGATCGCCGCGGCCCGCGGGGACGCGGCCACGGCTGCGCGCTGGGCCGCGGCGTCCCGTGCCGTGCTGGACACCGCTCGTTACAAGGATCAGTACCACCTTCCGCTGGCCCAGCTGGAAATCGACGCGGCCATCGCCGCCGGGGACCCGGCCGCGGCCATGGCGGCCACGACGGACGCGCTCGACCGGTATGACCTGCCCGGCAGCATCACCCGCTACGGGTGGCCCGTCCTCGTGTCCGGCGCCCGGGCCTGCGCGGCGGCCCTGCGGCAGGCGACCGGGCACCGCGATGAGCCGCTGCGGGAAAAGGCGGCGGTCCTCCTCGGCCGGCTCGGCCGGATCGTGGCGGAGTTCGGCGTGTTCGGGCCGGTGCAGGAGGGCTGGCGGCAGACGTTCCGCGCGGTGGCCCTGCAGGCACGGCAGCTCTCGGCAGCGGCGGGGGCCACGCGAAGCTCAGCGCCCCCGGAGAACCCGGTGCCCCCGGAGAACCAGGTGGCCCCGGAGAACCAGGTGACTGCGGAGAACGCGGTGACCCTGGAGAACCCGGTGACCCTGGAGAACCCAGTGCCCCCGGAGAGCCCGGTGACTGCGGAGAACCAGGTGACTGCGGAGAAGGCGATGACCCTGGAGAACCCGGTGACCCTGGAGAACCCAGTGACTCCGGAGAAGACCCCGGAGAACCCAGTGGCTCCGGAGAGCCCAGCGACACCGGGAAGCCCGGAGGATCTGTGCGCGGCGTGGGATGCGGCGGCGGCCGCCTGGGCGGCCGTGCGGCAGCCGTACCAGGAGGCGGAAGCGCGGGCGGGCGCGGCCGCGGCGGCCGTAGCGGCGGGTGATCGCGACCGCGCGGCCACGCGGTTGCGGTGCGCGGCCACCCTCGCGGCGGGCCTGCGCGCGGCGCCGCTCAGCGACCAGATCGCCCGGCTGTCGCGCCGGGTCCTGCGGCCCGTCAGCGACCGGTCCGCGGTCGGCCTGACCGGCGGCCCGGCAGGGCTGGCCGGTCCAGCGGGCGCGAGCGGTCAATCCGGCGCCGGCGGTCCAGCGGGCGCGGGCGGTCCAGCGGAGCCGGCGCCGCTGGGGCTGACCGCACGCGAACTCGAGGTGCTGGAGCTGGTCGCGGCCGGGCGGAGCAACCGCGAGATCGCGGGCGAGCTGTTCATCACGGCCAAGACCGCGAGCGTGCACGTGTCGAACATCCTCGCCAAGCTCGGGGTCGGCAGCCGGGGAGAGGCCGCCGCGACGGCGTACCGGCTCGGCCTGTATGACCCGGCCCCGCATCGTCAGCCTGAGCCCACCGCCCCGCGTCGTCAGCCTGCGCCCGCCGCCCCCGCGTCGTCAGCCTGAGTTCGCCGCCCCGCGTCGTCAGCCTGCGCCCGCCGCCCCCGCGTCGTCAGCCTGCGGTCACGGCCCCCACATCGTCAGCCTGAGTTCGCTGCCCCGCGTCGTCAGCCTGCGCCCGCCGCCCCCACATCGTCAGCCTGCGCCGTTGTTGACCGACTGGATCTCGTTGACGGTGACGGGCCGGGTCCAGTTCAGGCCGTTCAGCTGGGCACCGGGGACGGGCTGGCAAGTGGCCGGGGTGGGCGGGTCACCGCCGGCGACCGGGGCCCAGCAGGCCTGCCAGGTCATCGTCGCGGTGAGCTGCCAGGCGCCCGGGGACAGGAACGTCGCACCGCAGTCGATGGGCGTGCCGGGCCCGGCGTTCGCCGCCTGCGCCGTATCTATCTGCGTCGAGCCCAGGTAACCGCAGTCGGTGGTGTCCGCCTTGTACTGCGTGCCACCGGACGCGCTGACCTCCAGCTTGGACGGGATCGCCCAGACGGTCGCGGCCGCGTTCCCCAGGGTTGCGGTGACGGTCGCGTACGGCATGCCGCCGGCCGTCGTCTCGTATCCGCCGCCGAGCGCCACCTGCAGGTAGGTCGGCAGGTTGGTGTACGTCCGCCCGCTGACCGGGTTGAGGATCATCGCGCCCGCCGTCGGCAGCGCCATCTTGGCCACCGCGAGCTGAGCCAGCGTCTGCGGCGGGATGTTGATCTCCGGAGGCGCCTGGCCGGCCGGCACCCAGGCGTAGAGCGGCTGGGCCAGGCACGCCTTCTCCTGCGCAGCCGTGCCGTCGGGGTTGACCGGCAGCTCGTACCATTCGCCCGCCGGCGGCGGCTTCTCGGCGGAAATGGTCACCGCCGTCTGCACCGCAGCCGAGACCCCCAGGACGGTCGTGGCCTTGGCGGGGTCGGTGCCGTAGATGCTCGTAATGGCCTGGCTGCCGGTGATTGCGTCGCCGATCGGTTCCCACAGGCAGGCCGGCGGCGTGATGTCCACGACGAGGTTGCTGGCGCCCGGCGAGTAGTTCGCTCCGCTGAACTGGATCATCTTTTCCAGCATGGCGGTGCAGCTGTCACCGGTGGTGCACCCCACGCTGGAGGTGCCGCTCCCGGCGCTGGCGGGAGCGGCGGCCAGGGCCGGCCCGGCCAGGCCTGCCGCCAGCACGGCGATCGCGGCGATCCGGCGGTTCACGGCTTGCACTCCTTCGCCTGCGGATAGTAGATCCGGGGCAGATCGGAAACTACTTTCCACTCGCCCGCGGAATTCTTCGCGAGCTGGTCGGTGTAACGGTAATAGTGCTCGGCGGCGGGCGTGGTGTCCGGGATGACCTTGCCCGTCTGCGCGCTGGTGTTCGACGACCCGGCGTTGTCGAAACAGGCGGACACGTCGAGGTACCCCCCGACGGTCGGGTCGGTCACGGCGCTCATGTCGAAGAAGCCGATCGTCCCGGTGAAGGACTCACCGGTGACATCGGGCTGGGACAGCGCGGTCTGCACCTCGGTCTGCATGGTGGGGCTGACGTAGCCGGTCCAGCTGGTGTCCTGGCCGCTGGTGTACTCGGCGTAGAGGTACGCCAGCTCGTAGTCCTTGTCGGTCAGCACGGCCCGGGCCTGGCTGGCGGCCGACGGCAGCCAGTTCGTCATCTCGACGTGCACGTTCTTACCGAAGGCCGGCATGACGAACGAGGTCCCGGACCCGCCCGGTGCGTCCGGCGCACTCGGCGCGGACGCCGGCATGCTGCCCTCCGGATGGAACGTGGCCGTCGTGCCGGTGCCGCCGCTCCCGCACGCGGTCACCGCCAGCAGGGCCGCGCCGATCAGCGCGGCTGCCGCGCAGCCGTTCCGCATCACGCCTCCCTTGGTCATCATCAGGCCGTGGTCATCATCAGGCCGCCGACGTGCGCCAGGACGGCAGCAGCTCGTCAATGAGCGCCTCGGTCTCCGGTGCCATCCGCGGCATCACCTCGTCCAGCTCGGCGCGCGCGGACACCTCGCCGACCACGGCGCGCAGCACGTGTTCCTGGCCGGTCGCGGACGCGCCGAGCAGCAGGCCGCGCCAGAGCATCTCGTCGTTGAACGCCAGCCGCAGGCCCGCCCGCGCGGCGGTCATGGCCCCCTCGGCGTCGCCGGCCATCAGGCGCAGGGCGGACAGCCGGTGCGCGGCGTCGGCGATGAGCGCGGTCGCCTCGTACTCGAAGCTGTCGGTGCCGAGCCACGCGTACCGGCTGGGGTCGCGCCCGTCGAGGATCTGGCCGCGGACCAGCCCGAGTGCCCGGTCCAGCACCGCGGCCTCCTGGTCCGTGTCGCCCCGTTCGGCCACGTGGCCGGCCTGGGCGAGCAGGGCGCGGAACACCAGCCAGTCCACCCGCACCCGGGACCCCAGGCGCAGGCGGCCGCCGGCGTCGGTGGCCAGGCTGGGGCGCCCCATGTCGTCGTGGCCGAGCCAGGCCTGCACCCGGGCCAGGGCCGCGTCGCGCACCTCGGGGGTCACCCCGCGGGGCCAGATCGCACCGGTCAGCACGTTGGGGTGCACCCCGCCGGGGTGCGTGGCGAGGTAGACCACCAGCTCGGTGGACAGCGCCTGGCGCGGCCCGTCGACCGGGCCGGGGGCGTCGATGGTGACGGGCCCGAGCAGCCCGATCTCGACCGGCATCCGGGTGCCGGGGACCAGTTGCGCGGCGGGGGCCCCGTCGTCCGACGGGTCGGTCAGGTCCACGCCCTGGCCATGGGTCGCCGACCGGAACAGCTCCAGCACGGCGCCGTACTGGTCGGCCGGCAGGAGCTGCGCGGTCAGGTCGAAACCGAGCACGTCGGCCTTGAGCCGGCCGTCCTCGGTGACCTCCCACGTCCAGGTCGCACCGCGGATGTCCCCGGCGATGACGAAGCCGAGCGCGGTCCGGTGCCGGGTGCGGGCCAGCGTCAGCAGCCGCTCCCGCTGCGTGGGGGTGGGCGGCGCGGCCATGATCAGGTAGTGCGGCGCCCAGGTCTGCGCATCGGCGGTCTGGGCCCGCCCGGTGAGCACGGAATCGCGGCCGGATTCGGCCAGGGCCTGCTCGACCTCGGCGGCACGCGCCTGCATCCGGGGCAGCGCCTCGTCCAGGGTGGCCACCGCGGTGACCCGGTCCGGCGCGATCATGGCCAGCTCCTCGCCGAAGCCCACCAGCGTGATCCGCATCTGGTCGGACCATCGGTTGGTGGCCAGCTCGACGGCGAGCGCGGCCAGGGCCGCCTGGACCGTGCGGTGCGGTCCGCGCACCGCGACCAGCCCGTGCGCGACTTCCAGGTCGACGAGGATCCGCCCGGTCTCGTTCGTGCCGATCGAGACGAGGCCGGGGTAAGGGGCGAGGACACGGTTCGCGCCGTCCAGGCCGGCCTCGGTCACGGCCTCCAGCGGAAGGCGCCAGACCGCACCTCCGTCGGCGGCCGCCCATGGCGGCGGCGGGCTGGGATCAGCCGGAGCGACCCACAGGTCCAGGTTCTCCGCGCCGATGTGCGCCGCGAACACGGTCGGCAGAGCCTTGTCCTGGCTGGCCAGCGCCTGGGACAGCTGCCGGAGGCCGACATCCAGCAGCCGGACCGACGGCTCGTCCGCCCCGATCCGCAGGGCACTCTCCGCCACCGCCGCGTCCCCGTCCGGGGCGGCGATCCGCTGGCCGAACGCGCGCCGCCACAACTGCTCCCGCCGCCGCCGGCCGAGCGCGGCCAGCAGCCCTGCGGCCAGCAGCGACGCCGCCGAAAGCTCGTACGGGTACGGCAGCGGGCCGGACATGCGCGAACCCGGCGCGGCAAGAACTTTCTCACCCGGCCGAACGGCCCCGGCGGCGGGTTGCGCCGCGGGTGCGGGGTCGCCGGCCACCGGGTCGCCGGGCGCGTTCCCGGCGGCGGCGCCTCCGGTGGCAGCGTTCCCGGCAGCGGCGTTCCCGGTAGCGGAGCTTCCGCCGGCGAGGGGAGCGGGGGTCCCGGTGCCCGGAGCCG
>PLRW01000339.1 GCA_003164955.1 Actinomycetota bacterium
ACGGCACGCTGTTGTAGTACTAGGTCGCCCGGGACACACCGGCTGGAGTGAGACAGGCGGAAAGGACCGGCCCTGACGCGGAGGAACGGAACACTCAGCCCGGTTCTGCGCACCGCGTAATCAGGATCCGCGAGAAGCGGATTAGGGTCCTTCCCGCCCCGGAATCGCCACCGCATGCAGGGGAGTGATCCGATGGGCGGGCCTCGCCGGCAGTTCATCATCACTGCGGCCGCGCTCCTCAGCGGGGCCGTCCTGGTCATCGCAGGCATGCTCATTTTCTCCGGCGCGATAAGCACCACCTGCGGCGCGCCGAGCCCGGCCGCCGCGAGGCGCGCGCTTTGGCGGCGATCGCGATTCCCTTCGGCCCCGCGCCTACCATGGCCAAACGTCGGCATGACCGCGAGGATAGCGAAACGCGGGCGGCCCGCCGGAAGCGGTGGTCTCGCTCCGGCGGGCCGCTTGCTCTGCGCCGCTAGCTCAGAACCTGACCGGATACCAGGTCCGGCCCGCATTGGTCGTCCGCATCAGCTCGCCATGGATTGCCGGGTTCCCCGCCACGAAGCAGGCCACCGTCGGGCTCATGAACTCCAGCGAGGTCAGCGGGGTGCCGCCACCGGTGCCCGGGATCCCGAAGGTGGTCCAAGTCTGCCCCTGGTTGGCGGAGCGGTAGATGTTGTCCAGGCCCGGCGTCACGACGGCGATCGAGATCACGCCGAAGCGGCCCGGCGCCACCGCGAACGCGGCCACGTCGCCCTCCGACGGCGGGGCCGTCAGCGTCTGCCGCTCACTCAGGCCGCCGTTGAACGAGACCAGGGCCTTCATGAAGGTGTGGAACATGCCGGTCCCGGCGGCGCACAAGAACGCCACATCCGAGTGGTTGGCCGCCGAGATGCCCGCGAGCGAGTAAGGCTCGCCGTAGGCCGGAGCTGGGCAGTGAAACGGGTACCTGGCCCAGTGCGCGCCATCGGCAGTCGTCCACAGGTACGTGCTGCTGCCGAACCACACCGAGTTACCCGAGACCGCCAGGATGCTGCCGGTCATGGGGCCGTACCGCGTCCGCGCGTTGACCCGCATCCATGCGTTCCAGCCGAGCGGGCTGCTGTAGAGCTGGTTGCCGGCCACGGCGTACACGGCGTGCGCGGACACCGCCATCGTTGCGATGTTTCCGGGCAGCGTGATCTCACGCCAGGACGCGCCGCCGTTGTGGGTGGCCCAGATGTGCCCGCTGGTGTACTGGTCGTACACCCATCCGTCGGCGCGGTTGGCGAACACGACCTGGCTCACCTGCGGCAGGCTGGAGCTGGCGTTAGCCAGCCAGACAGCCGGTGCCCGCATCAGGGACCAGTGCGCCCCGCCGTCGGCCGTCACCGCCAGCTGCGCCCGGTAGACGTGGCTGGCGCTGCCGGAGCCGCCGAGCACGACACCCCAGGTCGGGGATACGAAGCTGGCCGCGGCCGGCTGGAAGCTGCCAGGCACTCTCAGTGCGGAGACGGGAACAGTATGCGCGGGCTGCACCGGTGAGGGTGATGCCGAGGCGGCACCGCCGGCACCGATCAGGCACAGCAGGGTTAGTGCCCCAGCCGACCCGGCAGCACCGAGTGCTTTCATGATGTGCGTTTTCATCGCAACATACTTCCTTTCACGCACAGCACAGCCGGGGCTAACCGTGTCAGAGCAGAAAGTGGGCCCGGCAATGCTGCTAATTTCACGTCTAGGCTGACCGCAATTTGATGTCTAGAGCCGGTAGCCAGCAAAAGCGTGGACCTTAGCCCCGTAATTCAGGTCTCGGGGATCACCCCGAGCAATCCAGGCGTCCGTGACGAGCGGTCCGGTATGCGGCAGGTCCAGGGCACCGGCCAGGTGGTGTCCGGCCCGCGCAGCGCAAGGCGGTCACAGTTGCATGAGCGGCACCACAACTGGAGGTCCCTCTTCGGCTATCGCGGAGATTCCGGGCTAAGCGGGGGATCCGGGCAACGGTGGGGTACCAAGACTTCCACGCAGCCCGGATCCTCCCTGATAATCTGCGGGCTAATCTTGTAAATGCGAACGAAAGGTCCACGCGGCGCGGCGCAAACCCGCCATATCCGGAATAACGCAGGCGCGCCGGATTGATCAGGCAGCCCATTGCCACTCGATCCGGCCCGCTTCCGTGTCCCTTGCCAAGCGATTCGGCCCGGAGTGTCGACGATGAAGAGACGTGGAATGCGGGATCAACAGGCTCAAACGCCTGCCGCGGGGGCGAAGGACAGCCGGGGGTTGCGGAGCGCGACGCGGCCGCGCAGAAAGATGCCGAACTGCACCATGCCGCCGTGTTCGGCCACGCGCGCCGAGATCTCGAACGCAGTCTAGTCGGTGCTTCCCGCTAGCGGCACGGTCACGCTCTTCGGCAGCGAGACCGGCCCGGTCGGCATGCCGCCGAGCAGGTGCAGCCCTGCCTCGTCGGCGACGCCCTCGGCGCGGACCTCGGCGCGGAAGGTGACGGTGCGGCCGGCGTACTCGCGGGCCGGCACCGACTGGGCCAGTGCGGCGAAGCCCTGCGACTCCTGGACGGCGGACGCCGCCACCACGGTCCCGGCCTCGGCGGCGCACGCGTAGTCGGCCGCGTGCGAGTGTTCGTCGCGGAAGCTGGCGGCAGCGTGGCGAGTGTGGCGCGAGATAACGGCTGCGCCGCTGGTGCGGCCTGCCACCGGCCGGCATGAAGGGGATCGAGGCTACCGGCGCGCCGCCGCGCTCAGGAGGAAATCAGGACCGCGGCTTGGCATTCGAGCCCCTGGAATGTCTGTCGCGCCAGACGAGCCGGTGCGCGCGCCCGCGGCCACAACGTGCGCAGCGATCAGGCGGCGTCGTGCGGGCATGCGTGACCCGGAATCAATT
>PLRW01000055.1 GCA_003164955.1 Actinomycetota bacterium
GTCCGGAAGCCTCGGGGCACCTCAGGTCTGGGCGGTGCGGGCCCGGGACAGGCCGGATGTCTTTCTGGATGTTGATCAGCTTTTCCCGTTCGGGCCAGTAGGGGTGGCCGATGTAGGTGTCCAGGTGGATGCGGACCTTGTGTTCCACGAATGGCACGGGGGGAGGTTCCTTCGGGTGAGTGACGTTGGCGAAGGCGTTGGCGGTGGCAACAGCGCAGGCGGGAGCGTTGGCGTTGGCGAAGGGATGGGCCCGGCTTGCCCGTTAGGGGGCGGGCTGGGAGGGTGTGACCCCGATTCCGGCCAGGACTTGCCCGGGGCGTTGCTGGTACGGGGCGGGGGTGTGCCAGCCGGGTTTCCATGCGCGGGCGTCGGCGATGCCGGGCTGGATCAGGTCCAGGCCGGTGAAGAAGCTGGCGACGTCGGCGGGGGTGTGGTTGAACACGGGGGCGGCGTTGTAGGTGCGGGTGATCTGCTGGCCGATGGCGGGTTCCCCGCAGGCGACGGTGATGATGACGTGCGATCCGGGGGCCAGCCTGGCGATGTAGGCGGCGGTGATCTCGCGGGCGGTGGCCGCGTCCTGGAAGTGCAGCACCATGGCCGCGATCAGGCAGACGGGTTTGCCCAGGTCGATCAGGCCGGTTGCTTGTACCGTGTCCAGGACGGCGGCGGGCTTGGCTACGTCCCCGGCCACCGCGTCGACGTGGTCCTCGCGGCTGGCGGCCAGCGCCCGCAGGTGGTTGATTACGACCGGGTCGTTGTCCACATAGACCACCGATGCGGTGGCGTCGTGGCGGTGGACGATGTCGTGTACGGCCGGGGAGGTGGGCAGCCCGGCCCCCAGGTCGGCGTACTGGCTGATGGCCTGGGCGGCCACGTAGTCCAGGGCGCGGATCAGGAACCGGCGGTTTTCCCTGACCATCTGCCGGACACCGGGGTAGAGGGCGACCAGCCGTCCGGCTAGTTCCCGGTCCGGGGGGAAGTGATCTTTCCCGCCGAGCAAATAGTCATAGGCGCGGGCGATGTTCGGCTTGGTGGGGTCGAAGGGCACCAGCGGCCCGTCCGGGGTGCCGTTGCCGTATGCGGCTGCGGCTTCCGGGCCGCCGGGGCCGGTCACTTGATCACCAGCGGCGCGACGTTCAGCGGCTTGGTGAGCATGCCGCCTTCTTGCATGAGGTCGGCGACCCGTTGCAGTACTTTCGGGTCGGCGGTGACCGGGAAGGTGTTGAGGTTGACCAGCGCGGCGGTGCCCTTGGTGATGTGCATGTAGGCGGGGAGGACCTTTTCCACGGTGGCGCGGTTGGTGGCGGCTAGGGCCTGGCCTTCCTCGATGGCGTGCTGGAACGCGCGTGCGGCGGCCGGGTGGGTGTCGGCCCATGCGGCGGTGGTGAGGTATCCGCCGAGGGGGATACCGGCGGTGGGGCCGGTGCACTGCTGCAAAACCGGCTGTGCGCCGAGGCTGACCTCATTTTGGGTCAGGAACGGCTCGACTTCGCTGATGGCGGCGACGCGGTGGGCGTTGAGGGCGGTGGCCATGTCCGCGAACGGGATGGCCACGAACCGGACCCCGGCCGTAGCCACGCCGTCCGCCTGCAACTGGCGGGTGATGGTGAGGGTCTGAATGTTGGGGGCGACGTTGACGGCGATCGTTTTCCCGGCCAGATCGGCGGGCTTCGTGATCCCCGAGCCGGGCAGCGCGAGCACAGCTTGGGTGTTGGTGCCGCATTGGGAGTTGGCGGCCAGGATGCGGATGTTCATCGCCCCGTGCGCTTGGGCCGATAGGAAACTGACGTAGTTGGCGGCGGCGATGACATTGACGGTGCCGTGGACTAGGTCAGCGGCGGCGGCCGTCGATTGGGGGGTGAGGGTGTAGGTGACGTGCAGCCCGGCGCGGGTGAAGTAGCCGCGCTGGACGGCCAGGATAAACGGGGCCGCATCCGTGATCGGCACCACGGCGACCGCGACATGCGTGGCGGTGGGGGTGCCGGGCTGGGCGGGGGCGGTGCTGGTGCCGCACGCTGCGGCGGCTGCGGCGGCGGTGAGAGTGACGAGGGCGGCCAAGGCTCGGCGGATGGGGTTTGTTGCCGGCGCGTGGAGGGGTGCGGCCGGAATGGGCATACTTGTACTGCCTTCCTGGCATACGGGAGGTAGCGGAGGCCGGGCGGAACTTTGGTGAGGGACGCCCGGTCTCCGCGCTGTCAGGGACGGGGGGTGCGTTCGGGGGGCCGGGGGATACGTCCGGGGTAGGTGTAGATGGTGAGGCGGGCCATGAGCAGGGCGCGGTCGAGACGGTCGCCGTCCAGGGCGGCGGGCCGGGGGCGGCCGGCTAGTTCGTGCCAGAGGTCGGTGGGGTCGCTGCTGATCACGCAGCAGGTTCCGGGGCCGTTGCCACGGTGGGTGGCTTCGAACCGGTGGGTGCGGCTGTGGCTGGTGATGGTCACGTCGTAGCCGGGCAGCGCGGCGCGCAGGGCCGCCAGCTCGGCCAGCGCGCCGGGCGGCACGGCCGGCGAACCGGTGACCACGTCCCACCTGTTCACGGCCTCTCCGGTGCGGTGCCGGCGTGGTCCTCGTCGAACCTGAACAGCATCGCGCGGAGCACGGGGCCGTAGTCGGGGTGGAACTGGGGGCCAAGCGCGTCGATCAACTGTTCGTCGGCGCCTGCCGGGTTCTGCTCGCGCCATTGCGCGACGGCGGCGCGGGCCCGCTCTAGGTCGGCGGGGTTGTCCTCACGGAACCTCATGACGTGCCCCCATGTGACCAGCCGAGATGGATGGCGGGCGAGCCGCGCCCGGTGGCTTGCGATGGCATTGCCGTCACTTCTTGCTCACGCCTTCCCCTGTTGGTCATGCACTACTGCACGTGTCGATCTTTGGACGGGGAGAGGCTGAGGGCTACAGGGAACTACTACCAGGCGTGGAGCGATTACTATTACTGGTACCTGTGCGGGATTTCGTCGCGTAGCCTGCGACCATGGAGCAGGGAGCAGGGCGGCTAGCGCCCGAGTTCTGGTCTTCGCCGATTGTCGCGTCCGCACTTGCGAGTTGCGATGCCGCGACATTGCTGGAGGAAATCCGGCGTGCCCACGGCTGGAGCCAGAAACAGCTTGCGCTGGCGGTGGGTTATTCGCAGAGCTGGGTATCGAATGTCCTGCGTAGGCGGCAGGTGCTTACGGTTGACCAGGTGCGTGAGGTTTCACGTCAGCTCGGGATACCTGTTCACCTGCTCCGGTTCGGTAATGCAGGAGGTGATGATCAGACGAGGCGGCGGGATTTCGGTAAGGCCATGGCTCTCGCGCTGGTGCCCTTGCCTGTGCGGGCGGTAGTTGATGAGACGACGGCGCCGGCTCTTACTGCGATCACTGGCGCGCAGCGGCGTCTTGACGCCACGACTTCGTCTCGGGAACTGGCGCGCGGCGTCGCGGCGCATGTGGAGATGGCCAACCGGCTGTTTGTCCGTGTCCAGGAGCCGGCGCTGAGTGCGGCGCTGGCGGCTGCGGTGAGCGAGGCGGCGGGTTTTGCCGCCTGGCTGCATGGTGACATGCACGATGTCGGTACTGCGCGTATCTATTACCGGCTGGCTATTGATCGGGCCCGGCGCGCTGGGCAGGGTTTGCTTGCCGGTTACATGCTGGGCAGCCTGGCCGCGTTCGAGATTGAAGGGGCAGACCCTGGCTTGGCGTTGCCGCTGGTTGCTCAGGCGAGGGAGCAGGTTGGCGTGGCGGCGCATTCGACGCCGCGCGCCTGGCTGGATGCGATTGAGGCGCTGAGCCTCGCGGCTTGCCGCAACGACGGCAGGGCAGCAGATAGCGCGCTGCTGCGCGCGGAGAAGACGATCGAGAAGGGCGATCCGTCAGTGCCGCCGCCGTGGCCATGGGTGTATCCCTTTGATCATGTCAAGCTCGCGGGCTACCGGGCGCTTGTGTCGGTGAGGCTCGGCCGTGCCTCTGATGCGCTGGCTGCATTCGCGGAGTCGTTGCCTGCCGCTCATCTGGCCCCTAAGCAGCGCGCGATGATCATGCTGGAGGTAGCGACTGCAGCCCGGCAGGACGGTGAGAGCAGCCGGGACGGGTACAGGGTTGATGAGGCGTTCCAGCTTGCCCGTGAGGGGCTGGCGGTGGGTCTGACGTACTCGTCTGAGCGCGTGGTGGAGCGTGCGCGGCGTTTCCGGCATGGATACGCCGGGCCGGTTACCTCCTGCGTGCGTGAGTTCGATGGCAAGCTCCGGTCAGCGGTCGCGTGAAGGGAGCCGTATGCGGCGGATAGCTGTTTCCGGGCATCAGTCGCTGCCCGCGCGGACTGTTGAGCTTATTGACGGGCAGATACGGGCCTTGCTTTCCGGGGATGCCCCTGACGTGGTCGGCGTGTCCTGCCTGGCGGACGGGGCTGATCAGGTGTTCGCGCTGGCGGTGATCGATCTCGGAGGCAGGATTGAGGTCATTGTGCCGGCGGAGCGGTACCGGGAGGGGCTGTCAGAGGACGCGCATGGGCAGTATGACCGTCTGCTTGCACAGGCGGCTTCTGTCCGGCGGCTGCCATTCGGCGACTCCACTTCTGAGTCGCACATGGCCGCGAGCAAGCTGATGGTGGATGAGGCGGACGAGTTGTATGCCGTGTGGGATGGCAAGCCGGCGCGTGGGTACGGCGGAACGGCTGACGTTGTGGCATATGCGCGTGATCAGGGGACGCCTGTGCGAGTGATCTGGCCGGACGGCGCGGAGCGAGGATGAGGTGCGTTGCACTTCCCGTAATCACTGGTCACGCGCGGCTTTAGGCGTGGTCTTGCTTGCACCTTCCGTGCCTGTCGGTGTGGCCGGTACCGGGGTGCTGGGCACCTTCCGTAGTCAGTTGTGCTTGGCCGGTACCGGGGTGTTGTGCTGCTTCCGCGATCATTGGCTGCGGCCGTTACCTGCGTGGTCTTGCTTGCCCCTTCCTCGGTCATGTGTGCGATGAGTTACCACCGTGGGTTTTGACCTTGATCTTGACCTTTGTTCTTGATCTTGATTTTTGTTCTTGCCTGGCCGGGTGCCGTTCTGTGTAGCTGCTTCCTGACCTCGGCCCCTGGTTGTGGGGGTGAGGTCAGGAAGTGTTTGGCGGAGCGGTTAGGACGGCACCCGGCCAGGCCAGCGGCGGTAGCCGCTGGATGTTTGCCCCGTACAGTGCCCGCACGCGCGGGCGGGCCGGTGTGGGCGGTTTGTGCGGCCGGTGTGTGGCCGCTGTGCGGGCCGGGCCGCAGGCCCGGCCCGCACCGGAAAGTGAGCGCCCGGAGGGCGGCCATGGTGGTTTCGCGGCGGGTGCGGGTCGTCGGGGCGGGGGGCGGGGTGGGGTGGGCGGGTCAGCTTTGGTTGTGTTGCTGCTTCCGTGCGCGCTGGGCGCGGCCGGGGACGAGTGCGGGCTCAGGTGCCGCCAGGCACCGTTGGGGGGAGCGCCCGTAGGGCACCATTTGGGGGTTTGGCTCTTGGGGTGTCCCGGTACGGTGGGGCGGGGTCCGTGCGGTGCTGCCCGGCCGGGGGCGGGTGGGCGGGCCACCTTTCCTTGTCGCTGCTGCTTCCGTGTCTGGTGGGCGCGGCCGGGGACGAGTGCGGCGGCGCTCGCCCCCCGGTCTGGGCGGCTGGTCCTTCTTGTCGGTGCCTGCCTTTCCTGGCCGGCGCGGCCGGTCACGCTGGCCACGCTAGCGTGGTGGTCTCAGAGCTGGGCCGTCCATTCGATGACCAGCCGGCGAGCGGACCGCGCTGCGTAGGGATTGTGTTGTCTCCCTATGTGCGGAAAACCGACGTCCAACGGGGGTTTCGCCTTACGAGCGGCGGCTGGGGTCTACCAGCAGGAGCAGGCTGCGCAGGCAGGCGTCGAGGACGAGGCCGGCGAAGGCGATCGTGATAATGCCGGCGAAGACCAGGCTCGTGTTCAGGTAATCGCCGGCCTGGCTGATCAGAGCGCGCTCGCGACGGAGCACAGGTCGACGTGCCGCCGCTCCGTGTGGTCGCAGGAAGTCATGCCGCGATGATCCCAGGCCGTCCGATTGTAGTCAATATTTCCGACCGTTTTTATGGGTATTCGCACGTCAAAGGGGGAGTGGCGGCCGGCGGCGGCAGGGCCCAGTTGCTGATGGCTGGCGCCGTACCGGCATGTTCCCCGCTGCCGGGCGCGGCAGGCCCTGGGCTGCGCAGGTCCCGGGCGAGGCGCTGGTCGTGATGGCCGCGCGGACCGCGGGCGCGAGCTCGGTGGCGTAGCGATATGAGAAATACGCAATAGGCGGCCGCGTACAGATAAATTACCCGGTAGGCGGCCGCGCACAGATAAAACACCAGAAGGCGGCGCAATGACCGCGGTATTCGTAATGACGATGGCCAAAACACCGTAACTTTTCGTGCATTCGTGATTACGTCCGCGCGCTAACGCCTCATGTCACTTATGCTGCTTCAGATACCCGCGGCAATATGCAGCGGATCCGGCCTGGCGGGGGAGCGCTCCATGGTGGCTGACAGGCAGCAGGTGCAGCTCGGGGCGGTTCAGGAGACGCTGTTCATCCCGCTCACGGCCAGGGCGCGGGAGACGCGCAAGAAGCGGCCGATCCTGCGCGACCCGAAAGCAGTGCATATGGTCGATTCGATCGACTTCGACCTGGCCAGGTACGGCCGGGACACCGGCGGGCTGATCACGATTCTGCGCACCGCGACCTTGGATGTGTGGGTGCGGGATTTCCTGGCCACGCATCCGGGTGGCACCGTGGTCGAGATCGGTACGGGGCTCAACACCCGGTTTGAGCGTGTCGATAACGGAACGGTGCGCTGGATCGACCTGGACCTGCCCGGCACCATCGAATTGCGCCGTCAGTATTTCGCGGACACGGAACGCCGCCAGATGGTGGCCGCGTCCGTGCTCGACGAGACGTGGCTCGAGACGGTTGAGCAACAGCCCGGGCCGTATTTCTTCGTCGCCGAGGGAGTGCTGGTCTACCTGCCGCCCGATGATGTCATGCGGGCACTGGCCCGGATCGCCGGGCGCTTTCCGGGCGCGCTGATCGCGCTGGACTCCTATTCGCGGCGGAAGCTCGACCAGAATCATCGGGTAGCCGCGCGGCATTCCATAGCGCCATGGCAGTGGGCGTGTGACGATCCGCGTTCGCTCGAGCGACTGGGGCTCGGCGTCGTGGAAATGGCCACGACCACCCGGCCGCCGAAACTGCTGCGGGCCCAGATCCCGCCCGGGTATCGCTACCTGCTGCCACTGGCCGATACGATCGGCCGGTCGATCCGGAACACGCTGTTCCGCGCGGACCGCCCGGCGGCCAGGTAACGGTCAGCGGCCGTTCGTCCCCCGGACAGCCCGGGGCCGGCTCCGCGTCTGGCGGGCCTGGCACCCTGAGCGTGTGTCATGGCCGGGGGACGTGCGCAGCCGAGCCCGGCGTGCGGAAAAAAGGACGGCGCGGGGGGAACGCTTCACCGCCGCGATGACGGCGATCGCCGGCCGGCTGCCGTTCGGCCTGGCGGGGATCGTCCCGCCGAACCTGCTCGGCTTCGCGGTTATCAACGGCTTCACGTTCGCGTGCGACCTGGCCCTGCTGACCGCCATCCACGGCGGCCTGCACTGGCCGGTACCGGTCGGCATCACCGTGTCTTACGGGACCGCGTCGGGGCTGAGCTATCTGCTGAACCGCGCGGTCAACTTCCACTCCCACGGCGCCGTCGGCCGCCAGGTCGCGGTCTACATCGCGGTCGTCATCGTCAACTATCTGGCCTGGATCCTCGGCATCGGGGCCGGCCTGGCCGCGCTCGGGGTCAGCTATCAGCTTGCGCGGGTCATCGCGGGGGTGTGTGAGGCTTTCTACATGTACGCCGCGATGCGCTGGCTGGTCTTCCGCGACACGAGGCCGGAACCGCGCCTGCCCGGACCGCAGCCCGGGGCCGGCCCGGGCGGGCACGGCGCTGCGTCCGGGCCACGACGGTTATGCCACGTCCGCCAGGCCAGGTCCTTAGGCCAGGTCCTCGATGATGACGTGCACGGGCTGGCCGCTGGCGAACGGTTCCGCGGCGCGGCGCACTTCCGCGGCGATCGTGCCCACCGGGACGCCGTAGCGCCCGATAACGTGCACCTCGAGGTCGCTATCGCGGACGATCACGCCCGTGACACGGCGTCCGGGCAAATAGGTGCCGACGCCGCCGAGGCGTCCTCCGGACAGGGCCGCTACCCCCGGCGCGGCAGCCACGGCCGCAGCCACCTCATCCGCCTTCGTCGGCGCGCGCCCAATGTCCGGCCGTGCGTCCGGCCGTGCGTCCGGCCGTGCGTCCGGGCCGGAATCTTCCCGGAGTGGCTGGCTCATCGGCATGTTCTCCTTCCTGCAGGCCCTATGGACCCGCTTCATCCCCCAAACCGGACATCGTCTAACGTGTTCACCGCACGGCTACTGGCTACCGTGGCAACGTTCCCTGAGCTTGAGCCTTCACACAGGTAAGACATGCCGGCCGCCGGATCGTCACGCACGAGTCGCCCGCAATTTGCGGGGTGCGCGGTTTCGCGGCCATGTGAGGGCAGGCGAGAGGGGGATAGTGCACGGCGGTCTCGACCAGAGCGCCAGGGCCTTCGGAATCGCGCAGCGGCGAGACGGCGAGCACGCGTACGTACCGCCGCCGGACGCGGACCCGCGCGCTGGCCACCCCGTCCACGGTGGTTGCGGCCGCGGCCAGGTAACGGCGCAGGCCGGGCCGGGTGAACCCGGTGACGGACAGGGGATCTTCGCTGGCCACCGGGACAACCCGGAACCGGCCCGGCAGCGCGGCGATCGAGATGAGCAGCAGCCCGAGGGCGCAGATCACCCCCGACGCGACCAGCGCGCGGGGATCGCCCCAGTGCCAGATGCGCCCGTCGCGGGCGAGCGCGGCGGGGACCACGTGCACCGGGTGCCCGAGGAACTTCGAGATCAGGTCGGCCGCGATCAGGCCCGCGACCGCCGCGAGCAGCACCGCGACCACGATGGCGGTCAGACGTGGGTCACAGCATCGCCGCAGGTCAAGGGGGATTAACCGCGCTGCGCTGGGGTATTTGCGATTGGTTACTCCGGCTAATTAGTCGCGCGGAGCGGGCGAGCCGGCGGCGGCGGGGGCCCCGCGACCGGCGACCTCGTCCAGATAGGCGGCCGCCTTCGCGGGGTCCATGAACCAGCTGAAGAAGTCGCGCGGGTCGTTGAAGCCGTTGGCGAAGCGGTCGGCGATCTGCTGATACTTCCCGGCTGCGCCGAGCAGCTGGACGGCGTGCGGTGGCGGCGGCTGGAGCATCGCATTGGTCCAGATGGTGGGGTACCGCACGTAGTCCCAGAACAGGCCGAACGTGTCCCGCATGAAGTCCTCGTCGTACGGGCGTATCCCGTGGGCGAGGATGGCCGCGAGGTAGATGGCGGCGCATTTGCTGGCGCTGTTCGACCCCTGGCCCGTGATGGGGTCGTTGGCCACCACCACGTCCGCCATGCCGAGCACGGTTCCCCCCGAGGGGAGCCGGCCCACCGGGTAGCGGACGACGGGCGCGTACCGGCCGCGCAGGGTGCCGCCCCAGTCGGTCAGCTCGACGTGGCGGGCGCGCTCGTACTCCCAGGGCACGAACCTCTTCATCAGCTGCAGCGTGAGCTCAAGCTGTTCGTCCGGATGGCGGATCCCGCCCCAGCAGTCCAGCGGCCCGCCCGGGATGCCCTCGAAGAAGAGGATGTCGCACGGCCCGCCGGTGGTGAGCGCGGGCATGATGAACAGCTCGCCCACGCCGGGCACGAGGTTGAAGTTCACCACGGGCAGGTCCGGCCGCTCTGCCCGGCGCTCCAGCCCGCGGACGTAGACGACGGCCAGCGCGCGCTGCGGCACGCGGTACGGGGAGCGGGACGCGTCCCGGCGGAACAGGTCGACCAGCTCGCCCTTGCCGGCCGCGACGATCGTCAGGTCATACCGCGGTGCCAGCCGGTCGAGGTCGGACACCGTGACGCCGTGGATGATGACCCGTCCGCCGCGCGCCTCGAAGACTTCCATCCAGCCGGACATCTTGAGCCGCTGGTCGACCGACTGAGCCGGGGCGCTCAGGTGGCCCGCCCAGTCGATGGCGCGCTCCCCGTCCGGCCCGGCGAGGCTGAATCCGATGCCCTCGAAGGACGGAGCGTCGTCCGCCCAGTAGCTGAGCCCGAGATCACGTTCGTGCTGCAGCGCGGCACCGAACATGGCCTGCGTGGACATGACCCGCCCGGCCCGGATCTCTTCGGCGGTCCGCGCGGACATCAGCGTCACCGCATAGCCCTGCTGGAGTAATCCGTGCGCGAGTTGCAGGCCGGATTGGCCGGCCCCGACGATAAGGATCTTCCGTGACATTGCCCACCTTCCACTGACTGATACGCAGGCGCCGCGCGCCGACCGGGGTTATGCGAAAACCGGATCACGGGTGAGATTCATGGCGTATCTGACAAGTTCCGTCAGCGTGTAGACCGCGGATGCGGTGTCCCTCGCGTCACAGGTGAGCAGCGGGACTTCCGGATCGATGGCGAGCGCGGCGCGCACGTCCTCGATTCCGTACGGGAGGATTCCGTCGAAGCAATTGAGCGCGACGATAAAAGGCATGTCCGGTACGTTCTCGAAATACTCGATGGCCGGGAAACAGTCGGCCAGGCGCCGCGGGTCGGCGAGGACCACCGCGCCGAGCGCGCCGCGGATCAGGTCGTCCCACAGGAACCAGAACCGGTCCTGTCCCGGCGTCCCGAACAGGTACAGGGCGAGATCGGCGTCCAGGCTGACCCGGCCGAAGTCCATGGCGACGGTCGTCATCACCTTGTCCGGGGTGGCCGACAGGTCGTCGGCCCCGGCGCTGGCCTCGGTCATCAGCGCTTCGCTGGTCACCGGCTCGATCTCGGAGACCGAGCGGACGAAGGTGGTCTTCCCGGCGCCGAACCCTCCCGCGACGACCATCTTGGTCGAGATCGCCGAGGGCGACAGTTCAGGGCTGGATGCTCTGTAGACCACGGAGAACCCTTTCCAGGAGTACGTGTTCCGGCGCCCCGGCGGCCGCCGGGCTCGGGTGAATGCGGACCCGGCCCTCGTCCACGAGGTCACTGACCAGGACCCGGACGACGCCCAGCGGAATGCCCAGGCCGGCCGATATCTCGGCGATCGAGCGCACCGCACGGCACAGGACGTAGATCTCCCGTGTTTCGGCCACCAGTTCCTGGTAGACCGCGCGGTCAAAGCCCGGGACAGAAACTAGCGTCTCGAGCAGCAATGGCCGCCGCGAACTGGTCCGGCCGCCCGTGATGGCGTAAGGCCGCACGCGGGCGCTTCTAGCCGGGGCGCTGGTCACGACAGCGACCTCCTTCTGCGGATAAGACCCTTGGTCCGCAATTCGCCGGTCACGGCAGGTGGGCGGCACCGGTTTCGGTGCGCAGTTCCCGGCGGAGTTGCGGGGTGAGAATATGACCTGAACTTTCGACGAGTAATGTCATCTGATAGGCGACAATTCTCATGTCGCAGCCGGACCGGGCCAGGGTGGCCAGGCACGAGCCGTCGCTTATCGTCATAATGAAGAGGTAGCCGCGTTCCGTCCGGACAATGGTCTGGAGGCTTTCGCCCAGATCGAAAAGACGGGCCGAGCTTTCGGCCAGGCTGCGCACGCCGCAGGACACTGCGGAAAGCTGCTGCGCCCTTGTCCCGGAGAGCCCGTCGGACGCGATCAGCAGCATGCCGTCCGCGGACACGACGATCGCATCCGTGACACCGGGTACCTCCGTGACGAAGTTGTTCACCAGCCACGTCAGCGACCGTGCCCCGCTGCTCGGGGCGGTCACGCCGGGCCTGCCTCTGTCCCGACGCCTCCATCATTTTCTCCAGGGACGCTTTCACCGTCGGGCTCCGCGCCCGGGCCTGGCGTGCCGCCGCCGTGGTGAGGTTCGGGCAGGCAGTCTCCGTGGGCGGCCCGCTGGCCGAGCTGGAACCTGGAAAGGTCGTCGCGGATCTGGCTGGCCCGGGAGTCTCCGGGGTCCGCGGCCCCGCTGTGGCTGGCCCGGGAGTCTCCGGGGT
>PLRW01000319.1 GCA_003164955.1 Actinomycetota bacterium
GCCGGGCAGCACAGCGCCGGGCAGCCGGGTGCACTGGCCGCCTGCATCAACCTGACTGTTCCCCTAGCTACTCTTCTCGGCCTGGCCGACCATCCCGGCGAGGCCAGCGGCTTTGGCCCCATCGATGCCGCCCTGGCCCGTGACATGGTGAATCGGGCTTCCGCTCACCCGTCGACCGGTTGGTGCCTGACCGTCACCGACCCGGACGGTCTCCCCCTCGCTCACGGCTGCGCCCGACCGCGACACCGACGGAAACCCAGACCCGGGACGGAGCGGGGGAGCGGGCCGCCGGACGAGTACGGGACCTGGCGGCTGCGATCCGGGTTCTGGGGCCTGGGACCAGACAGCCCCGACCTGGCCTTCGACCTGGACCCGATCGCGGTCACCGACTGTGACCACCGGTACCAGACCAGCGCCCACGATCCCAGCGACCGGCTCCGCCACCTGGTCGAGATCCGCGATGGGGAATGCACGTGGCCCCCCTGCCGGCGAGCCGCCCGCCGCTGCGATTTCGAGCACACGGTGCCCTGGGAAGCCGGCGGCGTCACGTGCGCGTGCAACGCCGGGCCTCGCTGTCGCCATCATCATCACGCCAAGCAGGCTCCCGGCTGGCAGCTCTCCCAGGACCGGCCCGGGTATTCCACCTGGACCACACCGTCCGGGCGCACGTATACCAGCGGCCCCGCCACCTACCCGGTCTGAGGGCGCGACGGCATCCCCGGCCGCGACGGCTTCACCGGCCGCGACGGCCCTAGGGGTGATATCCCGCCCGGGCTACGACGACTTCTGGCCACGACGGGCTCCCGGCCGTGACGGCACCCTGGCCACGACGGTCGGCCCCCGGCCACAGCCACCCCGGCCACGACGGCCCGGCCACGACGGGCCTTCCCGGCTCTACCAACCCCCGGCGACGGCGCTGCCGGGCGTGACGACACCCTGGCCTATCTGCCCGGCAGGCGCTCCCGCCAGGCATTGGTGATCGGCAGCCGCCGGTCCCGGCCGAAGTTCTTCTGCGTGATCTTCGGACCGGGCGGGTACTGGCGTCGCTTGTACTCGGCCAGGTCCACCAGCCGGATAACCCGCTGCACGAGGTCAGGGTCGTGGCCGGCCGCGATGAGCTGCTCGGCGCCCATGTCCTTCTCCACGTAGTCGTCGAGCAGGGCGTCGAGCACCTCGTAATCGGGTAGCGAGTCGGTGTCCTTCTGGCCGGGCGCGAGTTCAGCGCTCGGCGGCTTGGTGATCGAGTTTTCCGGGATCGGCGGGGACTCGCCGCGCGCGACGGCCTGGTCGTTCCGCCAGCGGGCCAGCTCCCAGACCAGCGTCTTCAGCACATCCTTGATCGGCCCGTAGCCGCCGGCCGAATCGCCGTACAGCGTCGAGTAGCCGGTAGCCAGCTCACTCTTGTTGCCCGTGGTCAGCACCAGATGACCTGCGGCGTTGGACAGGCCCATCAGGATCACGCCGCGGACCCGGGCCTGCAGGTTCTCCGCGGGCAGCCCGGTCGGGGGGAACCGGGCTGGCGCCAGCTCAGTCTCGAAGGCGTCGACCATCGACCGGATCGGCACCGTCACCGAGTGCAGTCCCTGCCGCTTGACCAGTTCCTCGGCGTCGCCCACGGAATGGTCGCTGGAGTACCGGCTCGGCATGAGCACCGTGTACACGTTGTCCGGGCCGACCGCGTCTGCGGCGATCGTCGCGGTCAGGGCCGAGTCGATGCCGCCGGACAATCCCAGGATCACCGAACGGAATCCGTTCTTGCGCACGTAGTCCCGTACCCCCAGCACCAGCGCGCCGTAGACCTCCTCCGGATCCGGCAGCGACGGCCAGAACGGTCCCTGGGGATCCTCCGTAGCTTCGGGTGGGAGCCCAGGTCCGTCCACCGGCTCCAGCTCGATGTGCCGGATCGTGATGACCGTGCCGTCGCCGGCGTCCACCGGATCGCCCTCGTCGGTGATCGGGCCGTCGGTGCCGGGCAGGTCCAGGTCGTTGACGATCAGGGCCTCGTCGAACTGCGGCCCGCGCGCCAGCACGCCGCCATCCGCGGTGACCAGCAGCGAGCCGCCGTCGAAGACCAGCTCGTCCTGCCCGCCAATCAGGTTCGCGTAGGCCAGGGCCGCTCCGGCCTCTCCGGCGCAGCGGACGCACAGCGCGAGCCGCACGTCATCCTTGCCGCGCTCATAGGGCGAAGCGTTCGGCACGACCAGCAGTGACGCTCCCGCCTGCCGGGTCACCGCGACGGGGCCGCCCTCCTGCCACAGGTCCTCGCAGATCGCGATCGCGACGTCGATGCCCTCTCCCGGAGCCCCGCCCGCGTCCTTGCCCGCGGGCATCCGGAAGACCGGCAGCGTGTTGCCCGGGACGAAGTACCGGTACTCATCGAAGACGCCGTAGTTCGGCAGGTGGTGCTTGGCCGTGGTGATGACCACCCGCCCGTTGTACAGCAGCGCGGCGGCGTCCAGCGGGGCACCGGCCGGCAGCCCGGTGCGCGGCGCGAGGCCCGGCCGCCGGTCCAGGTATCCGGTGACGACGGCGACCCCGCCGAGGCCCTCGGTGGCCAGCCGCTCCGCGACGGAACGCAGAGCGTTGATGGACGCCTCCACGAACGAGGTGCGCAGGGCCAGATCCTCCACCGGGTAGCCGGTAAGCATCATCTCGGGGAAGACGATCAGCCGGGCTCCCCGCTGGGCGGCGCGCCGCGTCCATTCGACGATCTTGTCCGCGTTCCCCGCCAGATCCCCCACGGTCGCGTTGACCTGGGCCATGGCAATCCGCAGCATAGGCACTCATCTAGCTTAGGGCGGCGCCGGCGAAGGCGCCGTGGCCGGCCGGGCCCGCAGAGTGGCCCGCCGGACGAGCCGGCCGGACGAGCCCGCGCCCGGCCCGCGGACTGGCCTGCAGGGTGGCCTGCCGGACTGGTCCGCCGGCCCGGCCTGCAGGGTGGCCCGCCGGACTGGTCCGCCGGCCCGGCCCGCAGAGTGGC
>PLRW01000325.1 GCA_003164955.1 Actinomycetota bacterium
CTCGGGAGGCAGGGTTCTCGGGAGGGATTGTGTCCCAGGAGACGGTAGCAACTGGCGGCGGACGGCGATGCTGGCCGGACGGCACCCTGATGTCACGGCTGGACGAGCACACCGGCGCGGAACTGATCTCGCTGGTGCCCGGTATCCGGTACCCAGTGGGGTCCGTCCTCATCAGCCAGGGAGCCCACGACATGTGCGTCTACCTGCTGCGACCGGCCAAGCCTGGTACTTCCGCTTGCGTCAAGGTCACCGCGTGCCTGGAGAACGGCCAGGAGGCACTGCTCCGCATCGGCGTGAGCGGGGACGTCGTCGGTGAGCAGGCCGTGCTCGCCCAGCGGGCGCGCTCCGCCACGGTGGTGGCCTGCTCGCCGTTAGTGGCCCACCCGATCCCCGGCCCCCAGTTCATGGAGTTCCTGGGCCGCCGCCCCGCGGCCTGGCACGCCCTCACGCTGATGATCACCGAGCGCCTGGACTGGTCCGACCGCCGGCGCCTGAGCTTCGCCGGGCACGACGTGAAGGTGCATCTGGCCCGGGTCATCCTTGAACTGGTCGACCGGCACGGCTACCCGGAGGCCGGCGGCTACGCGCTCGGGGTGAGTTTGTCCCAGGCCGAGCTGGGCAGGCTCATCGGCGCAGGTCAGGACGCGACGGCGATCGCTGTCCGGCAACTGAGGCAGGCGGGCATCGTGCAGACCCGCTATCGCGGCCTGCTCGTGAGCGATCTGCCCGCGCTGCGATCCGCCGCCGAGCTCGAATAGCCTCCGTCATTTATTTTCCGGATGCCGTACTAATACAAGGAATGCATTCGGATACTGCCCAAGAATAATGCCGCCGCATCTTCCCGCTGAGATGACAGGGACAGAAGGATTGACCTGGCCGCTGCCACGGCCGGGGATGCCGCCGGAGGTTACCTCCGGTCCTCCTGATGAGGCCGGCGTCCCGCGCGGGGACCGGGGCGCCGGGGCACATTCCCGGGAAAGGCTTGCACGTCAGAATGGCCTGCGGGGCTCAGAACGGCCTGCGGGGCTCAGAACGGGCCCGCGGGCCTTGTGCCCGATAGGCACAGCATGTCTGAGAGGCGGAGACGGGAATCGAACCCGTGTACAGGGCTTTGCAGGCCCTTGCCTAAACCACTCGGCCACTCCGCCACGGAAGCTCCTCCAGCGGCCGGACGACCAGCGCAGAAGGCTCACCATGGATCCCGAGAACCGCCGTGGGACAGACCTGACGGTGTTCGGCGTCTCCGAGCGGACGACGGGATTCGAACCCGCGACCCTCACCTTGGCAAGGTGATGCTCTACCAACTGAGCCACGTCCGCGTGCCAGCCATCCGGCTGACGGGCCGCCGTAATGTGCCCGGCGTGCGAACAGAACTGTAGCCGATCCTGGCCGGGTAGCAAACTCGGGTCCGGCATCGCGGCCCGCAGCCTGCGCCGTCCCGTGTCTAGAATGCCGCGTACGGTCACCGGTTGAACGCGCCCCGTTTAGCCGGAAACGAAATAATACGTGCCGCTAGCATGGCCTCCCATGAGCCAGCCGCAGGGAATCGACGTCGCATACCCCCAGGGCTCCAACTACAACTGGAGACAGTGGCGGGGCAAGATCAGTTTCGGCATGTGCAAGGCCACCGAGGGGCTGACGATCACCGACCCGGCGTTCGTCAGCAACTGGAACGCGATGTGGGAGCTCAACCGCCTGATGCCGCGGTTCGCCTACCACTTCTTCCACGCCTCTGACGACCCCGCCCACCAGGCCGAACGGTTCGTGGCGACCGTGAAACCGCATGGCCTGCTGCCCGGCGACAACCTCGTCCTGGACGTGGAGGCCACCGACTCCAGCGGGTCGAACGACGGCGTAGCCCCATCCGTGGTGGCCGAACGCGCCCGGACCTTCCTGACCACCCTCGACGGCCTGGTCCCCAACCATCGTGTGCTGCTCTATACCAACCCCGGGTTCGCCGAGACCGGCGCGTGCGCGGGCATGGGATGGTGGGGCCTATGGGTGGCCGACTACGGCGTCAGCGCCCCGGCCGTGCCGAAGCCCTGGTCGCACTGGACGTTCTGGCAGTACACCGACTCGCCGCTGGACGAGGACCGTTTCAATGGCACCGAGGCGGACCTGCTCAGCTATACCGGGATGCCCAAGTCCCGCTAACGGCCGCCTTTACTCCCGCGAGACGGCTCCGCACGGCGGGACCAGCCCGCAGCACGTCCGTTAAGAATCATGCCGGTCGCTCCGGGCGGGACCACGCCATGGCAGGCTGTGGGGCATGCGAGAAGTGATCATCGATGGCAGTGCCCTCACCGTGGAGGACGTCGTTGCGGTCGCGCGCGGCGAGGCCACGGCGCGACTCGGGCCGGACGCCGCCGCCCGGATGGAGCACAGCCTCTCGGTCGTCACCGAGGCCCTCCGTGGCGACGCGCCCGTTTACGGCGTCAACACGGGATTCGGCGCGCTGGCCGATACGCCCGTCAGCGAGGCGGACCTGACCGCGCTGCAGGCCGCGATCATCCGGTCGCACGCGGCGGGCACGGGCCAGCCGCTCGGCGACGACGTGGTGCGGGCGGTGCTGCTGTTGCGCGCGAGGACGCTCACCGCCGGGTATTCGGGCGTGCGGGAGGATCTGCCGCGCCGCCTGCTGGAGTTCCTGGCCCGCGGGCTGCTGCCGGTCATCCCGGGCAAGGGCTCGGTGGGCGCGTCCGGCGACCTGGCCCAGCTCGCGCACCTCGCGCAGCCGCTGATCGGGGAGGGCCTGCTGCGCGAGCCCGGCGGGCCGCCGGAGGGTCGCCCGGCGGCTGACGTCCTGGCCGCGCACGGCCTGCCGCCGCTCCGGCTGGCCCCCAAGGAGGGCCTGTCCCTGGTCAACGGCACCGAGCCGATGCAGGCGGTGCTCGCCTTCTCCGTGTACGACGCCGCGATGCTGGTGCAGGCGGCCGACGTGGCCTGCGCCCTGTCCATCGAGGCCCTGCTCGGCACCGACCGGCCGTACGACGAGCGGGTTCAGGCGCTCCGGCCGCACCCCGGCCAGCTCGACAGCGCGGCGAACCTGCGCGCGCTGCTGGCCGGGTCGCCGCTGCTGGCCAGCCACCGGGACAGCCGGCACGCGGTGCAGGACGCCTACTGCCTGCGCTGCGCGCCGCAGGTGCACGGGGCCGTCCGCGACGTCCTCACCCACGCCCGGAGGGTTCTGGACACCGAGCTGGGTTCGGTGGTGGACAACCCGATCATCACCGACGACGGCGAGGTGATGACGACCGGGAACTTCCACGGTGAGCCGCTGGCCTTCGCCGCCGACATGCTGGCCATGGCGGTCGCGGAACTGGCCAGCATCAGCGAGCGCCGGGTGGACCGGATGCTCGACCCGGCGTTCTCCCGCGGCCTGCCGCCGTTCCTGGCCCCGCACGCGGGCATCAACTCCGGCTTCATGCTGGCCCAGTACACGGCCGCCTCCCTGGTCAGCGAGAACAAGGTGCTGGCTCACCCGGCGAGCGTGGACACCATCCCGACCTCCGGCAAGCAGGAGGATCACGTCTCGATGGGCTGGACGTCGGTCCGCAAGCTCCGCGAGGTGGTCGCGAACGTGCGGACGTGCCTGGCGGTGGAGATTCTGTGCGCCGCGCAGGGGATCGACCTGCGGGCCGGCATCGCCGCGCCGGCGGTGGCGCTGGGCGCGGTGCACGCCGTCGTCCGCGGGCGGGTGCCGCGGATGGATGTGGATCGCGAGGTGTCCGGGCAGATCGCCGCGGTCGACGGCCTGCTGCCCGAGCTGTGCCGAACGGCCTCAGCCGCGGCGAACGGCCTGCGCTAGCTGCGCTAGCCCGGGGGGCGACCCCCCGGNNCGATCGCCTCGCCGTAACCTGCGCGGGGTGCTCGCCGGCAGCACCGGCCGGTAACGATCGCCTCGCCGTCACCAACGTCCATGGACCATACGGCTAGTCCCGGATACCCATCATGCTTAACGGGCGTAGCGGGAGTTGGCCCGGTGTACGGGGCCGTCCTGGTGAGACGCGGCCGAGGTCAGGCCCTGGTGGGGCCCGGCCGAGGTCAGGCCGGTCAGAGCAGGGTGTTGAGCTCGGAGTCGATGTCGATGACGTCGCTTTCCTGGCCCATCCGGACGACACCGTAGGTCCGGTCGAGAAAGCTGGCGATCATGGCGGCCGGCGCCTCGAAGTGCGCCTCGCCGAACGGCGAGGACAGCTTGATGTTGAGTACGCCGGCCTGCCCGCGGATCTCCCCGTCCGGGCCCGCGTCCTGGCCGGCGGCCGGGGCCGGGGCCGACGGCCACATCTGGACGTCACCCTTGCCTACAGGCGCCACCATTCCGTCTGCGAGCAGATCGCGGGCGAAGATCCACTCGACGGGATCTTCGGGCCCCAGGTGGAAGGCCATCCGGATTGCGTACGGGTCGCTGGCGCTGTAATAAAGGCTGGCTACCAGGGGGACAATCGTTCGCCCGGCGGCGACGAGCCTGAGGGCCAGCTCGGCTGAGACCTTAGCGCTGATGTTCATCATCTAGCCAACCCTTACCTCGCCGGGTCCCGGATCTCCGGGCTTCACTGAAGGTGACTTTGCCGACTCCGTACCATGGCGCGATTACGCGGCGAAGTTTCCTCCGGCTCAGCGGACCCCGCACTGGCGGCTAGGAGATCCGCCATGAACACAATCGTAATCCCCTGAACTGCAAAAACGTACTGTTAGCGTTAACATCTTTAGGGATAAATAATGTTCGCGCGCTTCTGTTACGTAATGTTCCTGAGCTTCTCCGTTACGGAGCGTGACCTTGTCTCGCTCACGTCCGGGGTTGGTCCGCGCCGCGCCGGGGAGTCCCGGGGGGCTCATCCTCGTCCCCTCGTCCCCTCGTCCC
>PLRW01000113.1 GCA_003164955.1 Actinomycetota bacterium
CGGACCGGCCGCGTTCCCGGACGGCGTGGCCGGCATGCTCAGGCCGACGGGGTGACGACCACGGCCGTCCCGTAGGCCACGATCTCGGTGAGCTGCTGGCCCATTTCGGACGAGTCGAACCGCATCGCGACCACGGCGTTGGCGCCGAGCAGCCGCGCGTTCTCGATCATCCGGTCGATCGCGTGCCGACGGCTGTCCTCGAGCAGCTGGGTGTACTCCGTGACCTCACCCTGGCGCAGCGCTTTGAAGCCGGCGCTGATCGACTTGACCGCGCCCATGCTCCGGACGACCAGGCCGAACGTGACACCGAGGTCCCGTTCGATGGTCATGCCCGGCACGGTAAACCCGGTGGTGACTGGGATAGCCGACGTCCCCATTGATTCCGTCATGCTGCGCAGTACACAGGCCACCCGCTCGGGTGTCAACGCCGCGCGTTCCGGGCCCGGTGCACAATAGGGCGGCTTACGCGACCCGGGACGCGGCTCACCTCACACGGGCTAACTCACGCAGGCGGGCCCGAGGAGTTGCTTCAGGTCGCCGAGCAGCGCCGGTGAGGCGGCGACGCGGAGCTTCTCATCGAGGCGCACCACCGTCGTCCGCTGGGACCCGCGCAGCCGCAGGTGCACCTCGGTCGGACCGGGATGGGTCATCAGCACCTCCTTGAGCTGCTCGACCACCGGCGGAACGCACCGTGTCATGGGCAGCGACACCACGAAAGGGCCGCTGTCGTCCACCGACAGGTCCGGAACGGTCACGTCCATCGCGATCAGTTTCGGCACGTCGTCGCGGCGGTCGATCCGGCCCTTGACCGCGATGATCCCATCCTCGGCGATCGAGGTCGCGTACAGCTGGTAGGTCGCCGGGAAGAACAGCACCTCGATCGCGCCGGCCAGGTCCTCCAGGGTGGCCGCCGCCCACGGGTTGCCCTGCTTAGTGACCTTCCGCTGCACGCCGGACAGGATGCCCGCGACCTTGACCACTCCCCCGCCGTCGTTACGCCCCCCCGGGGTCCGTTCAGAAGTTTCATCACCAGAGGTGAGCAGGTCGGCCAGCGAGCAATCGGCCTCCCGGGCGAGCAGGTGCTCGACCCCGAACAGCGGATGGTCGGAGACGTACAGGCCGAGCATTTCGCGCTCGAAGCTGAGCCGGGTGGACTTGTCCCAATCGCCGTCGGGGATCGGCACGTCGAAGAACGCCTCGGTCTCGGTGTCGCCGCCGAACAGCGAATCCTGGCCGATCGCCTCGTTGCGCTTGATGTCGATCACCGCGTCGACGGCCTGTTCGTGCACCATCACGAGGCCCTTGCGCGGATGACTGAACGAGTCGAACGCGCCCGCCTTGATCAGCGACTCGATCACGCGCTTGTTGCACACCACCGCGGGGACCTTGCGCAAGAAGTCGGAGAAGCTGGTGAACTCGCCCTTGGCCTTGCGCGTGGCCACGATCGCGTCGACCACGTTGACGCCGACGTTGCGGATCGCGGCCAGGCCGAACCGGACGTCGCGCCCGACCGCGGTGAACGTGGCCACCGACTGGTTGACGTCGGGCGGCAGGACCTTGATCCCCATCCGGCGGCATTCGCTGAGGTAGAGCGCGGACTTGTCCTTGTCGTCACCGACCGAGGTGAGGAGGGCGGCCATGTATTCGGCCGGGTAGTTCGCCTTGAGGTAAGCGGTCCAGTAGGAGACCAGGCCGTATGCGGCGGAGTGCGCCTTATTGAAGGCGTAGCCGGCGAACGGGACCAGGACGTCCCAGACCGCCTGGACGGCCTTGGGCGAGTAGCCGCGCTCCCGGCAGCCCTGCTCGAAGGGGACGTACTCCTTGTCCAGAATCTCTTTTTTCTTCTTGCCCATGGCCCGGCGGAGCAGGTCGGCTTGTCCGAGCGTGTAGCCGGCCAGGATCTGCGCCGCCTTCTGCACCTGCTCCTGGTAGACGATCAGGCCGTACGTAGGCGCCAGGATCTCCTGGAGCGGCTCTTCGAGCTCGGGGTGGATCGGGGTGATCGGCTGTAGCCCGTTCTTGCGGAGCGCGTAATTGGTGTGCGAGTTCACACCCATCGGGCCGGGGCGGTACAGCGCGCCGACGGCGGAGATGTCCTCGAAGTTGTCCGGCTTCATCATCCGGAGCAGCGAGCGCATGGGGCCGCCGTCGAACTGGAAGACGCCGAGCGTGTCGCCGCGGCCGAGCAGTTCGTAGGTGGGCTTGTCGTCCAGCGGAAGGCTCAGCAAGTCGATCGTGGTGCCCTGGTTTTTCTCGATCGCCGCGACCGCGTCGGCCATGATCGTAAGGTTGCGGAGGCCGAGGAAGTCCATCTTCAGCAGGCCGAGGCTTTCGCAGGTCGGGTAGTCGAACTGCGTGATGACGGCACCGTCGGCGTGCCTGGTCCACACGGGGATGTGGTCGGTGATCGTCTCGGCGCTCATGATGACGCCGGCCGCGTGCACGCCGGGCTGCCGGATCAGCCCCTCGATGCCCTGGGCGGTATCGATGACCTGCTTGATCTCGGCTTCGGCCTCGTACAGCTGGCGTAGCTCTCCCGCCTCGTTGTAGCGGGGGTGGCCGGTGTCGAAGATGCCGGAGAGCGGGATGTCCTTGCCCATCACGGCGGCCGGGAACGCCTTGGTGATCCGGTCACCGAGCGAGTAAGGGAAGCCGAGGACGCGCGTGGAGTCCTTGATCGCGGCCTTGGCCTTGATGGTGCCGTAGGTGACGATCTGCGCGACCTTGTCCGAGCCCCACTTTTCCGTCACGTACCGGATGACGTCGGCCCGGCCACGTTCGTCGAAGTCCACGTCAATGTCGGGCATGGACACGCGCTCGGGGTTGAGGAAGCGCTCGAAGATCAGGCCGTGGACCAGCGGATCGAGGTCGGTAATGCCCATGGCGTAGGCGACGATCGAGCCGGCCGCGGACCCGCGGCCCGGTCCGACCGCGACGCCGTGGTTCTTCGCCCACATGATGAAGTCCGCGACGACCAGGAAGTACGCCGGGAACCCCATCTGGCAGATGATGTCGATCTCGTACGCGGCCTGTCTCTTGCGCTCTTCGTCGTAGCCGTCCGGGTAGCGGCGGTCCATGCCCTTCCACACCTCGGCCCGGAAGAGCTCGTCCTCTGATTCGTAGCCCTCGGGGATGGGAAACCGCGGCATGAGGTTGACGAACTCGAACATGCCGGTGGCGTCGACCCGGTCGGCGATCAGAAGCTGGCTGTTCCGGCAGCCTTCCCGCCAGATGTCGGAGGTGTCGATGGCGTACATCTCGTCGGCGGACTTGATGTAGTAGCCGCTGCCGTCGAAGCGGAACCGGTCGGCGTCGGCCAGCGACTTGCCGGTCTGGATGCAGAGCAGCAGGTCGTGCGAGGTCGCGTCGGCTTCGCGCGTGTAGTGGGAGTCGTTGGTGACGACCGGCGGGATGCCCAGCTTCCTGCCGATCTCGAGCAGGCCGTCCCTTACCCTGCGCTCGATGTCCAGCCCGTGGTCCATCAGCTCAAGGAAATAGTTGTCCTTGCCGAACATGTCCTGGTACTCGGCGGCGGACCTGAGTGCCTCGTCGAACTGGCCGAGGCGCAGCCTGGTCTGCAGCTCACCGGAGGGGCAGCCGGTGGAGGCCATCAGGCCATTGACGTGTTCGGCGAGGATTTCCTTGTCCATCCGCGGCCATTTGACCAGCCAGCCCTCCGCGTAGGAGCGGGAGGACAGCTTGAACAGGTTGTGCAGGCCATCCTTGTTGCGCGCCCAGATCGTCTTGTGCAGGTACGCGCCGCTGGCCGACACGTCGTCCTTCTTCTGGTGCGGCTGGCCCCACAAGATGCGCTTGGTGTTGGTCCGGCGTTCGGGGGCGACGTAGGCCTCGATGCCGATGACCGGGGTGATGCCGGCCTCCTTGGCCTGGCGGTGGAACTCGGCCGCGCCGTACATATTGCCGTGGTCGGTCATCGCGACGTGCGTCATGCCGTGGCGCCCGACCTCTTTGAACAGTTCCTTCAGGCGGGCGGCACCGTCCAGCATCGAATATTCGGTATGCACATGAAGGTGCGCGAACGGCTGAGCCGACTGTGAGGGCTTCTGGGACTGCCGGGCCGCGGGTTCCGCCATGGGACTAAGCCGCCTCCTTCGGGCATGCCGCATAAAGCCCTTGGGCCGCCTCAGGTCGGGCTGGCTGCGGCCCGGGCTTACACGGGCATACGTCATCGTTACCGAACGGTTCCGGGGGGAAGGCGGCGCATGCCGTACCCGTGCGCGTAGGGCTCAACTGCCCCTCGCAGCAGGCCTCCGTGCTGGCGATCTTTGCCTTGGGGGGACCGCGCCGACCCGGTGAACAGAGCCTACAACGACGCCACTGAATCATGCCCCGGCACACGCCGGGCGGAGGAGGAAAGCGGCGAGATTCCACCCAGATCGGCCCGGCGGGAGCACCCATCGGTCCGGCGAGATTCCGCCCGGATCGGCCCGGCGGGAGCACCCATCGGTCCGGCGAGATTCCGCCCGGATCGGCCCGGCGGGAAGAGCAGTCGACTCGCGGGACCACCCGCCGGGGCCGTCGTCCTGGCGGGACCACCCGCCGGGGCCGCCTTAGCCGGACCACACTGGCGCGGGCACCCTGACGAGAAGAGCAGTCGACTCGCGGGACCAGCCGGGGACCGTCCTGGCGGGACCAGCCGGGGACCGTCCTGGCGGGACCAGCCGGGGACCGTCCTGGCGGGACCAGCCGGGGACCGTCCTGGCGGGACCAGCCGCGGACCACCCTGGCGGGACCACCCTGGCGGGACCAGCCGCGGACCACCCTGGCGGGACCAGCCGGGGAC
>PLRW01000082.1 GCA_003164955.1 Actinomycetota bacterium
CACCTGGGCGGCCTGGCCGGCCGCGATGCCGTGGTGCTCGGGACCGGGCCCACGGGCAGGCTCGCGGCCCGGCTGCTCCGCGAGGCCGGCGTGGGGCGGCTTTGCGTGGCCAGCCGCGACGCGGCGCGCGCCGCCGAGGTGGCCGCGGCGGTGCGAGGCAGGCCGCTGCGGACCAGCGATGTGCCCGCCGCGCTCGCCGGCGCCGACATCCTGGTCACGGCCACCGGGGCCACCGTCCCCGTCCTGCCCATCGCGCAGGTGGAGGCGACCCGGGCCCAGGCCGCCGGCCGGCCGCTGTTCGTGCTGGATCTCGGGATGCCGCCTGACGTGGACCCCGCCGTCGGGCGCCTGGCCGGTGTCACGCTGATCGACCTCGCCGCGCTCGGCCAGCACCTGGCGGACGGGGCGATACCGGGTCAGATCCCTCAGGTCCGCGCCATCGTCGCCGCTGAGACCGCCGCCTATATCGAGCGGCAGCAGCAAGCGGCGGCCACGCCGGTCATCGCCGCGTTGCACGCACAGATCAGGCAGCTCGCCGACGCCGAACTGGACCGGCTGCACGGCCGGCTGCCGGGCCTGAGTGAACAGGAACGGGCCGAGACGGCGGCCACCGTCCACCGCATCCTCCGCAAGGTTCTGCACCAGCCGACCGTCCGCGCCAGGGAGTTCTCCAGCGGACCGAATGGACCGGTCTATCTCGACGCACTGCGCCAGCTCTTTGACCTCGGCGCACCCGCCGATCGGTGATCGCGGCCCGCCTTTGCGAAATCCTTTGCAGCACGGGCTCGTTAAGGGGCCAGCCATTGGGCATCATGAACGAAAGCCCTTAAACGGGAGATCTTATGCGCTACCGCGCGATCTCGTCGTGGCAGCGGGCCTGCATGATGAGCGAGCCTTGCGCCGTGTTCGCGCTGCGCGCTGGCGGCCGGGAGCGCCGGTGAGCGGGGACGATTTGCGGGTGCTGGCCGCGGAGCAGGCGGCGTTGCGGCGGGTGGCGACGCTGGTGGCACGCGGGGCAGCGCCGGAAGAGGTGTTCGCGGCGGTGGCCGAGGAGGCCGGCCAGCTGCTTCCGGTCGATTCGGCCAGCATGTGCCGCTACGAGCCGGACAGGACGCTCACGGTCGTCGCCCAATGGGGCAGCGTCGTCGGCCACTTTCCGGTAGGCAGCCGGTGGGCCATCGGGGGGCACAACCTCGGCACGCTGGTGTTCGAGACCGGCCGTCCGGCCCGGATCGACGGCTATGCCGATAGCTCCTCGGGCTCTCTTGGCGCCGCCATCCGCGAGACGGGTCTCCGGTGGGCAGCCGGGACCCCCGTCATCGTGGAGGGACGGCTCTGGGGCCTGATCGCCGCCGGCTCGACCGTAGAACAGCCGATGCCACCCGACACCGAGGCGCGCCTGGTTTCGTTCACCGAACTGGTGGCGACGGCGATCGCCAACGCTCAGAGCCGCGCCGCTCTCGCCCGGCTGGCTGCGGAGCAGGCGGCGTTGCGGCGGGTCGCGACGCTGGTGGCGCGCGGGGTCCCGCCGGAGGAGGTGTTCGCGGCGGTCACCGGGGAGGCCGGACGGCTGCTCGGCGCGCACCTCGCCGGGATGGGCCGTTACGACAGCGATCCGGCGGTCACGGTTCTGGCGGCCTGGGCCCCCGAGGGCGAGCAGCACCCCCTCGTTCCCGGTCCGTGGCCGCTCGGAGGAGGTGACCTGGCCTCGGCGGTCTTCCACACGGGCCGGCCGGTCCGGATAGACGACTATCGAGGCGTGCCCGGGCCTATCGCCGCGTTCGTACGCGACGAGCTGGGGGCCGGCTCCTCGGTCGCCAGCCCGATTCTCGTCGAGGGACGGTTGTGGGGCGTGCTGTACTTCCATTCGAAGCTGGGCCGCCAGCCGTTCGCCCCGGACACCGAAGCGCGTCTCACCAGCTTCACGGAGCTTGTGGCCACGGCGATCGCGAATACGGAGAGCCTGGCCGCCCTGGCCGCCTCCCGCGCGCGGATCGTGGCCGCCGCGGACGAGGCCCGGCGGCGGATCGAGCGTGATCTGCACGACGGCGTCCAGCAGCAGCTGGTGTCGCTGATGCTGGACCTGCGCATGGTGCAGGTATCGGTGCCTGCCGAGCACGCGGAGCTGGGGGCCGGGCTGGCGCCGATCGCTGAGCGGCTCGCGGGCGTGTTCAACCAGGTGCGGGAGATCTCCCGCGGGGTTCACCCGGTGATCCTTTCCAGGAGCGGCCTGGTGCCGGCGCTCAGATCGCTGGCCCGCCGGTCCGTGCTGCCGGTCGAGCTTCATCTGCGCGCCGGGCGGCGGCTGCCCGAGCAGGTCGAGGTCGCGGCGTATTACGCGGTGTCAGAGGCGCTGACCAACGCGGCCAAGCACGCGCACGCATCCGCCGTTCACGTCGAACTTGACACGCCCGGCCCGATCCTGCAGCTGGCGATCCGCGACGACGGGATCGGCGGAGCCGACCCGGCGCACGGGTCGGGACTAGTGGGGCTCCGCGACCGCATCGAGGCGCTCAGCGGCACGCTCAAGGTCAGCAGTCCCGCGGGTAGCGGCACTACGCTGCTCATCGAGATCCCGGCCGGGGACCCGATCAGCCCACAGTTGCCCGGCCCAGAGCCAGCCGGGCGGCGCTGATGTCCTCGCGGCCGTGCCCCGCGGCCACGGCGGCATGCCACTGCCGCGAGAGGGCGCCCAGCAGCGGCAGGGTGTCACCGTCGGCGGCGCTGATCGCGAGGTCCACGTCCTTCAGCGCCCACTCGAGCGGGAACTCAGCGGTGTAGTCGCGCTGGTCCATCTTGTGGAGTTTGGCGTCGGCGATCGGCGCGTCCAGCGGGCCGCCCTCGATGACCTCGGCGAGCTGCTGATGGCCGATACCGAGGCGATCAGCCAGCTCCATGGTCTCGGCCACGCCCTCAATGAGGATGGACATGTAGGCGTTGACGACCAGCTTCACCTGGCTGCCCTGACCCGCCTGGCCCAGCCACACGGTCTTCCGGCCGAGAACGCCGAAGACCGGGCGCAGCGCGTCGGCCGCCGCGGCGGGCCCCGACGCCAGGATCAGCAGCTGGCCCTGTTCGGCCGGTCCCTTGCTGCCCGACACCGGGGCGTCCACGAACATGACGGCTGGCCGCTGCGCGGCCAGCCGTTCCCCGATGCGCAGGGTCGCCTCGACGCCGATCGTGCCCATCTGGGCCCACACGCATCCATCGGCGAGTGCATCGGCCGTCCCGCCGTCGAACATCACCGATTCGGCCGCATCGGCGGTGGGCAGCATCGTGATCACTATCCCCGCGTCCCGCACGGCGTCCGGCGCCGACGCCGCGACCCGCGCGCCTGCGTCGGCCAGCAGGCCGGTCACCTGCGGCGACCGATCCCACACCCGGGTGTCAAAGCCCGCAGCAACCAGATTGCGGGTCATCGCCGATCCCATGATGCCCGCCCCGATCACTGCCACCGTCGCGTCGCGGTTGTTCCCTGCTGCCCCTGCCATAACGGCTCCTTCCTGCCGCGCCTGCCCCGCCGACGGCCGTCGGTCAGGTCACCGGCTCCAGCATGGCCGCGAAACCTGCGGGGCGCATTGCTGCTAGCTGGGAGCCGCGGGTGCCGCTACCCGCAGGCGCACATGGCCCCTAGCGTCAATGACCCCGGCCCCTATGGGGGCCATCGTTAGGGAGCATGAGGTACTCGCCCAGTGCGATGAAGTCGTTGGCGGACGTGAGTGACGCGCGCCCGGGCCGGGTCCCGGCAGGCATGCCCGGTGCGGGGTTCGCGCTGCTGCTGGCCCTGGCGATGGCGCAGTTCATGGTGGTGCTGGACTTCACCATTGTGAACGTCGCGCTGCCGTCGATCGAGAATGGCCTGCACGTCGGCACGACGACGGTCCAGTGGCTGGTGAGCGGCTACGCGGTCACCTTCGGGGGGTTCTTGCTGCTGGGCGGTCGGCTCGCCGACGTGTTCGGCCGGGCGAAGCTGTTCCGGATCGGCCTGGTCGTGTTCGTGGCCGCGAGCATCGCCGGAGGTCTTGCCGTCGAGCCGGCCCTTCTGATCGCGTCGCGGGTCGTGCAGGGGATCGGGGCGGCGATGCTGGCGCCCGCGGGCCTGGCTCTGCTGGTGACCAGCTGGCCCGGCGAGCGGGAGCGCAGCCGTGCGCTGGGCGTCTACGGCGCGGTCGTCTCGGCGGGGTTCGCGTCGGGCGCGGTGCTCGGGGGCCTGCTGGCCGAGGTCACCTGGCGGCTGGTGTTCTTCGTCAACGTCCCGGTGGGCGTCGCGCTGCTGGTCGCCTCGCTGCGCCTGCTTCCCCCGGACCCGCCCGGGGGCAGCAGGCGGGAGCTGGACGTTCCCGGCGCGATCGGTGTGACCGCGGGGGTTGCCCTGCTCGTGCTGGCCGTCGTCCGGGCGGGCGACACGCTGCAAGTCACCCAGCCGGCGCTGCTCGCCGCGGCCGCGATCCTGCTGCTCGGCGCGTTCATCGCCCGGGAAAAGCGGGCCCGCGCGCCGCTTTTCGACCTGGCGCTGCTCAAAGACCGAGCCATCGCCGGAGCCAACCTGGCCCTGATCGCGATCGGCGCCTTCAGCGCCGGGCAGGTCCTGCTGGTGACGCTGTACCTGCAGCAGGGTCGCGGGCTCAGCCCGGTGCTGACCGGTCTGTGCTTCGTCCCGCAGGCGGCCGGGGCGTTCGCGCTGTCCGGCCCGGCCAGCCGGATCGTCCCGTCCCTGGGGCCACGGCGCGCGCTGGCCATCGCCCTGTGCATCGCGCTGCTGGCCCTGGCCGCGGCCGCCGTCGCGGTGCTGGCCGGTTCGCTGCCCGCGCTGCTGGCGGCCCAGTTCGTGCTCGGGATCGCCGCACGCCTCAGTCAGGTCTCCTCCACCCTGGCGGGCACGCACGGGCCGGTCGCCGCCCGGTCCGAGGGCACCGCCAGCGCGCTGCTGACCGCCACCCGGCAGTGCGGGTCGGCGCTCGGCGTGGCGATCTTGGCCGCGATACTGGTCGCCGTGCACGGCACGACCGGTTACCGGACCGAGGTGGCGATGTTCGCCGCCGCTGGGTTCGCGCTGGCCGGCCTGCTGGCCACCCGCGTTGTGCCGCCCAAGCCGACGCTCGCCCCGGCCCCGCAGCCGCAGCACCTGTTCCGCCACCACGCCGGCGGAATCCCCTGACGGCGGCCGGCCGGGTGCTCGAGCCCGGAACGAGGATCAAGATCGCGGATCTGGCCCGTGCGCGTCAGCCGGCACCCTGGGCCGGCTCGTACTCGAGGGGAAGATCCACTGTGATGTGCGTCCCGGCCCCGGCAGTGCCGCGGACGCGCCGGGCCGCGCTTTGGTAAAGGTCATGGCCGGGCGTCGGCGTCAAGCCATCTCGTGAAGGTCTCTATCTGCTCGGCGGGCCACGGCCCGTCGCAGGGCATCGACCCGTCGCGCAGCCGGCCTGCGATGGCCTCGCCGTGCGCGGCGACGTCAGCGGCCGACCACAGATCGAAGGCCTTGCTCATGGAGGCGCGGTCCTTCTCGCGGAACAGCGGCTTGACATCGCGCTCGAAGCTCAACGTGGGCTCGGACATCACGATCACTCCTCAAGTGGCGTTTACGTTTGCGCGAGACTGGACAAGGTCACTGCTCCGGTGCCGGGATCATGTCAGTATGCGGCCCTTTACCGCCCTGCGGTAGGCGTTGTGTGCGGCAAAGGTCCACGCCTCTCCCCGGATGTGCGACCGGCCGGGGCCGGCCTCAGCCTGGATAACTCCCGGTCCTACGCGCAGTGGCTGAGCCAGCCGCCAGGCCCGGACGCCTGGGACACAGCCCGGCCGCAGTAAAAGCCGCCCGCTCCCCACTAGCCGAACCCGCCGCCCGCCTCGCCGACGCGCTCCGCACCGCGGCAATCGGGACGGACACCCCGGTCTAGGCCGGCGTATCCCCGCGCTCGCGGATGCCTTCATCGGAGCAGTAGCCTGTTCCGTCCCTTTTCAGGCACAGCAGGCCGAGCAACCGGCCGGAACCGTCAACGACAGCCAGACGGCGTCGCCCTTCCCGCAACAGCGTCGCGGTCACGGCACCGAGCGGGTCCGCCGGCCCTGCGGTGCGGCCGATGAGCGTGCCGAGATTCGCGATGGGTGCGGAACTCGATGTGGCCGCGGCAAGATCGGACCGCTCGATCGTTGTCACCAGCCGTCCGTCTGCGGCGACGATCAGAGCCACGTGGACGTGGTCGTCCTCGAAGAAGACCCGGATCTTCTCCAGCCCAGATCTGGGGCCATGCGTCTTCGGGCACGTGACCATGGCATCGGCAACGGGCCTTTCGGCCGCGGTTTCGCGGGCCATGAGCACTTGCTCTACAGAGCAAAGTGCATGCCGGTGGTGACACCGTTCTCGCACAGGTCCAGACGCAGCCCGCTGGGGTCATCCGGCCACGCGCACCCTGGACAGTCGAAGCCGCCATCTTCGTGGTTCATCACGAACATCGCGCGGACTCCCTCGACCGGCATGCCCGCCTTCTCCAGCACATCCCCGACGCTTCTCGCGGCGCCCCAGCCGGCCGCCGGATAATGATACTCGTGGCGCGAGAAACCGCCCGCCGGGGCGGGCCCGCGGCCAAGCGCCTCCACGCCCGGCACCGAGCCAAGCATCCGATTAGGCGCGTCGCTGCGCTGATCGTTCGCTGCGGACATCGCCGGCTCCTCTCGCCCGGGCCCGCTTCCGCGTAGCGCCGGCCGTTGATTATTGAAGGATGGCCATTCCGCGCGTCCTTGAGCGGCTCGCCGAAAGCTAACGCCTCCTTCACTGAATCACCGCTCGATGAGTTCCGATCCTTCGCCGGACAGGCGCTGCTCGGGGTCGTACCAGACCAAGTTGAGGCGGCGGTGCCCGACGGCCGCCTCGCCGCCTGGCCCGGGGACGGGGTAGGTCACCAGGCGGTACGGGCCGGCGGGGGTATCTGTCACGATGAACCTCTCCCGGCGGGAGCCGAAAGGCTCCTGCGCGCAGCGAGCTGGGCACTTGCCTGCCTGACCGACTGATCGCAGAGATCGAAGTCGCAAGACCGGACGGCAGCGTTCGCGCGCCATCCTGAGTTCGCTTGACTTCCACGATGGTGCATGTGGCCCCTTATTTCGCCCCGGCAGGCGGCCAATGCGGCTACCGGCCAGCAGGGGTCCCGCCTGGTAGCCAGCCGGGTATCCCGCCCGTCCGAATCGAGGTCACTGCCCGGCGTCAGAGCCGTGCTGGGATGAGCGATGCCCGGGCTGCGCCTGGCCCGTGTGGCCGGCCGCAGATCCTCCCAGCCGGTGGGTCGTAACCGGGCGGCCTGGGCGGATGGCCCGCCGGGCGGCTGCGCCCAGCGCGGCTGCCGGTCGCGATGTGGCCGGATGGGACCCGCGTGGAACTCCGTGACCGCGTGGAGTGATGATCCGGGCTTTTGCTACTCGCGGACGTCGGCGGGCCAGGTAGTGGTCGGTTTGTGGCGGCGGGTCGGACAGTGCCGCGGCGTCGTCGTGGTAGTGCAGGTCGGTGCCGGTTTGCCGTTGCCGGTGCTGTCTGAGGTGCTCTTCCCAGCTCGGGACGCGGAACAGTTCATGGTGAGGCGGCGGTGCCGGACGGCGGTCTCCCCGGCCGGCCCGGGCACGGGATAGGTCACCAGCCGGTACGGGCTGACGGTGCTGGCCAGGGTTTAACACAGCCGAGTCCCACATGACGGTGGTAGTAGTGCCCGCTGCAATTCCGGATTTCCTGCTAGCCGGTAGTCGAGTTGGCGGCTCGCCATGACGACAGCGCCACCCCCCATGCGTAATCGTCGATGGCATGTCGCATACGCGTGCGACAGGTGTGCCGGCCCTTCAGGACCTGATCGCGGCCGTAATCCTGGCCGGTCGAGCGAAAGACGAAGCCATGCAACGTACACAGCCAAGGACCACGCAGCTTGGGGTCACCGGCCTTGAGATCACCCGCGTCGGCTTGGTGCCTGGGCGATCGGAGGAGGCGGGTGGGAGTTCGGCCGGGGCCCGCAGCCATCGCCGGCTTCCGCCGAGCCGACCAGTTCGACGCCATCCTCTTCGCCGCAACCGTCGAACTTACCGGCGACGACATCGATGAAATCGAGGCACGGACCCGGTAGGGAACACCGATCTGGGCTCGCCGGGCTGATGGCTTACGTCTTGGCGAACGAAACCAGCCAGGCCACCCGGAGACGCCACTGCCCGGCAGCTGAGGAGGAGTGAGATGGACGGCACAAGAGTCGTGACAACCTCGGACGAGGTGGTTTCGGCCAGTCGCCGCGGCTACATCCTCACCGCTGTGGTACTGCTGGCCGTCATGACGGGCGGGACCCTGCCCATTCCGCTGTACGTGCTGTATGAGCAGCAGATGGGCTTCGGCCCGCTCGGGGTCACCGTGGTCTTCGCCGCCTATGTCATCGGCACGCTGTCCGCGCTGGTGGCGTTCGGCGACCTGAGCGACCATATCGGCCGCCGGAAGGTGCTAGCTGTCGCCGTGGTGTGCGCGGCGGTCAGCACCGCGCTGTTCCTGGCCGCCTCCGGCATCGGAGTGCTCATAGTGGCGCGCATTGTCAGTGGCCTGGCGGCGGGGTTTGCCACCGGGACCGCCACGGCCGCACTGGCCGAACTCCAGCCGCGCGGGGACCGCCAGGCCGCCGCGATGATGGCCAGCGGGACCAACATGACCGGGCTCGGCCTCGGGCCGCTGATCGCCGGGATCTTCGCCGCGTACGTGGCCATGCCGACCCGCAGCGTGTTCTGGTTCTACCTGGGCGTCTGCGCGCTGGTATTCGCCGCCATCGCGGTCATCCACGAGACGGTCCGCGACCCTGACCGGGTGATCACGGTTCGTCCTCGCCTGGGCGTCCCGCCCGCCATGCGGGCCGTGATGACCGGGGCGTGCCTGGGCGTGTTCGCGGCGTTCAGCATCCTCGGGACTTTCGGCAGCCTGGTGCCCACCTTCCTGCACGGAATCCTCGGCGTGCAGAACCTGGCCCTGATCGGGGCGGCGTCCTTCCTGATCTTTATCGTCGCGGCGATCAGCCAGGCGGTCTCCGTACGGCTGCCAGCCCGCCGGAGTGTGACCGCCGGATTGCCGCTGCTGCTTATCTGTCTGGCCATGCTGGAAGCGGCACTGTTCGCCAAGGCGCTGTGGCTTTTCCTGGCCGGCACCGTCATCGGCGGCGTCGCCGTGGGGCTCATTTTCCGCGGCGGCCTGAGCGAGCTCAACCGGCTGGCCGACCCGCGGCACCGGGCCGGGGTCGTGTCCACATTCTTTGCCGCCGCCTACCTGGGCCTGGGCTTGCCCGCCATCCTGACCGGCGTCATCTCCCAGTTGACCAGCACCGTGGACGCTAGTGCCTACACCTCCGGACTCGTGGCCGCCATCGTGGTGGCGGCCATCCTCGTCGTCCTGCGCACCTTCGGCACCGCGCCGGCCCCCAAGCCAGGATGCACGCCCAGCGACGGCTGGTGCTCGCCGCAGGAACCGGCCACCGAGGGCGCAGGCCAGCCGGGCCAGTCCGGCCTATCCGCTGTCACACCACCGGCCAGCCGCCAGGCTGGCTCACGATGAAGGGCGCAAATATCGCTGCTGTCCTGGCCTCCCGCCATGCTCCTGTCACCTGATCAAGCCTCCCGAAGGTCAGCACGCACACCAGCGCGGCCCCGTCGCGGAGCGCATACCTGGTCTGGTTCCCGGCGTGGGTTCTCTCGACGGTCATGTCTGCTTCCCTTGTCCTGGCCGTTCCAGGCTGGGACGCGGACCCATCCCGGGTCCGGCTTCCCCATGATGTGGCTGGCGGGAGTCGACGGGTCACCTTCATCCATGAGCGCTCTGCGCTGGGCGATCCGGCAGGCCGGGCTCACCGGCGCGGCCGTGGATGCGGTGATCGCATGGAGCTATCCGGTTATGGATGGCGGGTTCGGGTGGGTGGATGCGGGAGCGGGACAGGACTTCAACTTTCAGGAGGCTGCCACGAAGACCGTCACCGAGGCGGTCGCCGGCACCCTCGACCCGTCCAGCGAGGTCCGGGTACGCGCCCAGGTCACTCAGGGCATCGCCGCTCAGGTCCTGCTCGATGCCTGCGACGGCGCCGATCTGCTTGTGGTGGGCAGCCGCGGGCACGGCGGTTTCACCGAAGCGCTGCCCGGTTCGGTCAGCCAGCACTGCGTGCATCACGCATCCTGCCCCGTGGTCGTGATCCGCGGCCAGGACCACGACCACGCCTGATTGGTGCGACCGCGGCAGCTGGCCAACCGGTTCTGATGGCCAGCTGCCGGCCACCGGATAGTCACGCGCGGCAGGTCCGGGCGCTGTTACGCTGGCAGGGCGTGGAGAGGCCGTCGGTGCAGCTGAGATGGCCGCGATTCCGTTCCGTTGTCAGTCTGCCCCAGACCCCGGTGGCGAGCATCAGCGTTTCACCGGAGGTATGAATATGTCCCGGAATATTCCGCTGCTCCCGCACGATCCCGGCCATCCGCCGGGCGCTATCCCGGTGTGGTGTGCGGGCTCAGCGGCCCGCGCGTGGGGGACGGCCCGGTGAGCGGCGATGGTTCAGCTATCCCCGCACCGGACAACCTGAGGCACGTGGTCCTGCGGGAAATTGCCCGCGCGGGTTCCGCGGGCTGGATGGCGCGTAGTGCCTGCCAGGGTACGGACCCCGAGCTGTTCTTCCCGGTCGCCCTGATGGGCCGCGCGGTGGAGCAGATCAGCTCCGCGAAGGCGGTCTGCGCCCGCTGCGAGGTCGGCAGAAACTGCTTGTCCTACGCCATGGAGACCATGCCGCACGGTATCTGGGGCGGAACGACCAGGGAAGAGCGGATGGCTATGCGCGTTCCGCCGGCCATGCGCGTACAGGTGCAGGTGGACGGGCCGTGCACCTAGCACGGGCCGGGAAGTCCGCTAGCTGAGCAGTCGCGGCCGGAGGTACCCGAGTGCGCGGGCGAGCAGCCGGGAGATGTGCATCTGGGACAGACCGAGCCGCTGGGCGATTTCCGCCTGCGTCATGTCGCCGTAGAAGCGCATGATCAGGATTTTCCGTTCGCGCAGTGACAGTTCGCTCCAGTGCGCGGCGACGGCTCGCATGCCGAGCATATGGTCCATCTGCGGATCCTCCGCGCCGAGGAAATCAGCCAGGCTCAGCGAGCCCGGCTCGCCGCCGATCGGCGCGTCGATCGAGCCTGGCCGGAAGGCCAGCTCCGCCCGCCGGGCCTCACACAGCGCATCCCTGCTCACCCCCAGATGCCGCGCCAGGTCAGGCCCGGCCGGCGCCCGGCCCAGATCCTGGGCCAGTTGCCCGCTGGCCGAACGGACTTCCAGCATGAGCTGCTGAGCGGGGCGGCTGACGTGGACCGGCCAGATCTTGTCCCGGAAGTACTTCTTGATCTCGCCGGTGATAGACGGCTGCGCGTAGGCGGCCAGGCTGCCGCCGATGGCCGGGTCGAAATTGCTGATCGCCTTCATCAGGCCGACGTATCCGACCTGCATCAGATCCTCGGCCAGCTCAGGGCGGTGGCTGTACCGCCGCGCGCACGAGCGCACCAGCCCGCCGTGGCGGCGGACCAGCACCTCGCACGCCGCGTCACGCCGTCCATCGCCGTGTGGCAGCGACCGGACGATTCCCAGCAGCTCCCCGTCCGCCAGCCCCTCCAGATCCCGGCGCATCCAGCCCGCCGCGACCGGCGGAATCCGCCCGGATGCCGTGCTGGGCTCCGGCGGGGAGGCCGCCGCAGGACCGGCCGGGTACCGCGGGTTCTTCACAGCGGCGCGAACGGCGGTGCCGCGCTCCGGCCGCAGGCCACGGCCGGGCAACGGGACTGCGGCTCGGGCGGTAGCGGTCACCCGGGGCGGGTCAGGGTCCGATCTTCTACCGGGGACCGGTAGGCCAGATGGCACACTGGAGGCCGGGGCGGGGACGTTCGGGGCGATCACGTGCATAGCTGGCTCCTCAGCCAGTGACCAGGCAACTCGCGGGAATGCCGGTCATGCTGGATAGATCGCTGCGGGAGAAGATCTCTCCCCGTGGTTCCCGGCGTCCTTCGGGCCTAGCGCGCGCCCGCGTCGTGCGGTGTCCGGGTAAACAAAATCCTGGGCAAGCCGCGTCGTCGCGACTATCGCGGATATGGCGGCCGGGCCCGGAGCAATCAGTGGTTCCTCTCCGGCGGCGGCCGGGTCGGGGCGTGCGGGACGGGTGCCGGGCGGGGGCAGGAGGTGTTCCTCCAGCCAGGACATTCCCATGACGGCGAGCAGCCCCAGCGGCGTCAAGGCTAGAAGGACAAGGACAGACATGGCTTCGTGCCTCCGACCGGGCGGGATCCGATGCCGGTATTACTCACCGGTGTGCCCAGCCGGTGCGCCGCTGGCGAGCGCGGCCGGTGCTGCTCCGCCTGGTGAGCAGGTGGAAGGCCAGTAGCAGGATCGCTGCGCCGGCGATGGCGGTGAGCCAGGTGGAGAGGTTGAAGAACCCGTTGAGGGTGTGGACGTGGAAGAGCCGGACGGCCAGCCAGCCGCCGAGCAGGGCCCCGGCGATGCCGATGAGGCAGGTGATGATGAGGCCTTGTGTTCGCTTTCCCGGGATGAGCAGGTTGGCGAACAGGCCTGAGGCCAGGCCGAGAACGATCCATGCGATGATGCCCATGACCGACTCCTCAGTCAGTGAAGAATTGACGTGCGGGTAGCTGGTCCTGCGCGACGGGTCGCGATGGGGGGAAATGATTCCCCGGCGGGCTCTTGCCCTTTTCTGGGCCGTTGCGCCTTTTCCGGCGCCGGCCCGGTACAAAAAAACTCCGTCCTGCCCTGCTCCCGTCACGTTCACGGGGGCAGCCGCCAAGGTCCGGAGCAAAATTCACATTACGC
>PLRW01000294.1 GCA_003164955.1 Actinomycetota bacterium
GGGATCCAATAACAGTCGAGTAGCCGGGGGGAGTCTCACCCCCCGGCTCTCACAGAACCGTGCTTAACAGTCTCCCGTTACACGGCTCTTCTCATTTGATCTTTCAGAACGCGGATATCCAGGCCCAGTGAGCAAACAGGCCAGGCTCTCGATCGACGAGCCCGGTCCACCACCGTTTGGCCTTCTTGAAACTACCCAGCCGCCGATACTTGTTGCGCGCCCACCGCACTATGTAGGTATTAATGCGCTGCAAGAGACGATACAATCGCGACCTGTTGAACCGGCCATAGTAGTNNCTCGCTTGTGTATCCGCCATTTACGAACCTGCTGGCCTTTCGCCTTGAGGGCATCCGGGCCGATTGCAGGCGAGAACGCCGTGAACAGCTGCCCGTTCTTGTTCTCCGCGCTGCGAGGACGGAACTCGTATCCCAGGAACGTGAACGACGTGTGCTCGCAGGAGCCCCGCCGGTTAGCGTCCTTGCAATACACTATCTTGGTTTTACCGGGATGCAACCGCAGTCCCAGACTCTCCAGCCTCTCAGCAAGGGCATCGCGAACCTTACGCGCCTGATACTCCGTCGAGCAATGGAGCACCGCATCATCTGCATAACGCTCGAATTCCACCGACGGGAACTCCCGCTCCAGCCATGAATCCATTGCGTAATGCAGAAACAGGTTAGCCAGCACGGGTGAAACCGCTGAACCTTGGGGAGTTCCGCGTTCCCTCTCCCGCCGGGTCCCGTCGGGCATCTGCAACGGCGCTTTCAGCCACCGCCTGACATACAGCAGCACCCACCGGCCGGTGGTATTAGCCTCCACCGCCTTGATGACGAGATCATGATCCAGGGAATCGAAGAACTTCTCGATATCCAAATCAACCACCCAGTTGCGCTCCCAGCACCTCTGACGGCACCTGGCCAGCGCATCATGCGCCGACTTCCGCGGCCGGTACCCGTAGGAGTCAGGATGGAAAATCGACTCCGTCCGCGCTTCCAGCCGCAGCGCCACCACAGTCTGCGCGATCCTGTCCGCCACAGTCGGCACTCCCAGGATTCTCGTCCCGCCATGCGATTTCGGTATCTCCACCGCTTTTACCGGAGGCGGAAAATACGTGCCTGACGACATCCGGTTCCAGATCTTGTACAGGTTACCCCGCAGATCTTCTTCGAATCCCTCCATTGACACGCGGTCCACCCCGGCAGCACCCTTATTAGCCTTAACCCGCCTGTACGCCTCCCGCACCAGCTGCTTCGGTATCATAAACGGCTTGTCCTGCTGACCTGACTTGCCCACTCGTATCCTCCCAGAACATCGCCTGGTTGCCCGCGAGAGCAAACCTAAATGAGCCGGCCCCTTCGCTCCTCCCCCATTACAGGAGACTCAGCGCTACTACGAGCCGGTCCGCCGGCGGATTCCGCGTCGGTACTCCGCGCCCCGCGATTTCTGCCGCCAGGCGCTCTCCCTCTCGACGCCCTGCCGTCCGCCGCTTATGAGCGGCGGGCGGCAGGCACCATTATCGGAACCCGCCTTCCCACGTTCCATGCAGAAGCCGCAGAACAGGATCGCGCCGCCTTTATGCCGGACACCGCCTGGCCAGTAAACGGGATTCCCGCCAGGCTTATCCCGGGATCNNCAGTCTTCAGCTAATGCACCATGAGGTGGTTTGACGCCGCTCCCCGCAGAGCGACGCCGAAGGGCCACAAAACCTTCATCTTCTGCACAACAGCACATCCAGAGAGCCGTTTACCTAAGTACGACTCCTTTCTGCGCGCGTGGCGCACCAATGCCACTTAGATAAGGGTCTGACTTAAAGCCCTGCGCATTTCCACAGGGCGCAAGCGCGCTACAGATCTATCTCAGCGCTATGGCTTATAGAGCAATATGCGGCCGGCCACGCCGCCGCGAACTCCATCTGGATCAGCTACGCCGGTCCTGCACGGGCCGGACATCTCCAGCCGGGGTCGTCGGGCCCGACGGGACATGGGCCTGCCAGTGTGACAAACTGGACGAGGCTCCTCCGGGGCACCTAGCGATCCGCGCTGTGGCACTGCACGCGCTGTGGGATTCGTGGGTGCACGAACACATCCTTGTCCCGCTCTCGCGCCAGCAGGCCGTCGAGTTCGACGAAGTCCTCCTGTCGCTTGCCTACGCCGCCGCGCTCGGGCCGGGGCTTCGCGCCGCCGACGGATCGACGTCAGCAGGCTCGCTCGGCGTGATCGGGCACGACCCGAAGATCGAGCTAACGGTGGAGGCCGGAAGTGAAGTCACCGTTCATCTCGGCGTCCCGGAAGATGCGGATGCGACGATCGAGGGAAACGCGGTCCAGCTTCTTGAAGCACTGAGCCTCCGGGCACCCAGGCTTCCGATCGCAGAAAAGCACCGGTGGCTGCTCGCAGGCCTCGACGAGGCCTTCGACGCTGGTACGTATCTGGATGCAGATCCCCCGGCGTCATCGTGATGCGGAGGAACTCGGACGCGAGCGCTGCAGGAAGGCGTAATACGACGGCACTCCGTGCTCGTGCCAGCTCTCGGGCACGCAGATTGTCCAAATCTGCATGGCCGGCGGCTTAGTCGAGCTTCAAGACGCGGCAATGCCAAGTGCGGATATCGGTTACGACAGCCTCGTCGCATGTGCTCGGAAGAAGTTGTCCGGTACCGACTGACTCTGCCCGCGGAACTCGGCGATCATCGTCCCGTCGGCTCGGCGCACGCTCACGTCGTAGACGCCGATGCGGCCGAAGCGGGAGCGTTCCGCTGCTTCGGCGATCAGTTCGTCGCCAACTGATGCGGGACGCAGGAACACGATGTGCGCCGACTGCGCCAACGTGGTGCCGCGGATGGTGCAGGCGTAGGAGAACGTCGTGTCGGCCAGCAGAAACAGGTAACCGCCGTGCGCGATTCCGTTGCCGTTCGCCATGGTCTCTGTGATCTGCATGCGCGCAACGGCGTATCCCTCGGCCACTTCGTCGATGGCGATGCCGAGATCCCGGCAGGTCGTGTCCTGGGCGTACATCTCGTCGGCGCGTCGCCGGGCGGTGACGGCTGGGTCCGATTCGGCAGACATGGCGGCTCCAGACGGGTTGTGGTCGTTCGGGCTAAGAGGCTCGTGATCTCGGCCGCTACGCGTCGTCCGGAGCGGATCGCCCCCTCCATCAGGCCGAAGAACTCGGTGCTGATCTCCGTGCCGGCCCAGTGGACGCGCCCATGCGGCACGGACAGGTGCGGACCGAGCGCGAGCCAGTCGCCCGGGCCGAACAGCGAGGCATAACAACCGCGGCTGTACTGTTCGTTGATCCAGTCCGTGACGTGGAAGCCGGCAGGCGCGGGCAACCCCGGAAACAGATCCCGGACCTGGGCGAGGACGGTCGCACGTCGGCTCGCCTCGTTGAGGAGCCCGAACGCGCGTGCCTGCCGGCCGGTGGTGAATCCCGTCAGCACGCCAACGCCGCCGGGAGGGGAATCGTCCACCGTCGACAGCAACGGGCCGTCCGCACTCACCGACCATCCGGACAGGCCCTGGTCGCGCCAGAGTGGTCTCGGGTAGACCAGGTGGACCTTGATCGCACACCCCCGGCCGGTGGCCGCGGTCGCCCTTCGGACGGGCAAGGCAGGGCAGAACTCGATGGCGTCGGCGAGCAGGGGAGGCACGGCAACCACAACGGCGTCGGCGTCATGGACGGCCCGATCGGTGCGGACCGACACGCGGTCACCCTCCTGTCCGATCCACCGGACCGGCTGGTTCAGCAGGACGCGGTCGCCTAGCTTCGCGGCGAGAATATCGCACAGCTGGTGGGCTCCGCCGTCCACCCGCGCCGCCTGCGCGCCGCCCTCGAACGCGTTGAGATAGCGGATTCCGCCGCCGGAATGCAGATAGAAGGCCATGTGCAGCACGGACACGTCGGCCGGGTCGGCGGCCATCATCTCGCCGAGGAACAGGGGGAAGAACAGTCGCGCGTGGTCGTGGACGTTATGCCGGTCGAGCCACTCGGCGACGGTCAGACGGTCGAGTCGTTCGGCGTCCGGGGTGAGCCAAGGGGCATCGGTCCGGACCGATGTGATCATCTCGTACAGCAGGTCGAACAGGTCACCCAGGGCGACCGCGTTCAGCGGAGGGAAACGGCCGGCGATACTCTTCGGTCCGTCGCCGAACGCAAACCTGCTCAGACCGGTCATGGTGGTCGCGACGGTGGCCAGGCCGAGCGTCTGGATCATGGACGTGAGTTCGGTGTGCCGGTCGCCGAGGTATGCGGCACCGCAGTCGGCCCACTGCCCGGACGCGACCTCGATGCCGTAGGTGCGCCCGCCGCCCGTCCCCGCGCCTCAAGGACGATCACGTCGGCTCCGCGGGCCAGAAGCTCTGTGGCGGCGGTGAGACCGGCCAGGCCCGCTCCGACGACAACGACGCTCATACGGCGGTGCTCTTGATGAGCTTGGCCAGCGCGGCCGGTGAAGCCGCGTCGATGAGCTGAGTGATGGTGAGCTCCACGTCGAACTCTCGGGCCACCGCGCTGAGCACCCGGGTGGCGAGCAGCGAGTCTCCGCCCTGATCAAAGAAGTCTGAATCCGGCCCGACCTCATCTGTTTCGAGGATCCGCCGAAACAGACCGACGATGTGGTCGACAGTGACAGTACCGGCAGCGGGCATCGGCTACCTCCCCGTGGCGCAATGGACGGTTGCGTATGTCTCGTGCGTTCGCCGCCGGTCGACCTTGCCGCTTGCCGTATACACGAGTTCCGGTACGACGGTGACGCGCGCGGGCACCAGGTGACGCGGGCTATGCGCGCGCAGGTGCCTGAGGATGCCGGGCGCGAGCACGGCGGAATCGGCGGTGCCGCGCGGCACCACGTAGGCGACCATCGCCGTGTGGTCACCGACCGGCGTACCGACGACCGCCGCGGCCGCGACCTCCGGGTGACCGCACAGCTGTGCCTCTACCTCACCGGGGCTGACGCGGATTCCTCGCACCTTGATGTCGTCGTCGAGCCTGCCCTCATGGAAAACCACGCCGTCCGTGTCGCGGCGGACCCGGTCACCGGTGCGGAAGAACCGCCCGGAGTCCAGCGTGACGAAACTCATCGCAGTGGCCTCCGGCATCCCGTGATAGCCGAGCGCCACCGATGGCCCGCCGATCAGCAGTTCGGCGTCGTCCCCGATCCGCTCGGTTACGTGCGGCAGCGCCCGGCCGAGCGGGACGGCGGGGTCGGCGGACAGTTCGGCACGCGGACCGTATAGATCGATCGCGTGCGTGACGAGGGTGGTCTCGGTGCAGCCGTAGGTGTTGATGAGCCGCACGCCGTCGGCGCCGTCCAGCGACCGCCAGTCCTCGAGCCTGGCCGGCCGCGCCGCCTCACCACCGATCACCATCGTGCGGAGGCTGTCAGGTGCGGCGGCGGCCTCCTCCGTCAGAAAGGTGACGAACTCGTGCCAGAACGCGGTGGGGAGATCCAGCACACTGATCCGGTACCGATCGATCATCTTGAGCAACCGCGGGAAGGAGCCCGAGTAGGCGTCGTCGTCGAACACGAGCGTGGCGCCACAGGTGAGCGCAGTCAGAATCTCCTCGAAACAGGTGTCCCAGTTGAGCGACGCGAACTGCAGGACCCTGTCTCCGGAGCCGACGTCCAGCACGCCCGTCAGGGACGTGACCGCGGCCGCGATGGCCCGTCGCGGGGTGACCACGGGCTTGGGCCGGCCGGTGGACCCGGATGTGAAGAGGATGTACGCAGGGTCCTCCGGCCTCGCCGCGACGGGCGCCTCCCCATCGATCGGCAGACCGCCGCCCGGCCAAGGGCTGAAGACGGGAATCGGGGACAGCGGCGGGGTGTCGCCGGCCTTGCTGCGACCGTGGGCGTGGCGCGTAGTGCCGGGTCGGCTGTTGATCAGCGCCTGGCATTCCGCCGCCTCTATCAGGCCCGCGATCCGCTCCTCGGGAAATCCCGGATCGATCGGGCAGTAGGCACCGCCGGCGGCGAGCACACCCAGCAGGGCGGCGATCGTGTGCGCCGACCGGGCGGTCAGCACGCCAACCGTCCCCGGGCTTGGTCCGAGGGCCGAAGCGACGCATCGCATCCGTTGTTCCAGCTGGGCATAGGTCACCGGCTGCTCGTTGTCGATGATCGCGATATCGTCCGGGGCGTGACTAACCGCCCGCAGGAAGCTGGAGAGAACGTCAGCGTCGTCAAGGCTGGCAGACATTTGTGCACCTCCAGTGGTCACCGTTGCCTGCGCTGGGTGAGAAGATCCGTCCAGACCGGCCGGTGAGCCCACCTACCTGACCTGACCACGCTGATCAATTACCAGCGCGGCGAGTGCCACGACGGCCGATGGTGACGGCGATGTCGGCCAGCCGGATGTCGCCTACGTTGCCGATCACCAATGGCGCCGAGATGAACGTTTCCAGTCGTGGCCACGGTCCTGCCATATATCGAAAACTTTCAGCTCGGCGATCTGCGGCGTGGAAATTACTGCTCAGTAGCATCTCCAATTCGCTGGCCGCTAATCAAGGGGCCGTCCACTCATCGTTCGGTAAGTCCTGCTCATCGAAGGACGTGGGCGCGGTCGGTAGCGGTGAGGTGCCGTACCGTCTGCAGCGTCCACGCCTTACCGCTGCGATGCGAGTTCCCACAGCGGCCGCAGCGCGGCCTCGACCCGCTGGAGCTCGTCGAGCATCGCGTCGGCCGCCTTGCTGCAGTACGGATAATAGGCCTTACAGAACATCTGCCGAATTGAATGTCTGCGTTCGCGCTGGAGTTCAGGGCGGAGATCGTCGAGCCATGAAACGGTTCCAGGAACTTCGCGTACCGCACCAGCGCAAGCTCAGCCGCGCGAACAGGCCTAATGCAGCAGACTCCTAGCCATCCCAGAGGACACGCAGGACGATGACACGCCGCTGATCATCAAGGATGAGATAGATGACCAGGCCCTCGCCATGCTTGCCGACGGCGCGCGTACGCATGTTCGCATCGGCGCGCTGCCGGAACCTCGCCGGGCATGATCTACACCGCCGGCACTCAAGAGCTCGGGCGGGAACCTTCGGGGTCGGCCACCGCATATGGGGGTACGGGCACGGGCTCGATGTGCCAGACGTCGCGGCAGTAGCCGCGTACTGTCCGGTCGGAGGAGAAGAAGCCCGAGCGTGCCGTGTTCAGGATCGACATCCGGCTCCACCGTTCCTGGTCGGCCCAGGCCGGCCCGGCGCCCCGGTCGTGGCAGTCGATGTAGGAGCGGTAGTCGGCCATGACCATGTACTCGTCCGACTTGAGGAGCGAGTCGATAACCGGCTCGAGGGCTTCGCGGTCCCCCGCCGAGAAGGCACCTGAGGCGAGGGTGTCGAGGGCTGCCCTGAGCTCGGCGTCATTACCGTAGTAGGTGTAGGGGGAGTAGTCCCGTTGCCTGAGAGCGGTGACTTCGTCGGCCGTGTTGCCGAAGAGGAAAAAGTTGTCGGCTCCGACCCGGTCACGGATCTCAATGTTGGCGCCGTCGAGGGTGCCGACGGTGACGGCCCCGTTGAGGGCCAGTTTCATGTTGCCGGTTCCGGATGCCTCCTTACCGGCGAGCGAGATCTGCTCCGAGATATCGCCGGCGGGCACCACGAGCTCGCTGACCGAGACGTTGTAGTCGGGGAGGAAGACGACCTTGATCCGGCCGGCGACGTCGGAGTCGGCGTTGACCACCGCTGCGACCGAGTTGATCACCTTGATGACGTGCTTCGCCTGCTGGTAGTTCGGCGCCGCCTTCGCGCCGAAGATGACCGTGTAAGGCGTCACGACGGCGGCCGGATCCGCCTTGATCCGGTTGTACAGGGTGACGACATGGAGCAGCTTGAGGAGCTGGCGCTTGTACTCGTGGAGCCGCTTGACCATCACATCAAAAATCGAGCTGGGATCGATAGTGACACCGGCAGTGGCGAGCGCGTGGGCGGCCAGGTCGAGCTTGTTCAGCCGCTTCACCTCGCGCCACTGCGCCTGGAACTCCGCGTCGTCGACAAAGGCCTCAAGCTCCTGCAGCCGGTCCAGGTCGGTCAGCCAGTCTTCGTCGCCCAGCCGGGCGGTAATCAGGCCGGACAGGCGCGGGTTGGCCAGGCGGAGGAACCGGCGGGGGCTGACACCGTTTGTCTGATTCAGGAACTTCCCGGGCCACAGGTCCGCGAAGTCCCGCAACGTCGTCTGGGTGAGTAGCCGCGACTGCAGCCCGGCCACGCCGTTGACGGCGAAGCTGCCGATGACGGCCAGGTTGGCCATCCGCACCCGGCGCTCGGGTGCCTCCTGGATCAGCGACATCCGGGCGATGCGCTCATCGTCGCCCGGATACCGGGCGCGCACGTCTTCGAGGAAGAAGTTATTGAGGGCGTAGATGATCTCCAGGTGGCGGGGCAGCAGCCGCTCGAACATCGGGACTGGCCACGTCTCGAGAGCCTCGGGCAGCAGTGTGTGACAGGTGTAGGCGAAGGTACGGCGGCTGATGGACCACGCCTGCTCCCAGCCCACCCCGTTTTCGTCGACAAGCAGGTGCATGAGCTCGGGTATGGCCAGCACCGGGTGGGTGTCGTTGAGCTGGATGACGACCTGGTCGGGGAAAGCCTCCCAGTCCTGGTTGCGGAACCGGAACCGGCGGATGATGTCCCGCAGTGAGCAGGAGACCAGGAAGTACTGCTGTTTGAGCCGCAGCTCGCGGCCTGCAGGCGTGCTGTCGCTGGGGTACAGCACCTTGGTGAGGTTCTCCGAGCGCATACGCGCCTCGACCGCCTCCGCGTAGCGACCGTCGTTGAACAGTGTCAGGTCCAGCGACTCCCGGCCGCCCCGGGCCTGCCATAGCCGGATGATGTTGACGGTCTCGGTGCCGTAGCCGGGGACCAGCATGTGGCTGGGTTCGCCGAGTACTGTCTCGCCCGGCACCCAGCGGGTCCGCAGCCCACCCTGATCGTCGTCCACAGCCTCGGTATGGCCGTAGAAGCCGACGACCTGGCGGTCGTCGGGGGCGGGGAATTCCCACGGGTTGCCGTAAAAGGTCCAGTCGTCGGGGTGCTCGATCTGATGGCCATCTTCGAAGATCTGCTTGAAGATCCCGTACTCGTAACGGATGCCGTAGCCCACTGCTGGCATGTCGAGGGTGGCCAGCGAGTCGAGCAGGCAGGCGGCCAGCCGGCCGAGCCCACCGTTGCCTAATCCCGGCTCGACGTCGAGGGCCTCGAGGTCCTCCAGGGAAACGCCGGATCTGGCCACGGCCTGGCGGGCGAGGTCGGCAGTGCCGGTGTAGACGGCGTTCTGGCGGAGCTGGCGTCCCAGCATGTACTCCGCGGACAGGTAATAGACGAACTTCGGATTGGCCTGATAGTTCGCCTCGGCTGTCCTGGACCGGCGGTCAGCAAGCCGATCACGGACAGTGACGGCCAGCGTCCAATAGGCGTCCTGGGTGCTCGCCGACTCGGCCGTCGTCCCTCTCTCGTAACACAGGTTGCCAGCCAGGCCCCGTTCGAACTCGGCCAGTGTGTTACCCATCCGCCGAGCCTGCGGCCCCGATCCCAAGGACGTCATAAAACGAATCTAACCCTTAACGCCGACGAGGAGGCGCGCCGGACGCGGAGGCCCCGTCCCGGCGCTGGCCGCCGTCCGCCCCGGAAAAGGAGGTCACCGTCGATCTCAGCCGCTGTGCCCAGGACCTGATCGTGCGTATGGTGCCCGGTGAGCTGGGCTATTCATTGCCGCCGCACTGGTCGGCCTGCCGCCTGGCGTTAGCCGGGACGCAGACCTGGGGTCCGCGGCACCGCTAACCAACTGACACAGATTGGTGCTTTCGCCTCTTGCGTTCTGTCCCGGACCGGTGCCAAATCGTTAAGTGAGCCCGGCAGGCCGGAATATCCAGGTGACGCAGGACCGGGAACTGGCGGAGCCGCCGTTCAAATTTCCGGAGCAGTCCGCGGGCGGGACAGATTCGAAGTGGTGATCGTCATGCACAGGTACCTTGTGGTCGCGAACCAGACCCTGCATGGTGCCGATCTGCGGGAGGAACTCCGCAAAAGGATCAAGTCGGGACCCTGCTCCTTTTTCGTGCTCGTTCCGAACACCAGCGCCGCCGACTATGACGCTGATGCAGCCGCTACTGTACTCAGCCATCCCGGCACGTGGTGGTGGTCGACGGACTACGCTGGCCCGGCCACCGATGAGGAGGCGACCGTGCAGGCTCGGCAACGGCTCAAGCAGATGCTGGGCAACCTCGCCGCGCTGGACCTCCCCGTCGAGGGGCAACTCGGCAGTTCCGACCCGCTCGAGGCCATGGAAAAAATATCCGCCGATCATCAGTTCGACGAGATCATCGTGGCTACTCTGCCCCGGCGAGTCTCGCGCTGGCTCGAGGCTGACCTGCCTCGTGAGGCCGAGCGCCGGTTCGGCCTACCCGTCACGACTATCCTCATGAACCTCTGACCTCTGACCTCCGGCCGGGCCAGCTGCTGGCGCGGCAGGCCGAACGGCGAGGCGTCGCCGGAAGATCCAGTGTGCGTTGCGGCCAGAGCCTGAGCTCGCCCCATCAGGGACGGTTGCGGACCTGGTCAGGACCTTCGCCCCGTGCCGCACGCGATCGGCTGGGCCCACAATGGCGGGGTTCTCGCAGTGGTGCCGTATCCGGCGAGAGGCAGGCCAGCTGTGCGTGAGGAGCGCAAGACACTAACCCGGTACACCATCGAGTCCGAACACCGCCATCCCGGCTCGACTGGTGAGTTCTCGGGGCTGCTCAACGCGGTGGCGACGGCCGTGAAGATCGTCAGTAACCAGGTCAGCCGGGGCGCGCTCGCCGGCGCTGCCGGTGGCGCCGGCGTGGCGAACGGCTATGGCGCCGCGCAGAAGAAGCTCGACCTCATCAGCAACGAGGTGATGATCGGCGAGACGGAATGGACCGGGTACCTGGCCGCCATGGCGTCAGAAGAGATGGAAGACATCTACCCCGTCCCGGCAACTGGGCGGCGCGGGAAGTATCTGCTGCTATTCGACCCGCTGGACGGCCCGGGCAGCATCGACGCCAGCGTCTCGGTGGGCACGATCTTCTCGATCCTGCGCAGCCCCGACCCGGTAGCGGAGCCGCGGGCCGAGCACTTCCTGCAGCCGGGCACCGCTCAGGTGTGCGCGGGCTTCGCCTTGTACGGGCCATCCACCATGTTGATCCTCACTACCGGCGATGGCGTCGACGGATTCACCCTCGATCGCGACATCGGGGCGTTCGTCCTGACTCACCCGCAGCTGCGCATTCCCGAGCACTGCGCGGAGTTCGCGATCAACGCCTCCAACGAGCGCTTCTGGGAGCCGCCGGTGCGCCGCTACATCCAGGAGTGCCTGGCCGGCGGGACCGGGCCGCGAGGCCGGGACTTCAACATGCGCTGGATCGCCTCGCTGGTGGCGGAGACCTACCGCATACTCACCCGCGGCGGTGTCTTCTTGTACCCCAAGGACAGCAAGGAACCATCCGGGCCAGGGCGGCTACGGCTGATGTATGAGTGCAATCCGGTCTCGTTCATCGTCGAGCAGGCGGGCGGCGGCGCGAGCACCGGACGCGGGCGCGTCATGGAAATTCAGCCAGCGGACCTGCACCAGCGCGTGCCGCTGATCCTGGGGTCCAGGGACGAGGTCGAGCGGATCGAGCGCTACCACCGTGACCAGGCCCGCGCAGAGGAGTCGGCCTTCGACGACTCGCTGTTCAACATCCGGTCCCTGTTCCGGACCGGGTGACCGGAGGAGGACAGATGTCGGCCAAGCATCCGATCGTCGTCGTCACCGGCTCGTCCGGTGCGGGTACGTCCTCGGTGACCAGGACTTTCCAGCACATCTTCCGGCGCGAGGGGATCAACGCGGCGATCGTGGAGGGCGACTCGTTTCACCGGTACGACCGGGAGCAGATGAAGGTCGCAACGGCGGGCGCCGACAAGGAAGGCAACCATCACTTCTGCCATTTCTCGCCCGAGGCGAACCTGCTCGAGGAGCTCGAGACCCTATTTCGCGAGTACGGCGAAATAGGCCGCGGCAAAGTCCGCAAATACCTGCACGACCCGCAGGAGGCCAAGCCCTACGGGCAGCAGCCCGGGACGTTCACGCCGTGGGATGACGTCGCCCCTGCCAGCGACCTGCTCTTTTACGAGGGATTGCACGGTGCCGCGGTCACCGCCAAGGCGGACGTCGCCAAGCACGCGGACCTGCTGGTCGGGGTTGTCCCGATCATCAACCTGGAGTGGATTCAGAAGCTGCACCGGGACAAGACAGCCCGCGGCTACACCAGCGAAGACGTGGTCGACACGGTTCTGCGGCGCATGCCGGACTACGTCAACTACATCTGCCCGCAGTTCTCCCGCACGCACGTGAACTTCCAGCGGGTGCCGACCGTGGACACGTCAAACCCGTTCATTGCCCTCGACATCCCGAGCGCCGACGAGAGCTACGTCGTCATCCGGTTCGCCAGGCCGAAGGGCATCGACTTTCCCTACCTGCTGTCGATGCTGCACGACTCGTTCATGTCACGGCCGAACATCATCGTCGTGCCGGGCGGGAAGATGGAGCTGGCCATGCAGCTGATCTTCACTCCGCTCATCCTGCGGCTGATGGCGGCACGACGCCAGGCCTGAGCGCCCGCCCTGCTGAACAGCGGCTTGGTTAGCTCGACCCATCCCACGCCGTCAAAGTTCCAGGTCAGTCGGACCGCTATCCGGATCAGGGTGACGATGCCTTTCCGCACTTGTACCGTGATGCGTGCCGGAGATCACGTGATTAGGGCTTAACGGCGGGACTTTCGGCCCTGGTGCTCTGAGGTCGGGTGCCCGCGAGGTAAGACCCAAGTTCAATTCCCGGAGCCTGGGAGCGGCCTGAAATGGGCAGCAGCGCGGTGCCGGGTGCGATGTAGACCCGGTGCACACCATATCCGCGGGTATGGCGGCACGGGCCAGCGGGGCTGGCGATGGAAATGACGCGGCAGTACTTGGCCGGAGAGTTGTCGGTGCTGCTCGCGCACTTGCAGGCGGTGGCCAATACCGAGGCGGCCCAGCGTGACGCGTGGTCCCTGCGGCGCGCGGCCGAGACGGAACCGATCCCGGCACTGGGCTCGGTGACCGTGCGCGCGCTGGCACTGGCCGATGGCCTGTGCTGGGATTCGCTGAACCGAGGCGACACAGTGGCGTTCACCCGCCAGGCGGCGGTCTGCGATGAGCTGCGGGAGTTCGGCGTGTGCGCCGGCCTGCTCGATGAGGCTCAGGCAGGCCTGCCCTCCGTTCCCTGAAACTGATCTTCCGGCGAGAGGACAAGGCAATGGCAGAAAGCAAGCAGCCCCAGGGTTCGGGGGCGCAGGCCTCCGAGGCGCAGATCGCGGTGCACTGGCGCGAGGAGGAGTACGTCCCACCACCCCCGAAGTTCGTTGAGCAGGCTAATGCGAAGGATCCGGCTATCTTCGACCGGTTCAGCGAGGAGCACTTCCCCGACTGCTTCAAGGAGTACGCGGACCTGCTCGTCTGGGATGAGCCCTGGCACACGACCCTGGACACCAGTAAGCCGCCATTCTGGAAGTGGTTCGTCGGCGGCAAGCTGAATGCCTCGTATAACTGCGTGGACCGGCACGCCGAGGCCAGGCCGGATAAGACCGCGATCATCTTCGTGCCGGAGCTGGAGTCCGATGAACACGTGGCGATCAGCTACTCGGAGCTGCATCGTCGGGTGAACGAGTTCGCGGCGGTGCTGCGTGACTCAGTCGGCCTGAAGACCGGCGACCGCGTAACGCTGCACATGCCGATGGTGCCTGAGCTGCCCGTCACCATGCTGGCCTGCGCCCGCCTCGGCGTCATTCACTCGCAGGTGTTCGGCGGGTTCAGCGGCACCGCCTGCGGGCACAGAATCGCCGACTCTGGCAGCCGCGTCCTGATCACGATGGACGGCTACTACCGCAGCGGCCAGATGCAGGACCACAAGGCCAAGGCCGACGAGGCGCTCGAGGCAGCCCGCCAGGAAGGCCAGGAGGTCGACAAGGTGCTTGTGTGGCGGCGCCGGGACGGCCAGTACGCCTCAAAGACTCCCATGGCCGACGGCCGTGACTTCTTCGTCGACGGGCTGCTCAGCGAGCATCGGGGAGCGACCGTCGAGCCGGTATCCATGCCGTCCGAGGCACCGCTGTTCCTGATGTACACCAGCGGCACCACCGGCCGCCCGAAAGGCTGCGTGCACAGCACGGGCGGCTACCTCTCCTACGTGGCCGGGACGTCGAAGTACTACCAGGACATCCACCCCGATGACGTGTACTGGTGCATGGCTGACATCGGCTGGATCACCGGCCACAGCTACATCGTCTACGGGCCGCTGGCCCTGGGCACGACGACGGTGATCTACGAGGGCGTGCCCAACTATCCCGATGGCGGCCGGCCGTGGCGGGTTGCCGAGACGCTCGGGGTGAACATCTTCCACACCTCGCCGACCGCGATCAGGATGCTGCGTAAGGTCGGCCCGGAGGAGCCGAAAAAGTATGACTACCACTTCAAGCACATGACCACGGTGGGTGAGCCGATCGAGCCCGAGGTCTGGCGCTGGTACCACTCCGAGGTCGGCAAGGGCAAAGCGGCCATCGTCGACACCTGGTGGCAGACCGAGAACGGCGGTTTCCTCGGCAGCACGCTGCCCGCTTTGCAGCCGATGAAGCCCGGCAGCTGCGGGCCCGGCGTCCTCGGCGTTTACCCGGTGATCTACGACGAGGACGCCAACGAGGTACCAGCGGGGAGCGGCAACGCGGGTAACATCTGCATCCGCAACCCGTGGCCGGGCATCTTCCAGGGCATCTGGGGCCAGCCCGACCGATTCGTGGCCACCTATTACCGCAAATACAACAAGGACCCGGACAGCACGGACTGGCACGACTGGCCCTACTTCGCCGGCGACGGCGCTCTCCAGGCCGCCGACGGCTACTTCAGGATCCTCGGCCGGGTCGACGACGTGATCAATGTGGCCGGGCACCGGCTGGGCACCAAGGAGATCGAGTCCGCCGCGCTCACCGTTCCTGAGGTGGCCGAGGCCGCCGCAGTGCCGGTGATCGATGACATCCGGGGCCGCGTCGTGGAGGTGTACGTCTCGCTCAAGCCCGGCTTCGAGCCGAGCAAGGCGCTGGAGAAAAAGGTCAGCGCGGCGATCGATACTCAGATTGGCAAAATCGCCCGCCCGAAGAACGTCTGGATCGTGCCCGACATGCCGAAGACCAGGTCGGGCAAGATCATGCGCCGGGTTATCGCGTCGATCTCCAACTTCGCTGACGTGGGGGACGTCACCACGCTGGCCAACCCCGAGATCGTCGACAGCATCCGGCACTATGTGCAGAGCTCGAAGGTGGCCAGGGATGACGTGCCGCGCGAGCTGACCGAGGCCGAGTTCGAGGAGATCAAGAAGTTCGGCGGTGAATAGCCGGCTCCGGCGTCGAGCCCTGGAAGCAGCGGCGGGAGACGAGGAAGCCGCCCGAGCAGTGAGCCAAAGGTCGCCTCATGAGGGCAGAGACCGTAATAGTCGCGCTGCCGGGGACTATATGCTCACCCGTGGTCGCTGGCCCGCGCCTTGGCGGGCCAGGTGCTCGCCGATCCAGTTTCCTGGCTGACCCAGGGTGAAGTCGCCGAGCACCACCGACCACTTTCGGTGACTCAATCTCGACCGGCCTGCGGACCAGACAAGTCACCTTGGTCACGGCCGGGCCGTCGGCCAGTTGCCGCAGCACCTCGGAACCGACGAACCCGGTACCGCCGGTCAGGATCACCCTCATTACACTCTCCCCTGCCACTTGCGGCACACGGCTTGTGCTGGGGCAGCGACTGGCCGGGCTAGATCCAGCCCGGGTCGTGACCGTGGGCCGGGAAGGTGCTGTGCTGAGAACATGACTAGTCAATCCGCTTCTGCGTTCAATGCGGTGCCGGAGGACTGGGCGTCCGATCCGGTCCTTACGGCGGGGCTGAGCGTTGACGACGACGACGAACACGATGACCCAGTCTTGCGCTGGCCGGACGGCCGGGTGGTCGACACGTGGCGCGAGGACTACCCGTACGCCGAGAAGATGACGCGGGAGGAGTATGAGTACCTCAAGCGCCCGCTGCAGGTCGAGCTGGTCAAACTGCAGAACTGGGTCAAGTCCACGGGCGAGCACATCGTAATCGTGTTCGAGGGCCGCGATGCGGCCGGCAAGGGCGGCACGATCAAGCGGTTCACCGAGCACCTGAACCCTCGCGGCGCCACGGTGGTCGCGCTGGCCAGGCCGAGCGAACGGGAACAGACGCAGTGGTATTTCCAGCGTTACGTGCCGCATCTGCCCGCTGCGGGCGAGATCGTCATGTTCGACCGCTCCTGGTATAACCGGGCAGGCGTGGAGCGGGTGATGGGCTTCTGCACGGACGCGGAATACAGCGAGTTCATGCGGGAGGCGCCGGAGTTCGAGCGCATGCTGGTCCGCTCCGGGCTGCACCTGACGAAGTTCTGGTTCTCGGTGACGCGCTCGGAGCAGCGCACCCGGTTCATCATCCGCCGGATCGACCCGGTCCGGCAGTGGAAGCTGAGCCCGATGGACATCGAGTCGCTCGACAAGTGGGATGCCTACACCGATGCGAAGGAGGCGATGTTCCACTACACCGACACGGAGCAAGCGCCGTGGACGGTGGTCAAGAGCAACGATAAGAAGCGGGCCAGGCTCGAAGCGATCAAGTACGTGCTGCGGAAGTATGACTACGAGGGCAAGTCCGGGCAGGTCATCGGGGAACCGGACAAGAGCCTCATCGGGCCGGCGTCCGTGCTGTCCGAGCACGACCCCGGCCGCTCCTTCCCCGACCTGTGAGGCGTCGAACACCGGAGCACAGCCACGGAACCGGCTCCTATCCGTTGTGACCCGCTCCGTCCGCACCTGGCCGCGACGGCTAGAGGATCGGCGCGGCCGGCGATCTGGAATTAGGGTTGATCACCGGCGAACAGCAAAGCAGAGCCACGGGGATCGCGTGCGTCTCCAAGCGCGTCGCGGCGGCGGGTTCGGCGGCGCGTGCGAGGGCGGGTTCCATGGCAGGCGCAGGGGCGGATTCCGGCGCGGGCGCAGGGGCGGGTTCCACGGCGGCCGGGGCGGGTGCGGGGGCCGCGGCTTCGCTCCTGAGTTCCTCGAGCCGGTGGCGGGACGGCAGCAGGGCGATCGCCAGGATCACGCCCAGCCCGAACAGCAGCGCCGATACCGTAAAGGCCAGCGTGTAGCCGTGGACGGCCCCGGTCGCCTGCGCCAGCGGGCCGATACCGTGAGCCACTAGGTAGCTGGTCGTCGCCGTCAGCGCGATCGTGCTGAGCGCGGACGTTCCGATCGAACCGCCGACCTGCTGCATCGTGTTGACCAGTGCCGAGGCCACGCCCGAGTCCTGGCGCTGAACCCCAGCCGTGGCCGTGTTGATGGCCGGGGCGAAGATCAGGCCGAAGCCCAGGCCCATGACGAGCAGCGCGGGCAGAACGCCGCCGAGGTAGCTGGAGGTCACTGTGAGCCGGGTCAGGTAGATCATCCCGATTACACCCAGCAGCATTCCCGACGCGATCAGGGCGCGCGGGCCGGCCTTGGGCAGCAGCACAACGCTGGAGAGATTAGAGCTGATCAGGATGCACCCGATCAGCGGCAGGAACAGCAGCCCCGTGGTCAGCGGGCTATCCCCCTTGATTAGCTGCATGTAGTAGGTCAGGAACAGAAAGACACCGAAGATCGCGATTCCCGACAGGAAGACGGCGACATACGCGCCGCCCCGGGTACGGTCCAGGATCACGTGCAACGGCAGCAGTGGGTGACTGACCCGCCGCTCGGCCAGCACGAACCCGGCCAGCACGAGCACGCCGGCGACCAGACTGCCGATCGTCAGCGCGGCCGTCCAGCCGGCGGTCTCGGCGTGGGAGAAGCCGAAGACGATGAGGAACAGCCCGGCGCAGGCCAGAATCGCTCCGGGCCAGTCCATCCGCAGCCGGGTAGCCGACCGGGTGCTGCGGATGTGCATCAGCGCGCCGACTATGGCGATGGCGGCGAACACCAGGTTGACGTACAGGGTGTAGCGCCACGAGAGGTACTGGGTGAGGGCCCCGCCGAGGATCAAGCCCACCGCGCCGCCGCCGGCGGCTACTGAGCCGAACACCCCGAAGGCCCTGCCTCGCTCGCGCGGATCCTGGAAGGTGCTGACCAGGGTGCCGAGGGCGGACGGCGCCAGGACAGCTCCGAATGCCCCCTGCAGGGCCCGGGCCGCGACCAGCATCCCGAATGAGACGGCGGCGCCGCCGAGGGCCGAGGCGAGTGCGAATCCGGCCAGGCCGGTGATGAAGACCCACTTGCGGCTGAACATGTCACCGAGACGGCCCCCCACCAGCAGCAGGCTGCCGAACGCCAGGGCGTAGGCCGTCACCACCCACTGCCGGTCACTATTGGGGAACCCGAGCGCATGCTGGGCCGATGGCAGGGCGATATTCACAATGGTCGAGTCCAGGACCACCATGAGCTGGGCGATGGCCACTACGACCAGGACCAGCCATCGCCGGTCAATGGGAGCTGCCGGGCGGTCTTCGGTGGCGCGCGCCCCATTCGGGTCCGGCGAAGCAACGGGGGATGCCACGAGACCTCCAAGAAAGCGATGTCCGTCTAAGTAAGGTGTCGCTAACGGGGCCTGGAGTAACGATGGCCCGGCAACACCGCCTAGGTAACGGCCCACCCATCACGGGCCCTGCCACCATAGGCACACCGCAAACGCCACGTCCATCGCTGACCCGCTGCGGCTGCGTTCTGCCCGGTCATCGGCCCGCCACTTTCCTCCGCTGGTGCTGGACCTGCTGCGGCGGTCCAGCTGGCCGGCCCTGGCCGGGCGGGGCCGGCGGGCCATCGCCCAACCGGTCAACCACCTGATGGGCGCCGCGACCGGGATCGATGACCGCAGCCTGGTCAGCCACGCGACGCGGCGGCGGGCTGCGGACGCCGCCTTTGCCGCGGTCGTCATGGCCGCGCTCGGCTGGGGCCTGTACAGCATGCTGGCCTACATCGCCGCCGGGCAGCAGGGCCTGGGGATCCTCGGGCACGCGTTCGGCCCGGGCTTCCTGACCTTCCTGCGGGTCGCCGTCGTGGTGGCGGTGTCGTCCGTGATCTGGGTGCCGGTAGGCGTCTGGATCGGCTTCAGCCCCCGGGTCGCCAGTACGCTGGGCAAGTCGTTCTCCGGCGTGGACGGCTACCCAGTGCCGGTCCTCGAGGACATCACGCTGGACGTCTATGAGGGCGAGTTCGTCGCGCTGCTCGGCCGCAGCGGCAGCGGCAAGTCCACCCTGCTGCGGTGCATCGCCGGCCTGATCGCGCCGTCCGAGGGCGAGGTGCTGTTCCGCGGCAAGCGCCTGGAGGGCACCAACCGCGACACCACGATGGTGTTCCAGACCTGCTATTCCGCGGGGGCGGATGCGGCCGCGGGGATATCGGGGGCGGGATGGCCGTTTTCCGCTTCCGTGGGTGGGGCGGCCTGCGGGGAGGCGGGCCGGTGCCCGAACAGGTGCCGCCAGTTGCGCGGGGTACCGCCGTCTCCGCCGGGGTGGCGGTCGCCTGCCGGGCCATCGCCCAGCGTGCTGGCGGTGTAGGCGCGGGCGGTTTCGCGCTGTTCGAGAAGGTCGTCGCGATCCTGACGGACGGCGGCTGTCTGGCGGCGGGACTCCTTCAGCCCGTGGCGTGCTTCGCGGCCACGGCGGGAGGTACGGCGCGCGCCGGCCAGCAGCAGGCCCAGCCCGAGCGCAGCGATCACCCCGACCACGATGCCGTAAAGGAACAGTGTGCCGGTGGATCCGGTGACGTGGTAGCCGAGCACTGCGAATCCGTGGGTAAGCGCGTGCCCGCTGCCGTCATTGGACAGAACGCCGGCTGCCCCGGCGACTATCGCCGCTATGAGGATGACGAGCCCGATAATTATGATCATGACCGTACTCCGGGGATCTGGGGGGTAACACGCACATCCGAAGGCCGCGGTATCCGCCGTGCGGAAACCGATGCGATCTTGCTCTTTCTGGGCCACTGCGCCTTTCCGGCGCGTCAGCCCGAACGTAAAAAAAAACTCCAGATCCTGCGCCGCGCTCGCAATATTCGCGGGCGCCGCTGCCGGGGTCCGGAGCAACTCTTTTATATTACGCTTCCTTGACTCTCGCGCGTAGGGGCGTTCCGCGGCCAGGAGGAGGCCTTTCGATTTTGAGGCCGGGGGACACGAGCTCGGGCTGCTAGGTGGCCTGCGTGAATGAGGACACCTGGCCTGCGGCGGTGGCTCGGAATGACGTATTGAGCACGGTTTGCCCGGCTGGCAGTTGTTCCTGGCCGTTCTGGGGTCGATGGACATGGCCGCCGCGTGGGCGTAATGTGAATTTTGCTCCGGAC
>PLRW01000140.1 GCA_003164955.1 Actinomycetota bacterium
GTCCGGAAAGCTCGGGGCAGATCAACCCGCCGCAAGGCCCTCGACGACTACCTCGCCTCCATTAACATGACCCGCCCGCAATACGACGACCTCGAACGCCTGGCCAGCCGCCCCTTCTACACCAGCCCCGACGGGGTGATCATCGTCCCGGCGCTGCACGTGGTGTCGATGATCGTCGCCACCTGCGACACGATCAGTTCCCGCGCCCGCCCGTGTCCCCCTGAACTGGTCCGCACCCTCATCAAGCCCACCGGCTGGCAGACCACCAAAACTGCCCCGGACGGGGTCTGGGAACGCTACTCCACCGTCAGCAGCGGCACCGGGCAGAAGCTTTCCAACCAGCGGGCCCTGCGCGCCGACCCCTACATCGAAGATGCTGACGCGACCGGCGTCATCGGCATCGATGACAGCGATATCCGCGCCGAGGTGCTGTGGAAGGCCCTGGCCTGGGCCGGTGTCCACACCGGTATCGGCGCCGCCCGCAAAATGGGCAAAGGCCGCTTCACCCTGACCCCCCTGTAACCACCCTCACCTTCCGACGCCGGCGCCCTCGCTTACGTCATCGCCGACGCCGGCGCCTTCGCCACCGCCAACGTGACTCACACCCCGCCCGTCCGCCAGCCCCGCACCCAGACCGCCAGCCCCGCGCCGCCGCGCCCGCACGCACCGCGACGCCAGCACTTTCGCCGACGCCGACGCCCTCGCCGTCGCCAGCGCTTCGCCTGCGCCGCCGCCGACGCCGACGCACCGCCAGGGGAGCATCATCGGTGATGTGTGATCATCCGGCCACGTTAAGTCTCGTAAAGGGCATGCGGGGCCAAAGGGGACCGGATCCACGCCCAATTCACCCGCCAGCACCACGAACGCGAAGCCGTTGACGCGCAGCTCAAGGCCCTCACCGGCAGCACCCCCCGTACCGACGATATTGACCTGCTAGACGAGCTACCCCAGCTCCCCGGCCGCCTGGACGAGCTCCCCGAACGCATCCAGGCCCAGCTATTCGCCGCCCTCGACATCCAAGTCCTGTGGAACGCGCCGATGAACCAGGCCACGTTTTTCGCCACCATCACCGACACCACCCCCGACATCATCACCGAACTACTCACCCGCACCAGCGACGACCCCGCCAGCACCGCCACCAGCCCGGCCCCCGACATCAGCACCAGCACAGCCACGACCCCAACCTCCGCCACCAGCACCAACCCCGTGGCGGGATTGACGCGTCTCCCTATACTGCGGAATACTGACGCCGATCATGGGCGGAGCCGGGTGGGCGGCCCGTTATTTGAGGGCCAGGGGGTTGACGGGGGCGCCGACGGCGCCGGTGAACGGGATCGGCGCGGCGGCCACGAAGAACTCGTAGCGGCCGTCGTCCGCGCAGTCGGCGGCGAGTTCCTCGAAGTCCCACATCTCGCCGATCGACAGGCCCATGTGCGGGATCACGACCTGGTGCAACGGCTGGAACGCGTCGTCGAACTCGTTCGGCCGCACCTCGAACCCCCACGTGTCGGTGGCGATCGCGGCGATCTCCGTATCGTGCAGCCAGTCCGCGCAGCCGAACGACAGCCCCGGGGCGGGGCCGCCGGCGTAGTCACCCCAGCCGTCGCGCCGGGCCCGGGCCAGCGCGCCGGTGCGGACGCACAGAATGTCGCCGCGGCCGACGACGGCGCCCGCGCCCTGGGCCGCCATCGTCGCGGCCAGGTGGTCCGGGGTGATGGCGAACCCGTCCGGCAGTTCGCCGTCCTCGCCGATCGCCGTGGCCACGTCCAGCAGCACCCCGCGGCCGGCGAAGTCCGCCGCGACCCGCTCGATCCCGGTGACGAGGTCCCCTTGGCTGGTCACCGTCTGCGCGGCGGGCCGGCCGTTCCACGCCGTGCCGTGGTCGAAGATGTGCCCGAGGCCGTCCCATTGCGTGCAGGCCTGGAGAGGCGTGAACACCACGTCGTCGGCGCCGCTGAAGCCGTGCGGGAAACCCTGCGATTCCGCGCTGTCCAGACCGGAGGCCAGCATGACGTGGACCGGATTATTGCGGCGGAACGCGCCTTTCTGCGGGCCATCCGCGTCGAAGCGCTGGGCCAGCGAGAAGCAGGCACCCCGGCGCACCAGGGCGGCACCCGCGCGGCGCGCGGCCTCGTCGATGAAGTTCAGGGTGCCGCGCACGTCGTCGGGGCCCCAGCGGTTCCAGTTGGAGCAGCGGGCCGCGGCCGCGGCGATCGCGGCCTCCGGGTCGGCGCGGTCCCATGACTCCATGCCGGACGTCCCTTCTGTGTCGGCAGTGACAGATGTGACGCTACGGACGGCAGAGCACATCAGGCAAGGCGCCCACGCCGTCGATGCGCACAAGTGATCATGGGAGCCACGCGACCAACGACGGCAAACAACTTCACACGAAACGCGACGCTTCGTTCGTTCGTTGTCATCTGTTTGTTTCCGTTTAGGTAACCCGGGCCCCCTACGTTGAGCGCCGTGACCGAAGCAACGGGCCATGTGGTGGAAGCCCGCGGGGTGTCGAAGTGGTTCGGGGAAACCACCGCCCTCGACGCAGTGGACTTCACCGTTACCCCCGGGGTGGTGCACGGCCTGCTCGGCCCGAACGGCGCCGGGAAGACAACCCTGCTGTCGGCGCTGTTCGGCCTGGTGCTGCCGGACGAGGGCACCCTGAGGCTGTTCGGGCGCACCCGGGCCGAGGCCGGCCCCGGCTGGCTCGACGGTGTGGCCGGGTTCGTGGAAACGCCCCGCTTCTACCCGTATCTCAGTGGCCGCCGGAACCTCGCCGTGCTGGCCGGGCTCGACGGTGGCGACGCGGCGGCGCTCATCGATCAGGCGCTGGAGCGCACCGGCCTGGCCGGCGCGCGCGGCCGGAAGGTCAAGGGCTACTCACTCGGCATGCGCCAGCGCCTCGGCCTGGCCGCGGCCATGCTGCGCCGCCCGCGGCTGCTGATCCTGGACGAGCCCACCAACGGCATGGACCCGGCCGGGATCCGGGACCTGCGGACCGCGTTGCGCCAGCTGGCCCGGGACGGTGTGACCGTGGTCCTGAGCAGCCACAACATGACCCAGGTCGAGGAGATCTGCGACGCGGTGACCGTGCTGCACCGGGGAAAGATCGCGTTCGCCGGACGGCTCGACGCCATGCGCGCCGACGCCCCCGATCCGGTCTGGCGGCTGCGCACCGGCGACGACGGCGCCGCCCTGGAGCAGGCCAGGCGGAGCGCGGGCGTCAAGGCCGAGCGCCACGACGACGGCGGCCTGGTCGTGTTCGCAGCCCAGGACCCGATGGACGAGTACGTACTGACGCTGGCCCGCGATGGCGTGGCCATACGGGGCCTGGAACTCGACGTCACGCCCCTGGAATCGCTGTTCTTCCAGCTGACCGGCGAGGCCGGCCAGCCCGGCGAGACCAGACAGACGCCCGCTGGACTGTTTATCCCGCCGGCCCGGCCGGATAACGTGCCCGTTACCGAGGAGGTACCGTGACCCTCGCCGCCGACCAGTGGCCGGCGTACGCAGAACCTGCCGCCGGGCCTGCCGGGCCCAGCGACCCGCGGCAACGATCCGGCACGCTCGTGGTGTGGCGGCTGGAGCTGGCCAAGCTGCGCGGCCAATGGCGGGTGCGGGCCATCGCGCTGATGTGCCTGGTGGGGCCGTTCGTCATCGTCGCCGGCCTGAACGTGCAGAGTGCGACGCCGGGCGATACCGCCTTTGGCCAGTGGGTGCACACCTCCGGCTTCGCGATCCCGATGGTGATCCTCGGGTTCGGCGGCCAATGGCTGCTGCCCGTGGGAACCGCGGTGGTGGCCGGGGACATCTTCTCCTCTGAAGACCACTTCGGCACCTGGAAGACGATCCTGACCCGGTCCCGCAGCCGGGGCGAGCTGTTCGCGGGCAAGTTCCTGGCCGCGCTGACGTTCGCGACCGCCACCATGGTGCTGCTGATCATCACCGACCTGCTGGCGGGCCTGCTGGCGGGCACGCAGCCGGTGGTCGGGCTCGGCGGCCAGCTCGTAACCGCCAGCCACGCCACCGAGCTGGTCGTGGTGAGCTGGCTGTCCGTCATACCGCCCGTGCTCGGTTTCACCGCGCTGGCCATCTTCACCTCCGTGGCCAGCAGAAACAGCGCGGTCGGGATCGGCGTCCCGGTGGTGCTCACGCTGGCGTTCCAGGTCGTGACGCTGATCGCGCTGCCCGCGTGGGGCCAGCAAGTGCTCCTCAGCACGCCGTTCACGGCCTGGCACGGTTTCTGGGAGCAGCCGGCCTACGTGGGGCCGTTCCTTTACGGGCTGCTCACCAGTGCGGTGTGGTTCACGCTCTGCAGCGCCGCCGCCTGGCTGGTGTTCCGGCGCCGCACGATCGGCGGTGCCTCATGAGCCGCCGACTGGCCGCCGGGGCCGCGACCGCCGTGATCACCCTGCTCACCCTCACCGCGAGCGGCTGCGGCTCGACGGGGCTCACCGCCCCGCGGCTGCAGACCTCCCTGAGCAGCACCTTCGCCAACCTTTACGTCCTCCAGCAGACCGAACAGGGCAACCCGAAGCCGTCCGCGGCCAGCCTGAAGAGCCAGGCCAGCTGTCAGAAGGGCGGCACGCCCGACATTCCGCAGGACGGTTCGGGTGCCTGGCTGTGCCAGATCACTTACCTGGTGGCCGGCCCCGGCTACCCGGTCATCGCCAAATACAACGTCGACGTCCAGACCGACGGCTGCTACGCCGCCGACGGGGACGGCCCGGCCTCCGTCAACGGCTCCCCGACCATCATCGGGCCGCACTATGCGCAGCTCATCAACCCGCTGTCGCTGATCGACGGCTGCTTTGACACCACCTGAGACCCACCACCTGAGACTGGGCATTCCCCGAGTCCCCGCAGCTTCAGAACCATGACCGGAGCCTGGCCGGTATACGGCGGCACCGAGAAAAGGGAAATCAGATGAGACGTTTGCTCTCACCACGATGGCGGCACGCGCACCGTCGCGCCGTCCGCATGATCACCGCGGCCGGCGTCGCGGTGGTCATGCTGGCGGGCTTGGCCACCGCCGCCGCGGCCGGCGCGCTGGGCGGCGGATTCGGCACCTCCCAGGTCGGAACGGCCAACGCCGACGGGATCCTGCTGCCGACCAACCAGCGGATCAACCCCATCGGCACCCGGCTGCTGATCAGCAACGGCCGGCTCCTGTCGTCGGCGATCAGCCCCAACGGGCAGTTCCTGGCCGCGCTGAGCTGGGAAGACTTCACAGGCTTCCTGACCGTCTTCAACCTGAAGACCGGCACGGTGGTGCAGCAGATCGGCACCGGCGTGGGCACCGACAAGACCATCGGCGACGGCACGGTCGCCGCGGACGGCCCGCTGTGGTCAGCCGACGGCAAGACGCTGTGGTTCCCGCAGACGGCCGACCTGGTTCGCTTCAGCGTGGCCGCGGACGGTACGGTCTCCGGCCCGGTGACGATCCCGCTGGAGACGGCCACCACGAACCTCGACACCACCACGACCACCACCCCCGACCTGCCCTCGGGTATGGCGCTGAGCAGCGACGGCAGCAAACTCTACGTCGCTCTGAACGGCGTCAACGAACTCGGCGTCATCGACACCTCGACCAACCAGCTGACCCAGGTCATCAAGGTCGGCAGCGCACCCCGGCAGGTCGTGCTGGTCGGCAACGACGCCTTCGTGTCCAACGAGGGCGGCCGGCCGGCCAAGCCCGGCGACTTCACCAACGAGTCCGACGGGACCGCCATCGTGGCCAGCAAGATCACCGGCGCCGCCACCACCGGCACGGTGTCCGAGGTGAACCTGACCAGTGGCACGGAGGTCAAGGAGATCGGGGTCGGCCTGGAGCCGACCGCCGAGTACCTGGCCGCCGACGGCACCCTGATGGTGGCCAACTCCAACGACGACACGTTCTCCCTGATCGACCCGAAGACCGCGACCGTGGTGCAGACCGTCAACGTGAACCCGCTGCCCGGCTCCACGGTCGGCAGCTACCCGAACTCGATCACGATGCCGGACAGCCACCACATCCTGGTCAGCATCGGGCGGGACAACGCGATCGCCGTGTACTACTACAGCGGCGCGCGCCAGCCGGTGCAGTACCAGGGGCTGCTGCCGACCGACTTCTACCCGGTGGCCGTGGCCAGCGACCCGGCACTGGGCAAGATCGTGGTGACCAACGACAAGGGCATCGGTGCGCGCGGCCCGGAGAGCACGATCAACAAGGGCCCCGGCACGGCCCCCGGCGCGGAGTCGGTGACCGGCCACAACACCTACGACGACACCGGGTCCATCACCGACTTCGCGATGCCGACCACCGCGGCGCTCGGGGCGTACACCGACCAGGTGTTCACCGACAATGACTGGACGCACCTGCTCGCCACCCAGGCCGCCGCGACGTGCACGGCGACGCCGGAGGTGATCCCGGCCAAGCTCGGCTGCGCGTCCCCGATCAAGCACGTGTTCCTGATCATCCGCGAGAACCGGACCTACGACCAGGACCTCGGCGACATCGGCAAGGGCAACAGCGACCCGGCGCTGGCCCAGTTCGGTCAGACGATCACGCCGAACGGGCACGCGCTGGCCGGCAACTTCGGGCTGTTCGACAACTTCTACGACGAGGGCACGCTGTCGGCGGACGGGCACAACTGGATCGTCCAGGCCGACGCGAACGACTACATCGAGAAGGAGTTCGGCGCCTTCTACCGCAGCTACCCGGCGCAGGGCGGCGACGCGCTCGCCTACCAGCGGGACGGGTTCATCTGGAACGCGGCCGAAGCGGCCGGCCTCACCGCCGAGGCGTACGGCGAGTACAACAACTTCCTGCAGCAGGAATCGCCGGTCCCGTCCTGGCCGGCGTACTACCAGGACAGCCAGATCCTCGAGGGCAAGGCCACCGGCGCACTTCCGGTGCCGGAATCGTCGGTGAACACCTACGCCGACATCCCCTCGCTGAACGCCATCGACGACCACGAGTACCCGGCGTTCGACCTCGGCATCCCGGACCAGTACCGGACCGACGTCTGGGACCAGTCCTTCGCGCAGAGCGTGAAGTCCGGCAATCTGGCCAACCTCAACCTGATCTGGATGCCCGACGACCACACCGCCGGCGTCGGTACCGGTGACCCCAACCCGGTCGCCGAGGTGGCCGACAACGACCTGGCCGTGGGCCGGATCATCGACACGATCTCGCACTCGCCGTACTGGAAGAGCTCGGCGGTCTTCGTCCTGGAGGACGACACCCAGAACGGCGCGGACCACGTGGACGGCCACCGCGGCCCGTTGCTGATCGCCAGCCCGTACGCCAAGCGCGGCCTCATCGACGACACCTACTACACGCAGCTCAATGTGGTGCGGACCGTCGAGCAGATGCTGGGCATCGCGCCGATGAACCAGGAAGACCGCGCGGCCGAGCCGATGACCAGCGCCTTCACCGACACGCCCGACCTCACCCCCTACAACGTCGTCCCGAACCAGATCCCGCTGACCCAGGGCCTGACGGCCAGCACACCGCCCGCGTCCCCGGCCACTAGCGCGCCCGCGGCCAGCGCGGCCGGGGCCGCGACGACGCCGGGGCCCGTGCCCGCCTTCACCCCCGAGTCGCCGGCCAAGCTCGGCATCCCCAGCTCGGAGCGCTCGATCTACGAGCAGTGGGTGGTGTGGAGCCGCAACGGCCGCTTCAACGGCAGCAACGCCATCCAGGACTTCGCCAACCCGGCCCAGCTCAACCGGCTCGACTGGTACAGCGCGCACGACTGGAAGACGCCCTACCCCGGCGACAGCACGATCCTGCCGCCCAGCCAGGTCCCGGGAGCGAACCTGCCCGCCGATTATCTGGGCGACTGATAAAGATCACCAATTCTTAACGGACCAATTCTTAACGGACATGGTGCGAAGCCCCGGGCGCTGCGACCTCGCCGCGACCCGGGGCTTCGCATGTGGCCCGTTAACCGGACTGATCCGGGGGCGCGGGCCGGCCACGCAGCCACGGCCGCCCGGCCGGAGCCGGGTGGACTCAGCTGGCCGGCTCAGCTGGCCGACGCGGCCATCCGCGCGGTGGCCTGATCGAGGATGTCGGCGCTGGTGGCGAAGTTGAGCCGGGCGTAGCCGCTGCCGGCCGCGCCGAAATGCAGCCCCGGTTCGAGGGCGACGCGCCCGCGATCGAGGAAACGGTCGCGGGCCTGGTCGTCCGGGCCGAGGGCCGAGCAGTCGAGCCAGGCCAGGAACGTCGCCGCGGGCGGGTGCCAGGCGACCGTGGGCAGACGGTCCCACAGCAGGGTCGCCAGCAGCGTGCGGCGGTGGTCGAGCGTGGCCAGCAGCCGGTCGAGCCAGGCCTCCCCCTCGCTGAACGCGGCGACGGCGGCCAGCACGCCGAAGTGACCGATCCGCCACTTGGTGTCGGGCGGGAACCGGCCGGTAAGGGCGGCCATCCGGGGCGCCGTGGCCACGACGGCGGCGCACTTGAGGGCGGCCAGGTTCCACGCCTTGCTGGCCGACAGCACGGTAACGGCCACCTCGCCGGCCCCGGGTACGGTCAGCAGCGGGGTGAAGGAGGCGCCGGGCAGCACCAGCGGTCCGTGGATCTCGTCGCTGACCAGCGTGACCCGGTAGATCCGGGCCAGCCGGACCAGCGCGGCCAGTTCGTCGGCGGTGTGCACGCGGCCGACCGGATTGTGCGGGTTGCACAGCACGTAGGCGGCCGGGTGGGTGGCGAACGCCGCCTCCAGCCCGGCCAGGTCCAGGTGCCACCCGTCGGCGCCGTGGGCCAGCGGGACCTCCAGGATGCGCGCCCCGGCCTCGGGCACCCAGTCGAAGAACGGCGGGTACACCGGCGGGCTGATCACGACCGCGTCCCCGGGGCGGGTCGCCGCGCGCAGCAGTTCGACCACGCCGACCCCGACGTCGGTCACCGCGGTCACCGCGGCCGGGTCCAGGTCCCAGTTCCAGCGGCGGGCCGCGAACCCGGCGATGGCCCGGCCCAGGTCCGGGACGGCGTGCGCGTACCCGGCGTCGGACCGCTGCACGGCCTCCCGCAGCACGTCGGCCACCGGCGGGGCCAGCGCGAAGTCCATCTCGGCCACGGTCAGCGGCAGCACGTCGGCGGGGTAGGTCTGCCATTTCACACTGCGCCGCCTGCGCAGCACGTCCAGCGGGTCGACCGGCAGCAGCCCGGCGTCGTCAGCATCCATGCGCCCCACCCTGCCCCAAATCAAAGCCGCCCGGCATGATCGGCGTCGGAAATCCGCACATGCGGGCTGTTGCAGAATCGCCAAGCGGAGGACCCTCCGCACAAGATGTTGGACGAGATTGCAGTATCTGGTCTACATGTAGTAGTGAAGTTGATCTTCNNTTCGGATCAATTCCGACACAGCCCGATGCTACGGAAAGGCGACGCCGATCATGGGATAGCCACGGTGAGGGCGCCGGTGAAGGCCCCGGCCGCGACGTCGGCGATCATGGCGGGGGTTATCCGATTCCGGTCGTCCCGGGGCAGGGCGAGCCAGTGCACGACCATCGCGTCGACGTAGCCGAGGTGACCGCGCACGGCCAGGAATGTGAGCGGGCCCGTACCCCCCGGGCCCGCGCTCCCCGGGTGCGGGCCCCCCGGGCCGGCGTCGGCGGGCGTCTGGCCTGCCGGGTCCGCGTCGGCGGGCGTCTGGCCTGCCGTGCTGAGGTCGGCGAGGATCTGTCCGGCCAGCTCATCCCGGAACGCCTCGACCAGGGCGGCCGCCTCGGCCATGCCCTGGCCCCCGCGCAGCAGGGAAAGGAACCCGGCCCGGTGGTCACGGGCGTAGCCGGCGTAGAACCGGACGCCGGCGCGGAGGCGGTCCAGCGACGGCGGGCCCGGCAGCTCGTTCAGGCCGGCCCGGATCGCGTCCGCGGCCGCCTGCAGGAGGGCCAGGTACAGGGACCGCTTGCTGCCGTAGTGGAACACGATCAGCGGCGGCGAGACCCCGGCGGCCTGAGCGATGTCGGCCACCGACACCTCGGCGTAGGGCCACTGGCTGAACAGGTCCCGGGCGGCCCGCAGGATGAGGGCGCGCCGCTCGTCGGGCACCATGCGCCGCACGGTCACGGCTGAAGCCCGGGGCCGGCGGTCACGGGCCCGGCTCCACGATGGCCGGTCGGAGCATGGCCCAGCCGGGCGGTCACGGGCTCAGCTCCAGGATGGCCCAGCCGTGCGGCTCCACGGTTCCGGACGCGGCCGCCTCGTCGCTGCCCAGCACGTTCGTGACGGTCCCCGCCACCTCGAGCGGAAATGTCGACTTGTCGTCAGAAAGGTTCAGCAGCACGGCCAGGCCGGAGCCGCCGTCCGGGCGGGTGGCCAGGTAGCCGAACGACTCGTTCTGCAGCGTCAGCACCTGCATGGCGGACCGGGCGAGCCACGGATGGCGCCGCCGGAGCCCGATGAGGTCCTGGTACAGCCGGTACGTGGGCCAGCCGTCCGGGAGCAGGTCCTGCGGCGAGGCGGGGAACTCGGGGCGGATCTCGGCGTCACCGCCGGCGCGCTCGTACTTGACGCCGCGGAACCCCTGCTCATCCCCCGCGTATACGGACGGCGAGCCCGCCACCGTGAACAGGATGGCCAGCGCGTGCGGCAGGTGCCGCGGGTCCTCGAGCCGGCTGGCGATCCGGGTGACGTCGTGGTTGCTGACGAACGTCAGCGGCAGGAAGGCGGCCGCGAAGTCGTTGTGCCGGCCGAGGGCCCAGGCCAGCTCGAAGAAGTTCCGGTCGTTGAGGGAACTCCAGATCGCCTTCCACAGCTCGTACTGGGTGACCGAATCCAGCCCGCCGTCCCGGACGGCCGCCACGTAATCACCGTGCAGTACCTCTCCCACCAGCCAGGCGTCCGGGTGATCGCGGCGGACCCGGTCCGTGACCGTGCGCCAGAACTCCGGCGGCACCGCGTACGCCGCGTCGAGCCGCCAGCCGTCCGCGCCGCGGTCCAGCCAGTGCCGCATCACGTCGGCAACGTAGTCCTGGACGGCGGGCTCGGCGTGGTTGAGCGCCACCAGCCGGTGGTGCCCCTCGAAGTCCGCGTAGCGGAATCCGCCCGCGTCCTCGTCCGGCCCGCCCGCGTCCTTGTCCGGCCCGCCCGCGTCCTGGCCCGGTCCGCCCGCGTCCTTGTCCGGCCCGCCCGCGTCCTGGCCCGGTCCGCCCGCGTGCTCCTGGGCGTCCCAGTCGAGCACGAACCAGGACGCGTAGGCCGACGAACGTCCGTGCGCGAGGACGTCCTGGAACGCCGGGAAGCCCCGGCCGACGTGGTTGAACACCCCGTCCAGCAGGAGCCTGATGCCGCGCTCGTGGCACTGCGCGACCAGATGGCCGAAGTCATCGCCGGTGCCCAGGCGGGGGTCGATGCGGTAGTGGTCGACGGTGTCGTAGCCGTGTGACTCGCTGGCGAACACGGGCCCCAGGGCCAGGCCGTTGCACCCCAGGTCGATGAGGTAGTCCAGCCACGCCTCGATCCTGGGCAGCCGGTGCGCCGGGGAAGGGCCCGGGCGAGTGCCCGGGCGCATGTCCGGCCGCGCGGCGGACTCGGCGCCGGTGAAGCTGATCGGGTGGAGCTGCCACCAGATCGCATGGTCCGGCCAGTCGCTCATCCGGCACCGCCCTCCTTGCTGAATGCGTGTTCAGCAAGGACGTTAGCAGGTCCCTCCCGGTTACGCAGGCTCCGCACGGACGGATGGCTCCGGCCTGTGCCCGTTTCGGGTCAGACGCCCAGGTCCCGGCCGATGATCTCTTTCATGATCTCCGTCGAGCCGCCGTAGATGGTATGCACGCGCGTATCCAGGTAGGCGCGGGCCACCGGGAACTCCATCATGTAGCCGTAGCCGCCGTGCAGCTGGAGACAGGCGTCGATCACGCGCTTCTGCAGCTCGGTCGTCCACCACTTGGCCTTGGCCGCCTCGACCGCCGTCAGCTCGGCCGTGCCCATGGCCTCCAGGCAGCGGTCCACGTAGACCTGGGCCAGGTCCAGTTCGGTGTCCAGCTCGGCGAGCACAAACCGGTTGTGCTGAAAGGAGCCGATCGGCCGGCCGAACGCCTGGCGGTTCTTCGCGTAGTCCAGCGTCTCGCGGAAGACCGCCCGGGCCCCGGCCACGGCGCTGATGGCGATCGACATCCGCTCCGCCGGCAGGTTGTGCATCAGGTGGTAGAAGCCCTGTCCCAGCTCGCCGAGCACGTTGGCCGCGGGCACCGGCACCTGATCGAAGAACAGCTCCGCGGTGTCCTGGGACTTCAGGCCGATCTTCTCCAGGTTCCGGCCGCGGGTGAAGCCGGGCATGTCCCGCTCCACGACCAGGAGGCTGAAGGCCCGGTGCCCGGCCTCCGGATCGGCACTGGTCCGGGCGACCACGATCACGAGGTCGGAGTTGATCCCCGAGGAGATGAAGGTCTTGGCCCCGGACAGCATCCAGGTGTCCCCGTCGGGGACCGCCCGGGTCCGGATGCCGGCCAGGTCGCTGCCCGTGCCCGGCTCGGTCATCGCGATCGCGCCGATCAGGTCGCCGGAAGCAAAGCCGGGGAGCCAGCGCTGCCGCTGCGCCGGGGTGGTCAGCGACGTGAAATACGGGGCGATGACGTCGTTGTGCAGGCTGAACCCGGGAGTGCCGGGGCCGCCCTGGGCGAGTTCCTCGGTCACCACCGCGTTGAACCGGAAGTCGTCGACCCCCCCGCCGCCGAACTCCTCCGGGACGTTGAAGCCGATCAGGCCGTGCTTGCCGGCCGACCGGTACACCTCCCGGTCCACGATCCCGGCCTTCTCCCAGGCCTGCCCGTGCGGCGCGACCTCTCGCGCCAGGAACTCCCGCACCACCTCGCGGAACTGCTCGTGCTCCGGCTCGTAAACGGTACGCCGCATGTGCTGCTCCCCGGGCTCGGGCTGCTCTGGAGACCGCGTACTTGCCTGCGTACGCGCCCGCGTACTTGGCTAGAGCAGTTCGAAGATGGTGGCGTTGGCCTGGCCGCCACCCTCGCACATGGTCTGGAGCCCGTAGCGGATCCCGTGGTCCCGCATCCGGTATACCAGCGTGGTCATCGCGCGGGCCCCGCTGCCGCCCAGCGGGTGACCGAGAGCGATGGCGCCGCCGTTCGGGTTCAGCACCTTGGGGTCGGCGCCCAGCTCGGCCAGCCACGCCAGCGGCACCGGTGCGAAGGCCTCGTTGACCTCGGCCACACCGATCTGGTCGATGGTGAGACCGCTGCGGTGCAGGGCCTTCTGCGTGGCCGGGATCGGGGCGGTCAGCATGATCACCGGGTCGGCGGCGGCCAGCACCGCGGTGTGTATGCGCACCAGCGGGGTCAGCCCGAACTCGGCGGCCTTCGCACTGGTGGTGATGAGCAGCGCGGCCGAGCCGTCGCTGATCTGCGAACTGTTCCCGGCCGTGATCACGCCGTCCGGCTTGAACGCCGGCTTGAGCTTGCCCAGGGTCTCCAGCGTTCCGCCACGGCGGATGCCCTCATCCTGGGTGACCACCGTACCGTCGGGCGCGGTCACCGGCACGATCTGCTCGTCGTACCCGCCCTCGTCCTGCGCGGCGGCGGCCCTCTCGTGCGAGGCCAGGCTGTATTCGTCCAGCTGGGTACGGGACAGGTTCCATCGCTCGGCGACCATCTCCGCGCCGATGCCCTGGTTGGGGACGACGCCGTCGTAGCGGGCCAGGAAACCCTCGCCGAACGGGAGCGCCCCGTTGAGGGAGGCGCCCATCGGCACCCGGCTCATCGACTCCACGCCACCGGCCACGGCCACCTCGTACTGCCCGGAGATCACTCCGGCCGCGGCGAAGTGCACCGCCTGCTGCGAGGAGCCGCACTGCCGGTCGACGGTCACGCCCGGCACGGATTCGGGCCAGCCCGCCCCGAGCACCGCGTTCCGGGCGATGTCGAAGGTCTGCTCGCCGACCTGGCTCACGCAGCCCCAGATCACATCGTCCACCACGGCGGGGTCGATCCCGGTGCGCTCGGCGAGCGCCTTGAGCACGAGTGCCGACAGGTCGGCCGGGTGCACCCCCGACAGCCCGCCGTTGCGCTTGCCTACCGGTGTCCGCACTGCCGCCACGATTACCGCGTCACGCACTGAGCCGTCCTCCAGTTCGCCGGGACCGGCACGCAATCCCGGGGTATTTCGGGTACTCCGCCAGGCTAACATGCCCTAAATTATTGAATCTATAGAAACTATCTGATCCCGCCCGTTTGGTGCCGGGACCCGCGACGGCCAATCGAGGAGGTTCATGGCAGGCCCCGTCTCGATGGCAGGGCCCGTCTCGGTCGCGCTCAGGCGGCCGCGCGAGCCGGAGCGTCCCACTCGAGGTGGTAGTCGAAGGTCCGGCGGAGCGCCTTGCTGTCCGCGGTCATCTTCATGATCGCGGGCATCATCGCATCACGGACAACCCGGCCGAATGGACCCGCGACCTTGCTGTTGTTGATGCGCGCGGCCCATTTGATGATCTTCTCCACCCTCGGGCGGCGGGCAGCCTCGAACGCGGCGAATGCGGCCTGCGGCGTGGGCAGATCGCGCAGGCATTTGGCCAGCACTATGGCGTCCTCCACCGATAGCGAAGCGCCTTGGCCGGACGTGGGCGAGGGGGCGTGCGCGGCGTCGCCGATGACGATCATGCGGCTTCGGTGCCAGGTCGGCAGGTGGCCAAGGGTGTGGATGGGAGTCAGCGGCATGATGTCCGGGCTGGCGGCGATAAGGGCATTGGCCGGTCCGGCGTCGTCGGCGTACAGCTCGAGGAGGGACCGACGCAATTCGCCGGGGCTGACCGCGGCAAGCTCGGCGCGGCCCGGTTCGGTGCGGCGGGCCAGGTTGGCGAACCACCACACGTCGGCGTCCGGGGCCACGGCGTAGCCGAAGAAGGCGCGCTTGCCGAAGATCATCTCGTAGCTGCCCGGCTCGGTGCCGACGCGCACTCCACGTGCGTAGCCGCCGGTGGTGAGGAGCCGTGCGTAGGCCGGGGCCGGTGCGGCGGGATCGATAATCCGCCGGACGGTGGAGTGGACGCCGTCGCAGCCGATCAGTATGTCTGCGGTCGCCTCGCTGCCGTCGGCGAACACCGCGCGCACGGCGTTACCGCGGTCTTCGGCTGCGACCAGCCGCTTCCCGTGCTCGAACCGGATACCCCGGTCGGCCGCCTGCCGATAGAGGGCACGGTAGAGGTCGCTTCGCCTGATGGTCTGACTCAGGGTGCCGTCGGGCAGCGTCTGGCCGGTCTTACCCACGCCCAGCGCCTCACCGGTACTGCTGCGCAGCGTGATTCCCGGTGTGGGAAACCCGGCCGCCAGGACGGCCCGGTCGGCGCCGAGCACACGAAGCGCGTCGATTCCGTTGGACGCCACCGTCAGGAAGACTCCGACGCCGTCGGCGGATTCGGGGTCTGCTTCGAAAACGATGGGGTCAATGCCGGCCTTCTGCATCGCCAGTGCCGCCGCGGGTCCGGCCACGCCGGCGCCGATGATCAGTGCGCTGCGAATCATGTGTCTTGTCCTTTGCCTGTGGCCTCGCGGTTAGCTGGGGGTTCGCGGTTAACTGGGGCCGCGGTTGGCTGCGGCCTGGCGGTGGAACTCGGCCCAGGAGGGTCCCCACCCCGTTTCGGGATTCGTGATCTGCTCGATGAAATCGGTCACGAATGCCGTTTCGGCACCGAGCATCGCGAGCCGGTATTGCTCTTCGATCAGGAACAGGGGATGCAGCCCGGCGGCGAGCGCACCATCGATCCCGCTCTGGACCTCGGCTTGCTGCGCGGCCAGCCGGACCAGCCGGTCACCGAGCAGCCGAACGACCTCGTCCGGCGGCAGCGCGGCCACCAGGGACAGGGCCGCCACGAAATGCGGGTATTCGTGGTCCGGCTCGACCAGCAGATTGGTCAGCCACTCGCGGAACTCGGTCCGTCCGGCGTCCGTGATGGCGTACACCGTGCGCTCGGGCCGTTGGCCCTCCCGGCTGGTCTCCTGCTCGGCGATCAGCCCGGCCTTCGCCAACTGCCCGACCACCATGTACAGCGACCCGTGACTGAACTTGATGCTCCGCGCGTCGTCGTTGTCGCGAAGTGTCCGGCTCAGCTCATAAGGGTGCATCGGCCGCTGCGTCAGGTAGGCCAGCACCGCCAGCGCCAGCATGTTGCTGACCTTGCGCCGTACCGCCATGCGTTCTCCTTAGTCAGAGTCAACTATTTATGATCAACTAGTTCATGTCAACTATAAAGCGACGGAGATACCCGTGGTGCCCCGCCGACTGGCCGCAGGCCGGCTGTCCGGCGCGCTGGCGGTCCGCAGGCCCGGGCCTCCGCATCAGCCGCCCAGCCGCCTTCCCCGAGGTTCCGCGTTATAGGAATTTAGATTCTTTGTCGGTTAGCATGGGCCCACCCAATTCTGTCCGGAACGGAGATGGCGCCGTGACGAGACCGGTGGGCGTGCGCTCGTTCAGCACGAACGACTACCGCGTCCGGCCGCAGAAGATGGCCGACATGGTGGCCAGCCGGATCCGCCAGATGATCGCGCGCGGCGAGCTCACCCACGGCGAATGGCTGCCCACCGAGCCCGAGCTGATGGGACAGTTCGGGGTCTCCCGGCCCACGCTGCGGGAAGCGTTCCGGCTGCTGGAATCGGATTCCCTGGTCACCATCCGGCGCGGGCCACCCGGCGGCGCCCGGGTCACCGTGCCCGGGCCCGAGGCCGCCGCGGCCCAGTTCGGCATGCTGCTCACGCTGACCGGGACCACGCTGAAGGACGTCTACGAGGCGCGGATCGTCATGGAGCCCGCCGCCGCCCGCCAGCTCGCCGAGGGCGGCACCGCCGCGGACCGCACGCGGCTCGTCGCCGCCCTGGACCAGGTGCGCGAGAGCATCGAGGACCCGCTGGCGTTCGGCCGGATGACCACGGCGTTCCATCAGAGCATGGTTGAGCTATCCGGCAACAAGACGCTGACCGCGGTGGTCGGGATGCTCACCGAGATCATCAACCGGCACATCGAGCGGACCTTTACCGAGACCACGCGGGCGCCGGTGGAGATCGAGGCGGACAACCGGCGCGCGCTGCGCTCCTACGAAAAGCTGGTGACACTCGTCAACGCGCGCGACGGCGACGGCGCGGAAAAGCACTGGGCCAAGCACATGCGCGCCGTCCGCCAGTACCTGCTCCCCGGCGCGGATACCCGGGTCGTCGACCTCCTCTATTGACCCCTCCCCTCCTCACAGACCCGGAGGAACTCTCGATGACCGACGACGTACTTGTCGAGCAGCGCGACCGCATCTTGATCATCACCATCAACCGGCCGGCGGCGCGCAACGCCATCGACGCCGCCGTCACCAAGGGCATCGCGGCCGCGATGGACGAACTGGACGGGCGCAAGGAGCTGTCCATCGGCATCCTGACCGGGGCGGGCGGGACGTTCTGCGCCGGGATGGACCTCAAGGCGTTCCTGCGCGGGGAGATCGTGGTCCTGCCGGGCCGCGGGCTCGCCGGCCTGACCGAGGCGCCGCCGAAGAAGCCACTGATCGCCGCGGTCGAGGGCTACGCCCTGGCCGGCGGGTGTGAGCTGGCGCTCGCCTGCGACCTGGTGATCGCGGCCGACGACGCGAAGTTCGGTATTCCCGAGGTCAAGCGTGGCCTGGTTGCCGCCGCCGGAGGCCTGATCCGGCTGCCCCGGCGGATCCCGCAGCAGATCGCCATGGAGTACGCGCTGACCGGCGATTTCTTCTCCGCCGCGGACGCGCAGCGCTACGGCCTGGTCAACCGGGTCACCCGGCCGGGCGAGGCGCTGGCCGGGGCGATCGAACTCGCGACGAGGATCACCGCGAACGCGCCGCTGGCCATCGTGGCGACCAAGGAGATCATCGTCCGGGCGGCCGACTGGTCCAGCGACGAAGCGTTCGAGAAGCAGCAGGCGATCACGAACCCGATCCTCAAGTCGGCTGACGCCCGCGAAGGTGCACAGGCCTTCGCCGAGAAGCGGCCGCCGGCCTGGCGTGGCGAATGACGAGCCCGGACGCAGGCGCCCGGGAAGTCAGTGAGCGGCCCGTGGACGGCCTGCGTGACCTGCTCGAAGTGCTGGACCTGGAGAACCTCGACGCCGGTCTTTTCCGCAGCACCGCTGCCGGGGAACCCGGTCACCGCCTGTTCGGTGGCCAGGTGGCGGCACAGGCCCTGGTCGCGGCCGAACGCAGCATCGGCGACGACGGCGCGACGGCACACTCGCTGCACGCTTACTTCCTGCGCCCCGGTGACACGGGCAAGCACGTCGTTTTTCAGGTGGACCCACTGCAGGACGGCCGGACCTTCCGCCGCCGCCGGGTGACCGCCATACAGGATGGCAGGCCGATCCTGTGCCTGGAGGCGTCGTTCACCACCGACCGTGCCGCCGCCGAGTACCAGGTCGCCATGCCGCCCGTTCCGGACCCGGAATCCTGTCCGTCCATGGTGTGGCGGTACCGCGCCACGGGGCTCCGGCCGGACCAGCCGTTCGACCTGCGCGCGGCCACCACTTCCGGCGACGCGGCACCGCATTTCTCCGACGACCTGTGGTTCCGGACGCGCGGCCGCTGGGACGGCCGCCTGGTCAGCCCTTCGGCGGTGCTCACCTACGTCAGTGACCTGACCTTTGTCTCGGTGATCCTGCGGCCCCGGGGCCGGCCCGAGGTCAGCCGGCTCACCTCGCTGGACCACGTGATGTGGTTTCACAACGAGGTGCGGCTGGATGACTGGCTGCTGTTCGCCAAGTCCACGCCGGCCACGGGCACCGTGCGCGGCCTCGCACTGGGCAGCATCTTCCACCGGGACGGGACGCTGATCGCAACCGTGATGCAGGAGGGCCTCATGCACAGCAACCGTGCCCTGGCCGTCACCCCCGGTAGGGGTGCACCTGCCGCCGCCCCTCCCCGGTAGGGGTGCACCTGCCGCCGCCCCCGGTAGGACAGCACGTCAGCCGGCGAGTCATCGTTGAGTTTGAGAGGAGACTGCATGACCGGTCCGCTGCACGAGTTGCGGGTGATCGAACTCGCCGGGCTGGGCCCGGCGCCGCACGCGGCGATGATCCTCGCCGACCTGGGCGCCGACGTGGTGCGAGTGGACCGGCCGGTAGCGGGATTCGGCCTGACCGGGGGCAAGCCGGACTACCTGCTGCGGAACCGCCGGTCGGTGACCGCCGATCTCAAGGCGGACAGCGGCCGGGATCTGGTGCTGCGGCTGGCGGCCAAGGCCGACGTGCTGCTGGAGGGTTTCCGGCCCGGTGTGGCCGAACGCCTCGGCGTGGGCCCGCAGCACTGTCAGGCGGTCAATCCCCGGCTCATCTACGGCCGGATGACCGGGTGGGGGCAGGATGGCCCGATGTCGTCGCAGGCCGGGCACGACCTGAACTACATCTCGCTGACCGGCGCGCTGCACGCGCTGGGTCCCGCCGACCGCCCGCCCACGGTCCCGCTGAACCTGGTCGGCGACTTCGGCGGCGGCTCCATGTTCCTGCTCACCGGGATACTGGCGGCGCTATGGGAACGCGAGCGGTCCGGCGAGGGCCAGGTGGTGGACGCGGCTATGGTCGACGGCGCCAGCGTGCTGATGCAGATGACATGGGTCTTCCGCGGCGCCGGCACCTGGAGCGACGACCGGGGCGCGAACCTATTGGACGGAGGCGCGCCGTTCTATGACACCTACGCCTGTGCCGACGGCCGGTGGATAGCGGTGGGCGCGATCGAGCCCCAGTTCTACGCCGCACTCCTGGCGGGCTTGGGCCTCGCGGACGAGGACCTGCCCGGCCAGGGCGACCGGTCCGGCTGGCCCCGGCTGCGCGCCCGGTTCACCGAGGTGATCGCCGGCCGGCCGCGCGACGAATGGACGCGGATCTTCGCCGGCACGGACGCGTGCGTGACCCCGGTGCTGTCGTTCGGCGAGGTGAGCTCGCATCCGCACATGGCGTCCCGGGAGTCGGTCATCACCCTCGACGGCGTTGAGCAGGCGGCCCCGGCCCCCCGGTTCTCCCGCACGCCCCCGGCCCGCCCGACACCTCCCCCGGTGCCCGGCGCGGACACCGAGGCGGTCCTGGCCGACTGGAAGGCCTGACCCGAGGGGACTCCTGCTCGCGTTCGAACCCAGCCGGCCGAGCCGAGCCTCAACGGCTCCCCCGGCACCCACGGCCCAGGTGGCTCGGGCCGCGCGTCCGGCCATTCCCCTCCCGGGCCGGGAGGCGGTGCCGTAACGGCGGAGAGGATGCCGAATTTTCTTGGTTGCATGGCTACTAATTTCCCTTCCCAGGATTGAATAGGAACCCGAGGCGCTGCCGTTAGTTCTGGCGGTGCCCCGAACACGTCGGCGACCTCGCCCGGGGTCATGAGGGGATGCAGCGCCGGAACTGGCAGCGGCCCGGCCGTCGAGCCCGGCCGGATCTCCGGGCGCGGGCACGACTGGCCCCGGCGACCCTGCGGGGCTCCGCGTTCGGGCTGCTCGCCACCGTCCAAGCGGGCGCCAACCTGGCCGCCAGCGCCCTGGCCGGCATCTTGTGGACAGCGGTTTCACCCGCCGCCGCATTCTTGTTCCTGACCGCCGCGATGATTCTTGCCGTTCCCCTCATCATGGCTAGCGGGCGCATCCGCCCGTCATCACCGCAAGCTGAGCACCCCGTTGAGCCACCCAGCTGAGATAGGCGCCGGGCGGCGGCACCCGGCCGGGACAAAAGAATCCCCGCCAGAGCCCGGCGAGCACAGCCGCCCAGCGTCATCGATGGTTCTCCGGTCTGGCGTCAGCCTGCTAGCAGCAAGGGCCAGCCGGCGCCGTTGCCCCTGATGACTCTGCCGCCGCACCGCCGCAGCAGGCCGGCCCGCCTTCTTCGCCGTAGAAGGTCCGGCTGTCGGCCAGGACAGCCCGCGCGCCGCTGCTGCCGGGGTCGGAGGTGATCCAGATCGTCACCTGGAACGGGGAACATCTCGGCCATGTGCGGCGGGGCGGGCCGCCCGGCCCTGGCGGGTGCTGGGTAGCCGTAGCGGTGAGGCAGGCGCGGCCGTGCGGGCGGTATGACAGCGCGGAGGCCGCCGCCCGCAGCCTCGCCCGCGCCTGCTGGCTCTGGCAGAATGAAAGGCGTATGGGTGATGGGGCTCACCCCTGGAATCGCGGGCTGGCAGAGGGCTCGCTGACGGTCCCTGGCACCGAGCCGGGAGGAACCCGTATGCCGTCAGGCCTGACGCGTGCCCGCCGGGCCGCGAAGAACGCGTCCCCAGCGC
>PLRW01000165.1 GCA_003164955.1 Actinomycetota bacterium
GGCCGTGGCCACGGCGTGCGGGGTGGGCGCGGGACGCCTGCCGGCCGTGGCGGCTCGTGTGGTCGTGGCGCGCGATGCGGTGAGCGGCGTCGTGCCGGCGGATGGCGTCGCCGACCGTGGGGTGGTGACGTGCGGTGCGGTGACCGGGGGTGCCGTGGTGGCGCGGGGGCTCGGGGTGGCGTGCGGAGTGGAGAGGGCCGGAGCGGTCGCGGTGGCGGCCGGCTTGACGGCAGCCGGGTGCACCCTCGTGGCCGGGGCGGCCGACCGTGAGGGTGCGGCCGGCCGCGCGGCCGTGGCCGATGCCGCCGTGGACGGGGTCACCGTGTCGAAGCGGTACAGGTTGTACCCCTGCATCAGGCCAATGAGGTTGCTGCCGTAATCCGGATTGGTCGCGTAGACGCCGGTGAGAGCCTGGGCGAAACGGTCCGGTGCCTGCCGCTCAGCCATGGCCGCGGTGTAGTACCCGCTGCTGGCGAGCAGCTTGCTGTGGTCATCGATGCTCTGCGCGACGTTCTGGTAGGCGCGGAACTGCGCGCTGACCGTGACCCACTGACCGTTCTCGAACTCCTGGGTGGGAAGGGAGTCGCTGCCGGCGGGCCCGGTGCCCTTGATCCCGAACAGATTGTGGTCCTGAGTGGCCAGCGTGCTCTGACCCCACGCCGACTCGTCGATCGCCTGTGCGATCGTCACCGACGCCGGAACGCCGTAGGTCCGCTGGGCGGCGACCGCGCCCGTTGCCACCTCATCAATGAAGGCGCGCTCCGTGGGCGTCCCGGGTGCCGCCGACGATGCGGGTGCCGAGGCGGACGCCGGTCCCGAAGGTGAGACGGATGGCGCCGCCGACTGATTCCGCGTGTACGTCGCGGACGGAATCGCGCCGGACGCGCCGGCGGCGACCGCCGCTGGCATTCCAGGTATGGCAACATCCAGTGCCGCATCGTGGCCGGTGCCGTTCTGGCCGGCCGCCTGGGGCGTGGCCGCGGCCGCCCGGGGGGACGCCGCCTGGTGCGGAGCCGCCGGTCGCGTGCCGGGCTCGTGCCCCGCGGCGGCGGCCGCGGCCTGCGGGACTCCCGGAATGGCCGCGCCGTCCGCCTGAATGGCCGCCCCGGTGTCCGCGGCCACCGCGGCGGTGCCGGGCACGGCCGCCAGCGCTCCCGCCGGCTGCTCAGCGGCCTGCTGCGTGGCAGGCGTACCCGAACCGCTGCGCGCCGCCGTGGGGGTGCCGGTAGCCGACCGCACCGGTGCTGGCGTACCGGCCGCCGCCGGCGTGCTCGCGGTAGAGCCCGCCACCGCAGAACTGGCCGCCGAGGGGAGATTTCCGTTGCTGATGAATCCGGCCACGCCCTGCGCGGCCAGCGGGCCCGGGTATTCGTGCGCGTTGACCGAGAAGTTCGGCAGCGAGTCGCCACCCACGGTGGACAGGACACCCTCGGAGTACTTCGTCACCACCTCCACGTGGCCGTCGAACAGGACCCAGTCGCCGGGGAGGGGCTGATAGCCGTCGCCCAGGGGGTGCCAGCGCTGATGCGCCTGCGCGTCCTGCAGAACCGAGGTGATACCGGGCGACGCCGGGTTCGGGTCGACGCGTACGTCGGCCCAGTCCTGGAGCGGCCACGGATACGTGGATCCGCCGGTCACCCAGCTCTGCCGGCCCACCATCTGCGCCGCGAGCGCCAGGGTCATGCTGGCAAAGGCTGCGCAAGATTCGCCATGGTCCACCCCGTCCGTGCTGTCGCGCTGCCAGATCAGCGCCTCCATCTCGGCCGGGGTTTTGCTCTGCGCCATGCGCAGGTAATAGTTCGCCACGCTGACGATGGCCGAGCGAACGGCCGAGTCGTCCTGCGCCGCAGGCCGGGCGGCGTGATCCAGCGCGGTCAGCGTCACCGGGATGCTGGCGGGCGACGCGACCTGATCCGCCGTGCCCGGGGCGAAGGCGAAGCCTGTTATCGCCCCGCCCGCGCTCAGGCTGACGAGCGCGGTCGCCTGCTGCCACCAGGGCTTGCGAGTGGAGTTCACAGAATCACCTTCTTCCGCGATTGAGCCGGAGGGATGGACACGGGGGGACTAGCGGTTGTGGAACTGCCTCACAGGTTCGTCTGCGACAGATGCTCGAGGATCGCCTGCACCTGCGGGTTTCCCGGGTTCCCCGCATTGGCGAACAGCACGGCCGCGTCCTGGGCCGCCCCGGGCGTCGCGCCGACGGCCCATTTCTTGTAGATATCGGCGACGAGGGCCGCCTCCTGGCCGGGGGTCGTGATCGCGCCGGAGCAGACACTCGGGAAACCTGGCCGTGAGGTCATCGCGGATGAGCCGGTGTAGCGGGCACAGTTAGCCGGATAGCCCTCCAGCCCCGGCTGGACCGACGGGCTGCCGTTGGCCCCGATGACCGACGCACCGCCAATGATGTTGTTGATGGCCCGCGCGGCGACCTCAAGGCTGTCGATCGGGTTCATCGGGTCGTAGGGGTGGTGGAGGTTCAGCGACCAGGCGACCTCGGACCCCTGGTTGGGGGCGATGGGCTCCAGCCCCATCCGGCCGGTCTTCTGGTCGGCGAAGTGCGGATTACCCGAGCTGGCCAGCAGTGCGAACACCCACAGAATCTGCTGCGTTGCCTTGGCGCATGCGAAGTTCACCTGTCCCGGCTCGGACGTTACGTCCGGGTTCTGGCAGGCCGTGGTGATCTCGGCCTGCATGGCCGGAACGCTGGCGGGCCACGACGCCCCCCCACTGAGCAGCAGCGCGATCAGGACGATGATCAGCACCAGGGCGGTGCCACCGGCACCGAAGGCGACCCTGTGCCGCCGGATGACGCCCGGGTGGTAGCTACTGCCCCGGCCCTGGTTGATGAGCCGTGAGGTACGGTCCGGTGCCGCGGCGCCCCGGACGGGTGCGTCATCACCGGCAGGTTCGCGGCCGGATCCGGCGCCACGCCCGTATCCCCGGCCGGGGACGGCGTGCTCCGGTACCGCGTAGAACGCCGCCGTACGGTCGCCCGCGGGTACCCGGTCCAGGTCGTCCAGGGCGGGCTGCCGGGTGCCGTCATAGGCGCGCGGGGCAGCGTCCCGCGCTAGCACCGATTCGGCCAGCCGGCGTTCCAGTTCCTTGATGCTCTTCATAGAGACCGCCTCGGGGGTGCGGTGGGTGATGCGAAGGGGCGATGCGGTTCACGGTCCGGGCGGAGGGAGGGGAGGACAGGGCGTACGGCCGCGGGGATACTGAGGGAAGGGACGAACTGGCGCAGCGCAGGTGTGATGGACGCGCCACGCCCGCGGCGCGCCGCGACGGCAGCGGAGCGGGAGATGCCCTCCGACCTCGGATCTTTCATGCGCTTGACCTCCCTCATGAAGATAATTAGAACACATGTACGACTGAACCTCAATCGGAATGTCGTAGCCTCATGATAGGCGAACACAAGTTCGATTGCAGGTGTTCCCGGGACCGGGCACCCGAGCCGCGCGGAGGGGGCGAGTTCTACCACCGGCCGGTCCGCGCGCCAGTTCAGCGGCGCGGCGTCAACGATTCCGGGCCGCCGGTGATCATCGGTGGCACCGGCGACCCGGCAGGCGGGTGACCAGGCGGGTGAGCTCGAGCTGAACGTGCTCGGACCGAGCGTCGTCGTGACGCGGGACCAGCGCGCGGCCGCCGGTCGCCGGTCGCCGGTCGCCGGGCAGCTTCGCTTACCCGCGCCCGCGGGCTAGCTCTTGTCCATCCGCGGGAACGCGACCTCGTTGAGGATCAAGCGGATCGCGGCGGCCACCGGGATCGCGACCAGAGCGCCGACAATCCCCAGCAGCACGCCGCCGATGAGCACCGCCACCAGGCTGACCACGGCCGGCACCTCGACGGTGCGGCCCATGATGCGCGGCACGATCAGGTAGTCCTCGGCCAGGCGGTAAGAGATGTAGAAGGCGAGTGTGGCCACCGCGGTGGGCAGCGAGACCGTCAGGGCCACCAGGGTCACGATGACCCCGCCGACCGTCGACCCGATGACGGGAATGAGGTCCAGGATGGCGACGAGCAGACCCAGCAGGACGGGGTACGGAATGTGGAAGGCAAGCATCCAGAAGAACGTGCCGAGCCCGGCGATCGCCGATGTCAGGACGTTTCCCAGCACGTACCCGCCGACCTTGACCATGATCTGGTCCGTTATCAGGATGACCCGGGGGCGGCGGGAGTGCGGGACCAGCTTGTAGGCGAACAGCTTGATGCTGGGCAGCCCGGCCAGGAAATAGACCGTGAGCACCAGCACGGCGAGGATCGACGAGGCGGTGGTGAGGACCAGGGCGCCGGCCCCGAGCACCCCGCCGATGAGCGAGGAGCCCTTGCTGGTGAGCAGGCTCGTCAGCTTCTGCTGAATTTGGTATTTCTGATTCAGCTTGCCCAGCTCGGAGTTGTGATTCTGAAGCTGGTGCAGGTAGCTGGGGACCTGCTTGGCCAGCGCCGTCGTCTGCGAGGTGAGCGGCGGGATGGCGGTGGCGAGAAAGATCGCAATCACGCCGACGAGCGCGGCGAGGACGGCGAGGACCGCGGCCCAGCGTGGCAGGCCGCGGCGGGTGAGCGAGCTGACCACCGGGTCGAGGCCCACGGCGATGAACAGGCCAAGGCCGATGATGATCAGGATCGACCGCGACCGGGTGATCAGCTCGACCAGCCCGTAGGTCAAGAAGACCCCGGCCGCGCCGGTCAGACCGATATAGAAGGGCGAACGCTTGTTCATGGGCCGGCCGGGCTCGCCCATTCCGCCGGTTTCCTCCGCCACTGCGTTGGCCGCGTCGACGGCCTGCTGGACGCGGCTTTCGGCCTCGTCGGTCGCCGTACCGGGGGTGTTCCCCTCGCCGGACGCGGACTTCCCCAGATCCGCGGCGTCCTCTTCGGCAGCCCGCAAATCGGCGGCCGGGGCGTCGCCCACCTGGGTGCGGCCGGCGCGGTCAGGCCTGTCCGCGGTCACGGTGCATCACCGAACACGGAGTCTCCCCTTGCCGGTCCGCCGGCTGTGTCGTTACCTGGTCCCGCTTGCGCGGGAGAGCCGTCCGGCCGCCCCGGTGGGGTGACGGACGTACCGTCCTCAGATCTTACGGACGTGCCGATGGGGCCGACGGACGTGCCGTCGGGGCCTGCGGACGTCCCGTCGGGGCCTGCGGAGGTCCCGTCAGGGCCTACGGCTGTGCTGGCAGGGCTGGCCGACGGCGGCGGGAACCGTTCGCCGGTCGTGTCTCCGCGGCTCATCATTCCCGCCATGGCCTGCCGCATCGCACCCAGGCCCGCGCCGCGCGGAACCTTCAGCGTGGCGTAGGCGACGGCACCGGCCGGGATCGGCATCCAGAAGTTGACCAGGCGCCAGCCCAGGACGCCGAGCGTCGCCACGTTGCGGGTTACCCCGAAGCTCACCAGCAGCAGTGGCGTGACGGAGTCGACGACGCCCAGCCCGGCGGGCGTCACCGGAAGGGCGCCGGCCACGTTGGCTATCCCGTAGGCGGCGAATAGCTCCGCCGGATTGACGAACCGGCCGAACGCCGCCACAAAGCACCACAGTGAGGCCGCGTCGAGCATCCAGTTCAGGGACGCCCAGGTGAGCGATTCGGCCAGCACCCGGCGGTCACGGGCGAGCGCCGACAGGTTGGCGGTCGCGTCCCGGATGACGTTTTCGAGGCGGTCACCGGCCCTCGGGAACCGGCGCCCGATAGCGCGCATGATGCGCACCGCCCGGCCCGTGCCGCGGGTCACGCCGAGGATCAGCAGGCCGACGGCGAGCATGACGACCGCGCCGACGACGGCGACGGTCACGTAGATGGGGTGAAAGCCGGCCAGCGGGATGGAGATGACCAGCGATATCCACAGCAGCACGTTGAGCACTACCGTGGACCCGATGCCCTTCGCGGCCATCATTACGCCGGCGTCGACGCCCGGTATTCCTTCGGCCGTGAAAAGCCGGTACCCGATTCCCGCGCTGCCCAGCGTCCCGGCCGGGATGACATGCGCGACTGCTGCGGCGGCCAGGTCGATGCGGAACAGCCGGGAAAGGCTGGGCCTGCCCTCGGGAGGCAGCAGGGCCCTGGTCAGCAGGCCGTAGCAGAACAGCGACACGCCCTCGAGAATCACCCCGGCCGCCAGCCAGTAGGGGTTCAGCTGCCCGAGCAGGTGCAGGTCCTTGCTGGCCCCGGTCAGTTCCGGGATCACCAGGTATTCGATGATCAGGACGATGATGAAGAGCAAGACGCCGCGGCGCAGCGGCCGCGCGATCACCGGCAGCCAGCCGCGCCAGCCCGGCCGCCGTTCGCGCGGCGTTTCCCGGGCACGCCGATGCCACGGCCGGCGCCGCGGTGGCGGCGGGACCGGGCTCAGGCCGTCCTCATCCTGTGGCACATGGAACGTCTACCCTACATACGGGCCGAAACCCATCTGAGAGCAGCCGACCTGCGCTCATTTGCCGCTACGGGACGAGGGTCGCATAGGCGACGACGTTGCTGAGGTAGTGGCCCGTCGCCGGATCGAAGGTTCCCCCGCACGTGATGAGGCGCAGTTCGGGGTCGGGAGCCGGTCCGTAGACCTCGGCCGTGGGGAACGCGTCTTTCTCGTATGTCTGTATTTTCGTGACGCTGAAGACCGCCATCGTCCCGTCGGCCCGGCTCACGTACACGCGGTCGCCGGGACGCAGCGTGCCGAGCCGGTAGAAGACGCCCGGACCGCTCAGCGAGTCGACATGGCCGGCGATGACCGACGATCCGACGGCGCCGGGCCGCGGGCTGCCGGTGTACCAGCCGGCCACGGCGATGCTCGACGGGACCTGGAGCGATCCGTTCGGCTCCAGGCCGAGATGCACCATCGAGGCGTGCACCCCAATGGTAGGGATCGTCAGCTCGACCGGGAGAGCCGGCGCCGGCGCGTCCGCCAGGCCGCCCGGCGCCTCCGCCGTCTGGCTGGGCACCGGCACGATTGACGGTTTGCCTACCAGGTGCAGGGCCACCGATGCGTGAGCGTGGCTAGAGACGATGAGCCCGACCGCCCCGGCGCTCACGGCCAGCAAGCCGGCCGTGAGCGCCGCGATGGGAAGCAGCCGCGTATGCGGCCTCCTCACTGATGAGCTCCGGCGCGCACCCGGGACCGGCGCAGCCCGGCGAAGCCCAGCAGGGCGAGCAGTGACCCGCCCGCCAGGGTCATCAGCCACGGCGCGGAACCGGGACCGGTGCTCCGCGCCATCCCGCCGAAGCCGGTGGCGGCGCCGCCCATCGGCATCGTCTTGCTGCCCGCGGCGTCGGTCAGGTCGTCGACCTTGAGACCGGAGGAACCGTCCAGCACGACGATCGTGTGGACCGTGTCGGCGGCCAGGGTCACCGGCATGGAGATGGCGGCGCCCGATGCGCTGAATTTCACCGTTCCCGTACCCGGTGAGAGAGCCGAGTAGGTCGTGACCGAGCCGAAGGCAAGCTCGTTCGCCAGGACGTCCGAACCGTAGCTGACCGTGACCAGATGGTTCTTGAGCGACGCCTGGATCACCCGGACGAGCGTCTTGCCCGCCGGGGCCGTCAGGTCATCCTTCAGGACCTGCAGTTTCAGCCCGGATTCTGGCCCGACTCCGGCCACGGTGTAGGAGTCCCCGGCACTCACCCAGAAGCTCGTCGAAAGCACCGGCGCGGTGGAGGCGGGCGCGCCGGCCTGGCGCATCGCGACCGTGTACTGGCCCGCAGCGATGGCCATGTAGTCGGAGACGTTGCCGTAGGAAACGTGCTTCAGCACAGTCGGGTTGCTGTCGTTGCCGAACGGATACATGTAAACGTCAACGGCCGGAGTGTTCGGCGACAGGTGCGCGCAGCGAACCCAGCCGACCTGGGTCGCTGCCGGAGCGCTGGTGGACGCGGACGCGGCCGGGGCGACCGCGGCCAAGAAAGCCAGGGATCCCCCGAGCAACGTCAGCAATGCGGAAAGCCGGAAAAATCTCAAAAACGGTCTCACAGCTACTCACCTCTCATTGGTAATAAAATGCCCGCCCCGAGGAGAGACGCCCCGGCGGTGACCTCGTTCACCGCCAGGGCGCTGTCAATAAGGAGGAATTTCCGCCGGTCAGCAGTCCCTGCAGACTTGGCGCACCGAATTCGATGCGCAGGACGGTCGGCCCTCCCGGATGGACGATGGTCGCATTTTCGGGCAGGTACGGCGTTCGTTGGGTCCGTACCTGGTCAAGGTCGGCGGTGAGGGCAGAGCCCTGGCCGCCGGGGCTGGTGATGGTGACCTGCCGGAACTGTACGGGCGCGCCGGGTCCGGTGCCGCCGAAGGAAACAACGCTGACGGCGCGCTGGGAGACCAGCGAGGCCAGCGTGACCAGCAGGCGCGCGTCCACCTGGCCGGCCGTGATCTGGCGGGCGGCCTGCGCGGTGGCGCGGAAGCGCGGGTTGCGCAGGAGTTGTGCCCCCGCTGCCTTCCGTGCGTTCAGGTCGGGCTGATCGGCGGCCCGGTAGGCGGCGCCGCCCCCGGCGGCGACGGCCCGGACGTCGACGCGGGCAGCCCCGGTGCCGAAGCTCGCGATCAGCCCGGGCGCATACACGCTCGTGAGTTCGCTGCCGTACTCGCTGCGAACCGCAGGGGAGGCCACGATCACGTCGGCGCCAAAGGGGTTCGCCCCGGCCGATTGCAGCGGAAGGAGCCGGCCTGCCGGGATGCCGCGTCCCAGCAGCGCAGAGCACACCACCGGATCACACGCGATGACGTTGTTGCTGCCCACTTGCTGCGCCACCCACGCCGCCGCCTGATTGCGCGCCGCGGCGGCCGCCGACAACGATGAAGCGCCGCTGGTGCCGGCGCCAGCCGCCGTTCCGCTGGCGGACCCGGGCTTGCTGAGCACGCCGGAAAGCTGTATGGCGACCAGCGCCAGGATGGCGACGGCAAGCACGATCGCGGCTAGCCGCCAGCGCCAGGCGCTGCGCGACCGGGCTGGTTCGGCCGGCTTGCGCTGAGAGGCCCCTGCTCCGGCGTAGAGCGGGCGGCGCGGGCCAATACCGATCTTGCGGAGGCGCCTGCTGACCCACAGCCTGATCGTCGTGGCCAGCACCCGGGCCAGTGAAGGTTCACTCGTGTCGACGACCGGCCGCGCCACGACACCGGAGCTCCTGACGGCCACCGGCCCGCGCTCGGCCGCGTGCTTCTCCCGATCCGATCCGAGCGGTGACCGTGGCGCCGAGGTGCTGGCCGGCTCGATGGGCGCGACCGCCGGCTCCGGCTGACCTGGATCGCTCACCGGGGCGGCTGGGAACTTCTCGCGCCCACCACCCGCGGCGCCGGTTTCCGGTTCCCCCCTGGCCCGGGGCGGCGTCACGATGGCGCTGCCTTCCTCGGTGGGGATGCCTGGCGCTGCCTCCCGTGACGCGGTCGGCTGCGGGCCCACGGCTTCCCCCGATGCGGCTCCGGCCACGCCGGCCATGAGGATACCGCCGTTAGGCGCGACGCCATGGTCGTTTTCGCGCATACGTACTACCCCCACCGCCGCAAGAAGGCGTGTTGCGGCTAGTTTGGCCTAGCAGAGCACACCACGGTCGTACATATCAACCTATATAACCAATTGCTTACGGTCTGATACGTGACGCAGGCGAACCGGGGATCCTGCTGGGCGGGACCGTGGCTGGCATTGACGTCAATGTCAATGCTGGGAGAATGGTCGCCATGCCCGCGACGCTGTGGTCGGTGCGGACCGGCCGGGACCGGCTCGACAGCCAGACCCGGGCTGCGCTGATCGCGGCCGCGAAGGTCACGTTCTCCCGGCTCGGGTACGCGCGCACGACCGTCGCTGATATCACTGAGCGGGCCGACGTGTCCCGTGCGACGTTCTATGTGTACTTCGCGTCCAAAGATGATGTGTTCCGTGTGCTGACCGAGCAGCTCAAGGATGCGTTCCTGGAGGCCCAGGAGGCGCACGGCGCAGACCCGGATAATCAGGTCGCGGTGGCCGCCGCATCGGTCACGCATTTCGTCGACGTGTACGCGAGAAACCTGGCGTTCATCACCGTGCTCGAACACCAGGCGCTGACCGACGAGCAACTGCGTGCCATGTGGCAGGGCGTCCGGGAGCGGCTGCTGAAGAGAATGACGCGGTTCGTGCGCCAGCTCGTGGCCGACGGCGTGGCGCACCCGGTCGCGCCGCCGGACATGGTCGCCACCGCGGCGTCGGGTATGGCCGTCCGGTTCGCGCCGTTGATCGCGGCCAGCCCGGCTGATCGGCCGCAGATCATGCGTTACCTCGTGCGCCTTTACCTGCAGATGCTCGGGATCGAGCCAGGACCCCAGGCGGAGGAGACATCGTGAACGTGCGCGGGTCGGGTGCGGTGGTGACCGGCGGGGGCAACGGAATCGGCCGTGCGCTCGCGCGAGGGCTGGCGGCTGCCGGAGCGCGCGTGGTGGTCAACGACCTGGATGCGGCGGCGGCCGCGGCCGTGGCCGGCGAGATCGGCGGCTGGTCCGCCCCGGCTGACGTCTCGACCGAAGACGGCGTCCGGGCCCTGATCGCCGCCGCCCGGGAGCACGTTGGCGAGATCGAGATCTACTGCTCCAACGCGGGCGTCGCCGCCGGGAGCGGTGGGGACAGCACGGAAGAGGTGTGGCAGCGCTCGTGGGACATCAATGTGATGGCACACGTGCGAGCGTCGCGTGAGCTCATCCCCGGCTGGCTCACACGGGGCCACGGCCGCTTCGTCGTCACCGCGTCAGCCGCGGGCCTGCTCACGATGCTCGGGTCGGCACCATATTCGGTGACCAAGCACGCGGCCGTCGGCTACGCGGAATGGCTCGCCGCCACCTACGGCCACCGCGGCCTCCTGGTGCACTGCATCTGCCCCCAGGGTGTCCGGACCAGCATGCTGGCCGGTTCGGGCCGGGCCGGCGATGTGGTGCTCCAGCAGGCAGCGATTGAGCCCGAGGCCGTCGCCGAAGCGCTGTGGAACGGCATGACGGAGGGCCGCTTCCTGATCCTGCCGCATCCGGAGGTGGCCGGCTACTACGCACTGAGGGCCAGTGACACAGATAAGTGGCTGCACGGCATGAGCCGCCTGCAGCAGCGCGTCGAGGAAAGCTGAGAGCGGAGGCATCTGGTGAGGGCATGGCAGGTTCATCAGTTCGGCGACCTGCGGGAGGCCATGACGCTGACCGACGTACCGGACCCGGAGCCCGGCGCCGGGCAGATCTTCGTCCGGGTCCTGGCCGCGCCGGCGAACTTCCCCGACGTTCTGATGTGCCAGGGCACCTATCAGGTCAAGCCGCCGCTGCCGTTCACCCCGGGCGTCGAGCTGTGCGGGGAAGTCGTGTCCCTCGGCCCGGGCGTGACCGGCTTTGCCCCTGGCGATCGCGTGGTCGGGACCGCGGCGATGCCCACGGGGTCGTTCGCGGAGGTCGCCATCATGGACGCGGCCGGGGCGTTTCCCGCTCCCGAGGGCCTTGACGACGCCGAGGCGTCCGCCTTCTATATCAGCTATCAGACCGGCTGGTTCGCGCTGCACCGGCGAGCTCACCTCGCCCCCGGCGAGACCCTGCTCGTGCACGCCGCGGCCGGCGGTGTCGGGAGCGCCGCAGTGCAGCTCGGCAAGGCGGCCGGCGCGCGGGTCATCGGCGTCGTGGGCGGCGAGGAAAAGGCTGAGGCCGCCCGCGCGCTCGGTGCCGATATCGTCGTGGACCGGCGCACGCAGGATTTCGTCTCCGTGGTCAAGGACGTCACCGGCGGTCGCGGTGCCGACGTGATCTACGACCCGGTAGGCGGTGAGGCCTACGACCGTTCCGTCAAATGCATCGCTTTCGAGGGCCGGATCCTGATCATCGGGTTCGCCAGCGGCCGCGTGCCGACGCCGGCGCTCAACCATGTTCTGATCAAGAATTATTCCATTGTGGGCCTGCACTGGGGCCTGTACGGGACCAAGGAGCCCAAGGCGATCAAGGACTGCCACGATCAGCTCCTCAAGCTGGCCGCGGACGGGGCCATCAGGCCACTGGTCAGTGAGCGCCTGGGGCTGGCGGACGTCATCGACGGCCTTGAGCGGCTGGCGGGCGGCACCACCATCGGGCGGGTGACCTTCCTGCCGTGAGGGCGGGACGAAGGCGGTAACGGATATGACGGACACAGGAACGGGAACGGCCGGAGGCCCCGCTGAGGCCGCGGCCGCCCAGGACGTGCCGGGGCTGGACCTGGCGGCTTTCGGCGCGTACTTCACCGCCGCGTACCCCGGGACGGTCGGCGGCCCGCTGCGGGCCACCGTGCTGGCGGGCGGCAAGTCGAACATCACGTACGAGGTGACCGACGGCCACGGCCGCTGGGTGGTGCGCCGTCCCCCGCTCGGCCACGTGCTCGCCACGGCCCACGACATGGCCAGGGAATACCGCGTGATCAGCGCGCTGGCCGGTACCAAGGTCCCCGTCCCGGCGACGTATCTGCTGTGCGAGGACACGGACGTGATCGGCGCGCCGTTCTACGTCATGGAAAAGGTGGAGGGCACGGCCTTCCGGACCGCGGCTCAGCTGGCGGCCGTCGGTGCGGCACGAACCAGGCTGATCGCCAACCGCATGATCGGCACCCTCGCCGACCTGCACGCGGTGGATCCTGGCGCGGTGGGGCTCACCGACTTCGGGCGGCCGCAGGGCTTCCTGGGTCGCCAGGTGCGCCGCTGGAAGAAGCAGCTCGACGCCTCCCGCAGCCGTGACCTGCCCGGTGCCGACGAGCTGTACACCCTGCTCGAGGCCCGTATCCCCGCAGAATCCGACGTGGCGATCGTGCACGGTGACTTCCGGCTGGATAACCTCCTGGTCGGCGGCGACGACCGGATCACGGCCGTCCTGGACTGGGAAATGGCGACGCTGGGGGACCCGCTCGCCGACGTCGCGCTCCTGCTCGTTTACCAGGCGCTGGCGCATCTCGAAACCGGCTACGCCGTGGCGGACGCGGCGACGGCGCCGGGATTCCCCGACGCGGAGGAGATCGCGGCCAGGTACGCGGAGCGCAGCGGCCGGGACCTGTCGAACCTGGGCTTCCATTTGGGCCTGGGGTATTTCAAGATTGCCGTGATCTGCGAAGGCATCTACTTCCGCTACACGCACGGCCAGACCCTGGGCGAGGGATTCGGGGATATCGGCGCCGCGACCGGGCCCCTCATCCAAGCCGGTCTCGCGATTATGAACTCGTCGTCTTGAGGGAGCATTTCTGATGGATTTCCGCTTCGACGCCACCACCGAGAAGCTGCGGGACAGCCTGCTCGCCTTCATGGATGAGAAGATCTACCCAGCCGAGCCGGTCTTTGCCGAGCAGCTGGCCGCCCTCAGCAACCGCTGGGCCTGGACCCAGACGCCGATCCTCGCCGAGCTCCGGGCCGAGGCCCGCGCGCGTGGCCTATGGAACCTGTTCCTGCCCGGCGAACACGGCGCGGGGCTTACCAACCTGCGGTACGCCCCCTTGGCGGAGATCACCGGGCGCAGCGTGGCCCTGGCCCCGGCCGCGCTCAACTGCGCGGCGCCGGACACCGGCAACATGGAAGTGCTGGCCATGTTCGGGACCGACGAGCAGCGCAAGACGTGGCTCCAGCCCCTGCTGGACGGAGAGATCCGCTCGGCCTTCGCGATGACCGAGCCGGACGTCGCCTCATCCGACGCGACGAACATCTCCACCCGGATCGAGCGCGACGGCGACAGTTACGTGATCAACGGGCGTAAATGGTGGATTACCGGGGCGATGAACCCGGACGTCAGGATTTTCATCGTCATGGGGAAGACCGACCCCGGCGAGCAGCGGCACCGCCAGCAGTCCATGATCCTGGTTCCCCGTGAAACATCCGGGCTGACGGTTCGCCGCGGCATGGAGGTCTTCGGCTACGACGACCATGAGCACGGCGGCCATGCGGAGCTCGAGTTCACGGACGTCCGGGTGCCGGCGGCCAACCTCATCGGCGCCGAGGGTGACGGCTTCGCCATCGCCCAGGCCCGGCTCGGTCCCGGCCGGATCCACCACTGCATGCGCGCGATCGGCATAGCGGAGCAGGCGGTGGAGCTCATGTGCCGGCGTGCCCTGGACCGGACCGCCTTTGGCAAGCCGCTCGCCGAACAGGGGGTCATCCGCACCTGGATCGCTGAGGCGCGGGTGCGGATCGAACAGCTCCGGCTGCTCGTGCTGAAGACCGCGTGGCTCATGGACACGGCCGGGAACAAGGGCGCGCACACCGAGATCCAGGCCATCAAGATCGCCACGCCGGAGGCGGTCGAATGGATCCTGGACAAGGCGATCCAGGTGCACGGCGCGGGCGGTCTGTCTCAGGACTTCCCGCTCGCCGCCCAGTTCAGCGGCATCCGGACGCTGCGGTTCGCCGACGGGCCGGACGAGGTTCACAAGAACTCGCTGGCCCGCGCCGAGCTGAAGCGGTACGCGCCCAGATCAGCGAACTGACTGGCCGCCCGGGCGGGCCCTGGCCCCCCGGGCGTTCCGGCGGTCGGCGGAGCCGCTGCGGCAGCGGGGTGCTCGTCCGGCGCACACCCCGGCTCCCCCCCAAGCTTGGCTCGGCCGAACCCGCATCGCGCGGTGATCCGACGGGGCTCCACGGTCCCCTCTCGCCCTGCGTGGCCTGGGCCACGCCGCCTTACAATACGCAAATACCGTGATGAGGAGAGCCGATGCCAGGTCAGGTCGGATGGGTCGTCGTCGGCGTCGACAATGGCGGAACCGCCAACAACGGTACCGTCATGGACGCTGACGGCCAGTTCCTCATCGACCGCATGGCCGAAATCCCGAGCTACGTGCGGGAGGGACCGGACAAGGCGGTCCAGTCCCTGCTCGACTCCGTCGATCACGTGCTCGGCCTCGTTGGTCTGCCCAGGTCAGCGGTCCGTGCGGTTGGCCTCGACACTCCCGGGCCAGCCAGCGCGACCGGCGTCCTGTCATCCCGTGGGGCCACCAACTTCGCGAGCCCCGAATGGTGGGGGTTCGACATCCGCGGCGCCATGGAGGACCGGCTCGGGCTGCCCGTGGTCTATAACAACGACGGCAACGCCGCCGCCCTGTACGCCCACCACACGCAGTACGGGGCCGACTCGGACGAGCACAGCTCCGTCGCGGCCATCGTCGGTACGGGTCTCGGCGGCGGCGTGGTGGAAGGCGGCCGGGTCATCAGCGGCGCGGTGGGGATGGCCGGCGAACTTGGCCACGTGCCCATCCCGATGGGCGGCCTGCTCGAAGACGACCAGCCGGTTCCGGAGTGCAACTGCGGCCAGCAGGGCGACGTGGAAAGCGTGGCCTCGCTGACCGGGATCGAAAAGAACCTGCTGCCGTACTGGCTGACCCGCTACCCGGGGCATGAACTTGGCCGCGGGGTACCGCTCGGTAAGGCGGCCAAGCTGGTGCGCGGCTACGGGGAAGACGCCGACGAGCTCGCGCTGAAGATCTTCGAGCAGCAGGCGATGGCACTCGGCCGGCTGTTCACGATCGCGGCGAACTTCACCGATCCGGGCACCTACTTCGTCGGCGGCGGTGTGGTCGAGGCGGCGCCGCATTTCCGCGACTGGTTCCTCGGCCGTGTCCGGGAGCACTCCATGCTGCGGGCCGAGCAGGTCCGGGTGGCCAAATTCGCGTTGGTGCCGCACCTCGACATGGCCGGGGCCCGGGGCTCCGCGGTAGCCGCCCGCGACTGGCTGCTGCGTGGTTAGGTCTGGGTGGGGGGGATCACTACGACCATGGTGAGGCGGACGGGGGTGGTGCCGTCGTTGGTGTAGCGGTGCGGGCGGCCGGCGGGGAAACGGGTGCACTGGCCGCGGTCGTGATCACCGCGCTCTACCCAGGGATGACCGTGCTCCTCGCGCGGTTCGTCCTCGGAGAGAAGATGTGCTGTGCTGGCCCGGGGGGCGACCNNCGCGGTGGTACTTCGCCGACACACCGGCCGCTCACCCAGGCCTTCGGCCCGGGGTCGCTGGGCCGGTAACGACCGCCTCGCCGTAGGTCCTGCTGGGTGCTCGCCGACAGCACCGGCCACTCGCCCGGGCTGAAGCCCGGGGTCGCCCGGGTCGCTATCAGATTACCTTAAGTAATCAGATAGTCGCGGGCTCGTGCGGCCGGACGGATCAGCTCACTCATCCGGCCGCGCGAACCCCGGGGAAGGGGGACATCAGAACAAACGGGTGGTTAATCGTCGGCCTCATCTTTCCGGCCCGGAAAGATGAGGCCGCAGACTTCAAGGTAGAGCTGCTCGGGGTAAGGAAGATGGTCTACCACGCGCAGCGCCTGGTCCTGGCCGGCCGACTCCAGGATGAACTCACCATACCCGAGCAAGCGCCCGAGAGTTGAACGCTGGAAGCTCATGTCCGTGACCTTGACGAGCGGCATCATAGCCACCTTGCGGGTGACGACCCCGGTGGCCAGCAGCATGCGGCGGGACGTCACGATGAAGTAATCCTGTGACCATTCGACGACCTTGAAGACCAGCCACAGCAGGAGGACGGCCCACGCGATCCACACGAATCCGACAACGCCGGCATTGTGCCGCGCGACCGTCGTGCTGACCACGGCCGCAATCACGAGCCCAGCGAGGCTGACGCTGATGGGCTTCAGGAGGACGGCCGGGTGCTTGCGAACCGTAATTACCTGATGCTCATGCGGCAAAAGGTATTTATTGACGGCATTGGGTACGGTATCGGTCCCCGGCACGAGCCTCATAACGATTCCTGAACGTAAGGTGCGGAACGGCTCATAGTGAGGTGAAGAAGGCAGAGAATCCGCGCGCCAGAGAGCTGAGGAAGTTGCCGATATTGTTAATAACGTGCGCGGCGCCTGCCGGGTCCTTGATCACGAAAAACAGGAGGAAGGCTATGAATGCATAACCTAGGATCGTCTTGAGCTTCATGGTGCCTCCCGGACCCGGCCCAGTCCAATTATGATTGTCACCACAGCTTAACCCATGGCGCTCCGCGTACCAATGATTACTGTAGGTAATCTTACCTGCTGTCCCGGGCACCGTGACAGGGTGGGTCCCCGCCGAACCGGCGGGAACAACATTCTGCCAGAAAGCTGGGCGATTCGGCCGGATATCGGCGAGCCGGCGTGGCGCAGCGTGACCGGGAGGCCCGGCGCCGAGCCCGGAACGCGGTCGGATCGTCCCCGGAGCGCGTCTGCTCTTGCGCGAAGAGCCCGGCGGCCCGAAGCTGCCCTTATGCTGAATCACCGGTTTGGCCGCCCCGGGCCGCGCCATCTGGCAGCATTCCCCCCGTGCACAGGATTTTTACGGAATGACGATGACAGACGTGAGCGCCACCGATTTTGCTGTCATCGCTTACCGGGAGGATGACCGGTGGGAAGCCGAGGTCCTTCCCGAGGTGCTGACGGCCGATCTCAGTGGCCTCGTTCACGCGCTGCGCCAGCAGCCGAGCGTGGCCGGGACGCTCGGCTTCGTTGGTGTCGGCGACGACTTTTTCATCGCGGTACGGGTGATCGGCGGGGAGGTTTCCATATTCCTGTCGGACGTCACCGCGGCCGCCGACTGGCCACTGGCCTCGCAGGTTCTCGCGATGCTCGACATCCCCGTGCCAGCGGATGAGGACCTGGACCAGGTGCTTCCCGCGGGCGATCTGTCGATCTTCGCTGATCTGGGACTGGAGGAGTGGGAGCTGTGTGCCATCGCCGGTGACCTCGATCTCTTCCCGGACGAGGCGGTGGCCAGTATCGCCGGGCGGCTGAAGTTCCGTGAGGCGATGGAGCGGGCGCTCGAAGTCGCTCTCGGGCCTTAGGCCCCGCGCGAGCGGGACCCGGATGCCGTGATGAGCCCGGATGGCCCAGGCACAGGGTACGAGGCGCTGTTCGCGCCCGCGATGCGGCTGGCGCTGGCAGAGGCCGCGGGGGCCGCGGCGGGGATAGCTCCCGGCGCAGCCGACGTGCCGGTGGGCGCCATCATCCTGGACGCTGACGGTGCCGTTGTGTCACGGGCCCGTAACCGCCGTGAGGCTGAGCACGACCCCACTGCACACGCCGAGATCCTGGCCATCCGCGCCGCCGCGCGCCGCGCCGGTCAATGGCGGCTGCCGGGCTGCACGCTGGTTGTGACGCTGGAACCGTGCACCATGTGCGCGGGGGCCGTGACCGCCGCGCGGCTGGACCGCCTGGTGTACGGCGCCGAGGATCCGAAGGCCGGGGCGGTTGGCTCTCTCTGGGATGTGGTCCGGGACCGCCGCCTGGCGCACCGCCCCGAAGTGCTCGGCGGGATCCTGGCTGGCGAATGCGCCGAGTTGCTCCGCCAGTTCTTCCGCGAGCGCAGGCAAGTCGGCCCGGATGGTAAGCTCACCGGCGGTGGAGTCGCCTAGTGGCCGAGGGCGCACGCCTCGAAAGCGTGTGAGGGGGCAACCCCTCCGTGGGTTCAAATCCCACCTCCACCGCCACTTGGACGGCCAGTTGGACCGGTAGGGCAGGCCGCGCGGTCGAGGGCGCGTCTCGCGCCGATATGCTCGCCGCAACGCGCACATTTGTAGTGAAACCTGCGAGGTGAGCCAGATGCTTGAACCGCAGGGCACCGGATTTTTCCTGATATTGATGGTCGTCTTCGCCGGCCTCGTGGCCTGGCTCGTTTTCGCCAGGCAAATAGTCTTCCGCCTGCTGGCCGCCTGCCTGGCATTCATCCCGGCCATGATGTTCGGCGTGGCCGCGGTCAACCGGTATTACGACTACTACCAGACCTGGGGCTCCATCGCCGCCGACTTCACCAACCAGGGCGTGGCCACGCTTCCCCAAGTCCCGCAGCTCGCCGGTAAGGTCAGCGGCGGAATCAGCAAGCTCGGGCTTTCCCCGCAGGCACGTGCGGAGGCGACCCAGACGGGATACCTTTTTGAGACCGTGGTCAGGGGCCGCGAGAGCCGGATCTCCCGTACGGTCTACATTTATCTGCCGCCGCAATATTTTCTGGCCAAGTACGGCACATACCGATTCCCGGTCATTGAGATGCTGCACGGCCAACCCGGAAACCCCGAGCAGTGGGTCAACCCGATGAATATACTGCCCACCCTCGATGACATGATCGCCAGCCGCCAGGCCGATCCGGTCGTGCTGGTGATGCCGGACACGGACGGCGGCGAAAAGTACTCGCTCCAGTGCCTCAACGCCGTCGGGATCCAGGACGCGACGTACGTGGCGGTCGACGTGCCCAACTTCGTCGCGGCCAATTACCGCGTTCAGCCCCCGGGCCGGGCGTGGGGGGTGGGCGGCCTGTCCGAGGGCGGTTTTTGCGCCGCTAACCTCGCCCTCCAGTACCCGGACCGGTTCGGTTACGCGGGTGTCATGAGCGGATACTTCGCGCCGTCGGGCGATCTGGTCCCGCCCCGCAATCACTCCGGAGCGGCGCCGGTCAACGTCGCCCCCTTCGCCGGCAATCCGAAGCTGCTGCGGAGAAACTCGCCCAGCATCTACATCACCCAGCTGCCGGTGGGAACGCTCATCCCGCAGTTCTTCCTGGCCGCGGGCCAGCTGGACACGCAGTCCGTGCAGGCCTCGGAGAGCTTCCGGCAGGAGGCCCAGCTCTATCAGGCGAACGTTCCGCTGGTCCTGATCCCCCACGCCTCGCACGATGCAACCGCCTGGCGGGGAGCACTGCGGCCCATGTTCAGCTGGATGACCCCCCAGCTTGCCCACCAGGCGCAGCTCGCGGACGCGGCGCTCGCCGCGCGGGCGCGCGCCCAGGCCAGTAAGAAACCCCACGCCGCGGTGGCCACCGTGCGCCCCACCAGCACCGTGCCTGCGCAGCGCGGAAAATAGCAACGAGTGGGCGCGCCCGCGTCGGTCCGGTGCTGGGCCCACGCGGGCACCCATCGGCCGCCTGTGGCGGTGCGGCGTCCGCGTGGGCCCAGCCCTGCTTACTGCGGGTCGTAGGCGAGGTTCGGGCGCAGCCAGCGTTCGGCTTCGGTGAGGCTGACCCCCTGCCTCCGGGCGTAGTCCACGGCCTGGTCCCGGCCAATGCGCCCGACCGTGAAGTATCGCGACGAGGGGTGGGCAAACAACAGCCCGCTGACGCTGGCCGCCGGGGTCATGGCGCAGGATTCGGTGAGGGTCATGCCGAGGTGCCCGGCGTCGAGCAGGCCGAACAGGGTCCGTTTGGGGCTGTGGTCGGGGCTGGCGGGGTAGCCGAATGCGGGGCGGATGCCGCGGAACCGCTCGGCGTGCAGGTCCTCGATCGCCGGATCGGCCGTCGGCTCGTACCAGTCGCGCCGGGCCCGGAGGTGGATGTACTCGGCGAACGCCTCGGCGAGCCGGTCCGCCAGGGCCTTGACCATGATCGACTGGTAGTCGTCGCCGCGGTCCTCGTACGTGCGGGCGAGTCGCTCCGCGCCGTGGATGGCCACGGCGAATCCCCCGAGGTGGTCCCCGGCCGGAGCCACGTAGTCGGCGAGGCACCGGTTGGGCCTGCCCGTGGGCTTGGCCGTCTGCTGGCGCAGCATCGGCAGCCGGATGTCGCCCCGGCCCGGGCTGAGCAGGATGTCGTCGTCCTCGGAGTGCGCGGGCCAGAAGCCGTAGGCACCCCGGGCCTCGAGGTGTCCCTCCGCCAGGATCTGGTCGAACAGGGTGTTCGCGTCGCTGAAGAGCTCGCGCGCGGCCGGCTGGTCGAGGATCGCCGGGTACTTGCCCTTCAGTTCCCAGGCGAGGAAGAAGAACTGCCAATCGATCATCCCGCGCAGCGTGTTCAGGTCCGGCTGCACCGTGCGGAGCCCGGTAAACGCCGGGGCCGGCAGATCATCAAACGGGACCTGCTCACGATTCGCCCTGGCCTGCGCGAGGGTCAGCAGGGGATGCCGCCGCGACTTCTCATGCTTCTCTCGCAGGCGTTCCTGCTCGGCCCGGTTGGCACTGTCCAGTACCTGAGCCCGGTCGTCACTGAGCAGGTCCGAGACCACGCCGGCGACCCTCGAAGCGTCGAGCACGTGCACGGTCGTGCCGTCATAGGCGGGGGCGACCCGGACCGCGGTGTGCTGGCGCGAGGTGGTGGCGCCGCCGATGAGCAGCGGCAGTTTCAGCCCGCGGCGCTGCATCTCGGTGGCGACATTGACCATCTCATCGAGTGACGGGGTGATCAGTCCCGACAGCCCCACGGCGTCGGCGCCTTCGGCCACCGCCGTGTCGAGGATGACGGCGGCGGGCACCATCACACCGAGGTCGATGACCTCGTAGTTGTTGCAGCCGAGAACGACGCCCACGATGTTCTTGCCGATNNTGTCGTGCACGTCGCCCTTGACCGTCGCGAGCACGATCTTCCCCTGGCCGCGAACGGTGTTGCCGCGCCCCTCAAGCCGTGCCTGCTCCTTCTCCGCCTCCATGTAGGGCTCGAGGTAGGCCACGGCGCGCTTCATTACCCGCGCGCTCTTGACCACCTGGGGCAGGAACATCTTCCCGGCCCCGAACAGATCGCCCACGACCTTCATGCCGTCCATGAGCGGTCCCTCGATCACGTCCAGGGGCCGCGCCGCCTGCCGCCGGGCCTCCTCGGTGTCGGCTTCGACGAAGTCGACGATGCCGTGCACGAGCGCATGCTCAAGGCGCTGCCGCACCGGCGCGTCACGCCAGGACAGGTTCACGGTGCGGGTGGTTCCCGGTCCGCTCACCGTCTCGGCGAACGCGACGAGCCGGTCGGTCGCGTCCGGCCGGCGGTCGAAGAGCACGTCCTCGACCAGCTCGAGCAGATCGGCGGGGATGTCCTGATAGACCGCGAGCTGGCCCGCGTTGACGATGCCCATGTCCAGCCCAGCGCGTATGGCGTGGAAGAGGAACGCCGAATGCATCGCCTCGCGTACGACATCATTGCCGCGGAAGGAGAACGACAGGTTGGAGATGCCACCGCTGGTCCGGGCCCCGGGGCAGCGCTGCCTGATCAGCGGCAGCGCGTCGATGAACGCCTTCGCGTAGCCGTTGTGCTCGGCGATGCCGGTGGCGACGGCGAGCACGTTGGCGTCGAAGATGATGTCTTCGGCCGCGAAGCCGGCCTGCTGGGTGAGCAGATCATAGGCGCGGCCGCAGATCGCCACCTTCCGTTCGGCGGTGTCGGCCTGCCCCCGCTCGTCGAAGGCCATCACGACCACCCCGGCGCCGTGGTCCCGGATGTACCGGGCCTGCTCGAGGAACGGGCCCTCGCCTTCCTTGAGGCTGATCGAATTGACCACGCCTTTGCCCTGGATGCACGCCAGCCCGGCCTGCAGCACGCTCCACCGCGAACTGTCGATCATGACCGGGATACGGGCGACCTCAGGTTCGGTCGCGATCAGGTTCAGGAAGGTGGTCATGGCCTGCTCGCTGTCGAGCAGGTCGGCGTCCATGTTGACGTCGAGGAGGTTGGCCCCGCCACGGACCTGATCCAGCGCGACCGCGACGGCGCCCTGGTAGTCATTCGATTCGATCAGGCGCCGGAACCGCTTCGAGCCGGTGACGTTGGTGCGCTCCCCGATCATCACGAACCCGGTATCGCCGCCGATCTCGAACGGCTCAAGCCCGCTGAAACGGGTTCGCGCTGGCCGCGGGGGAACCGGGCGGGGGGACAGGCCCGACACGGCGGCGGCGATCCGCTCGATGTGCGCCGGCGTCGTCCCACAGCACCCACCAGCCACGTTGACCATCCCCGCCGCGCCGAATTCGCCGAGGAGCCGGGCGGTCTCCTCTGGTGCCTGGTCGTAGCCGCCGAACGCATTCGGCAGGCCGGCGTTCGGATGGCACGCCGTGTACGTGCCCGCCAACCGGGACAGCTCCGCGACGTGGGGGCGCATTTCCGCGGCGCCGAGCGAGCAGTTCACGCCCACCACGAGCGGATCGGCGTGCTCGATCGACGCCCAGAACGCCTCCACCGTCTGCCCGGACAGCGTCCGTCCGCTCAGGTCGACAATCGTCACCGAGATCCACAACGGCAGGTCCGGAGCGACGTCACACGCGGCAGCGATCGCCGCCTTCGCGTTCAGCGTGTCGAAGATCGTCTCGACCATGAGCAGGTCCACGCCGCCGTCGGCCAGCGCCTGTACCTGCTCCGCGTACGCGGCGTAGACGTCGCCGAATGACACCGCCCGGTATGCGGGGTCCTCCACCCGCGGCGACAGGGACAACGTGACGTTCAGCGGGCCGATCGACCCGGCGACGAACCGCCCGCCCGCCTCGTCCGCCACCTGTCGCGCCAGCTGGGCACCGCGCAGGTTCATCTCCCGAACTAGCGATTGCAGGCCGTAGTCCGCCTGGCCGATGCTGGTCGCGGTGAACGTGTTGGTGGTAAGGATGTCGGCCCCGGCCGCCACGTACCGCCGGTGTATGTCGCGCACGACATCCGGCCGGGTCAGGTTCAGCAGATCGGGGTCACCGGTCACGTCCCGCGAGTGGTCACCCAGGAACTCCCCGCGGTAATCGGCCGGGGTGAGGCCAGCGCCCTGCAGCAGGGTGCCCCACGGGCCATCGAGCACGGCAATGCGCTCGTCAAGAAGCTTCCGCAGCCGCTCTCGTGCACCTGCCGCTGATGAAGTCACTGCCACTGGGCCGCCTCCTGTCGTAGGAGGCGCCCTTGGTACACGAAACAGGCCGAGCGTGGCGGGCCCGAGCCCGTTGCAGCGCCTCTCGGCCTGGACCCACAATACCGGGACTGCCCGCGGCGTCCAGGCATCCTAGCCAAGCCGCCCGTTCACGATGGCGGAGTCACGATGGCGGAGGATGAGGGATTCGAACCCTCGAGGGCTTGCACCCAACACGCTTTCCAAGCGTGCGCCATAGGCCACTAGGCGAATCCTCCGCCGGTCAGCTTACCGTGACGGCGGGACGCCCGCGCCTATCCCGCGCCCGTGCAGACGTGGGGTCATGACGCCGCGCGGGATGACCCGGATTCGCGCGGACGGGCGAGGGTGGTCCGGGGCGTGGCTAGACTGTCCCGAGGTCCCCCGCGCGGCGTGCATCCTGCCAACCCCCCCAGGGCCGGAAGGCAGCAAGGGTACGCGGGCTCTGACGGGTGCGCGGGGGACCCTTTTCCCGTCCCAGGGACGTTCACGGGTATCCCGGCCTGGCGAGGATGGAGTCATGGCACAAGCTCCTTCGGATCCGGCGCAGCCGCAGGCGGCTGGGAGCTCGCCGTCGGCCGGGTCAGTGGCGACCCCGGCCGGGGCCGCGGCCGGCCTGGCGCTGTACCGCAAGTACCGGCCGGCGACCTTCGCCGAGGTCAAGGGCCAGGAGCAGGTCACCGAGCCGCTGCGCCAGGCGCTGCGCAGCGGGCGCATCAACCATGCTTATCTTTTCAGCGGGCCACGAGGCTGCGGCAAGACCTCCAGCGCGCGCATCCTGGCCCGCTCGCTGAACTGCGTGAACGGGCCCACGCCGGACCCGTGCGGAGTGTGCGATTCCTGCGTCGCGCTGGCGCCGTCCGGGCCGGGCAGTATCGATGTGATCGAGATCGACGCCGCCTCCCACGGTGGCGTCGACGACGCGCGGGAACTGCGCGAGCGCGCGTTCTACGCGCCGGTCGCCGGGCGCTACAAGGTGTACATCATCGACGAGGCGCACATGGTGACGCAGCAGGGGTTCAATGCCCTGCTCAAGCTCGTCGAGGAGCCGCCGCCGCACCTGAAGTTCATCTTCGCCACCACGGAGCCGGAGAAGGTCATCCCGACCATCCGCTCGCGGACCCACCACTACCCCTTCCGGCTCGTGCCGCCGGCCGTCCTGCGCCGTCTTCTCGAGGACATCCTCGCGCAGGAAGGCGTCGGATTCGAGCCCGATGTGCTGCCGCTGGTGGTACGGGCGGGGGCCGGGTCCGTCCGGGACTCACTGTCGGTCCTCGACCAGCTCGTCGCCGGCTCGGACGAGGCGGGGCTCACCTACGAACGTGCTATCGCGCTGCTCGGCTACACCGATGCCACCCTGCTTGACGAGATCGCCGAGGCGTTCGCGTCGGCCGACGGCGCCGCGGTCTTCGGTGTCGTGAACCGGATCGTTGAGGGCGGTCACGAACCGCGCCGGTTCGCCGCCGACATGCTGGACCATTTCCGTGACCTGATCGTGCTCGCCGCCGTTCCGGACGCGGGCCAGACGGGGCTGATCGACGTTCCACCGGACCGGCTGGATCTGATGAGCAGGCAGGCCGAACGGTTCGGGGTGGCGAGCCTCACCCGCGCGGCCGAGCTCATGAGCAACGGTCTGGACCAGATGCGCGGCGCGACGTCGCCGCGGCTGCTGCTCGAATTGATGTGCGCGCAGATCCTCCTGCCGTCCGCGAGCACCGACGACAAAGCCATTCTGGCCCGGCTGGAACGGCTGGAACACGGGGGTGCCCTGGCCGGTACGGCGCAGCATCCCCCGCGGACCGCACCAGAGTCCCCGGCGCCGCCACCGTCCCGGTCGCGAGGTACCGCCGAGACGGCGGAGAGCCCGGCCGGCTGGCCGGGAGCGGGCCCGTCGCTGGCGCCGGATGCGCTGCCCGCTGCGCGGCCCGCCGAGAGCCGGCCCGCCGAGAGCCGGCGGCCAGGCGCCCCGGCCCGGCCCCGTCCGGCGGGCGGCGATGCCGTCAGCGGTTCCCCGTCCCCCACCTCCCCGGAAGCCGCCCCGTCAGCGGAAACGGGAGCACAGCAGCCACCTGCGCCGGCCGTATCCCCCGCCGCGGCACCGGCCGGGGCCGAAGTGGTCAGCGGCAACTGGGACGCGATCCTCGATGCCATCAAGCGCGAGCGCCGGGTCGCGTGGATGCTGCTGAGCAACGCGTCGGTCGTTTCCCTCGATGACGGCATCCTTACTCTGCGATTCGCGCGCGATGGCGACGTCAAGGGCTTCACGACCAGCGGGTGCGACGCGGACCTGCAGCGGGTCCTCGCGTCTTCGTTCGACCTGAACGTCCGGATCAGGGCACTGTCCGGCAGCGACCCGGGAGCGGCGGGCGACGCACGCGCGCGGCTGAACGCCGTCCCCGGCGGGCCGGCCGATGCGGGCCAGGGCCGTACACCGACGGCGGGGGGAAGCGAGGGCGCCGCCGCCCGCGACAGCGGAACGGCCCGGGAGGCCGGCCGCCCCGTTCCGGCCGGGGGGGCGGGGCGCCCCAGTGGCGGAGGCCCGCGTAAACCGGCCTCGGGGGAAGACGGCGAAAGCGCTCAGAGTCAGGAGCGCCCCCGCGATGCGGGCACCGGAAGTCCCGCCCGCGGCGCGGGCCGCCAGGCCACCCGGGTTCGCGCCAATGGCACTCCGGCGGGTGACAGCCCGGTCCCGGCTGCGCCCAGAGCGAACGCCGCCTCAGCCGCGTCCGTGCCGCCGGTCGTCGTGGACGCGATCGAGACTCCGGACGCCGAGGACATGGCCTCACCCGGCCAGGCCGAAATCACCGGAATGGACCTGATCCAGCGAGAGCTCGGGGGCCAGATCATTGGTGAGATCGAGGACTGACGCGAACGGGCCGACGGCCGGCGAGTGGCGTCGGCGTTCAGGGAACACGCCGGGCGGGTGCAGACTAGCCATGCGGCCGCAAACCAGCCCGCCCGGCCACCCATCACCGGCAGAACAGCGGCCCGGGACCAACGCAACCGCACACACGCTGACGACACCCATTTGGGGGCAACGTGAACCCTGACGGCCAGCTGGACATGCAGCAACTGCTCGCCGCGGCGCAGCAGATGCAGGAACAGCTCATGAATGCCCAGCAAGAACTCGCCGACACGGAGATATCAGGCACCGCGGGCGGCGGCCTAGTTACGGTCCAGGTCAATGGGCAGGGCGAGCTGGTGGACCTCAGCATCGCCCCGTCCGTGATCGACCCGGATGACCTGGAGGAGACGGCTCAGACCATCGCTGACCTGGTACTCGCCGCCGTGCGGGACGCCTACGGGCGAGCCGGTGACCTTCAGCAGGAGAAGATGGGCCCGTTCGCGACCGCCCTCGGTGGCGGTATGCCGGGTATGCCAGAGATGCCGGGAATGCCCGGCGGGCTGGGCACACCGGGCGCCTCCGGGCTGGGCGGCCCCGACCTGCCCGGCACCAGCAGCGACGAGCCGCACGGCGAGTGAGGAAAGCCGCTCATCCGGGCGGCCGTTGATCTAGCGAATCAGGATCTGACGTGTACGAAGGGGTCATACAGAACCTCATCGACGAGCTCGGGCGGCTCCCCGGCGTGGGGCCGAAGGGCGCGCAACGGATCGCCTTTCACCTGCTGGCGGCCGACCCCGACGACGCACGGAAGCTCGCGGCGGCGCTGCTGGAGGTTACCGAGCGGGTGAAATTCTGCCGTACCTGCGGCAATGTGGCCGAGGCGGACCAGTGCCGGATCTGCCTCGACCCGCGCCGTGACCCGTCGATCATCTGCGTGGTCGAGGAGCCGAAGGACGTCGCGGCGGTGGAGAAGATCCGCGAGTACCGCGGGCGCTACCACGTCCTCGGCGGGGCGATCAGCCCGATCGACGGGATCGGCCCGGAGGAGCTTCGGATCAAGGAGCTGATGACACGCCTGGCCGACGGTACCGTCACGGAGCTGATCCTCGCGACCGACCCCAACCTCGAGGGGGAAGCGACGGCGACCTATCTCGCCCGGCTCATCAAGCCCACGGGGGTGCGTGTCACCCGGCCAGCTAGCGGACTGCCCGTCGGCGGCGACCTGGAATATGCGGACGAGGTTACGCTCGGGCGAGCGTTCGAAGGACGGAGGTTGCTTGATGTCTGAGTCAGCCGGGGGCCCGCGAGGGGACAGCGCGCTGCAGTCGCCGGGATCCTCGCGTCCCCGGCAGCCGGAGGAGCCGGCCACCGAGCTGACCCCGCTCGCGGACCAGATCGCCGGGAACGTCCGGCTTTTCCTCGACGGTATCGAACGGCTGGCGGCTGGTGACGGTCACGACGAGGCGGTGCCGCTGCTCCTCCTCGAGGTGTCCCAGATCCTGCTGGCGGGGGCCCAGCTCGGCGCCACCACCGACGTGATCCTGCCCAGCAACCTGGAGCCGGAGGTGGGTGACGACCCGGACCTGGATGCGCTCCGCGCCGGCCTCGCCCGCCACCTCCCGGACTGCGACGACTACGCGGAACTGTTCGACCCCTACGCGGACACGCAGGCAACGTCATTCCGTCTGTCCGATGACATCGCGGCCGTCGCAGCCGACCTCGTGCACGGAATCAAGCACTACCGGGCCGACCGGAAGCTGGAGGCCCTGTGGTGGTGGCAGTACTCCTACTTCAATCACTGGGGAACCCACGCCGGGGCCGCCCTGCGCGCCCTGCACGCGGTAGTCGCGCACGCCCGCCTGGACGTCACCGAGGACACTGTATAACCGGGGGGGGCGACCCCCCGAACCCCCCGCATGCGCTCCGCGCCCGCGCGGTGGTACTTCACCGACACACCAGCCACTCACCGGGCCAAGGCCCGGTTCGCTGGGCTGGTAACGATCGCCTCGCCGTAGGGCCGCCGCGCTGCTCACCGATAGCACCGGCCGCTCACCCGGACCTTCGGCCCGGGTTCGCTGGGCCGGTCACGAGCGACTCGCCGTAACCCGCGTGGCGGTGGCCAGTACGGCTGGTCACAAAAGAATTGCGGGGGGCTTGCACGGGCTGGATAAACTCTGGGCGTCCGCCAGTGATCCCGTGAGGAGCGGCTCCCCGTGGCCCTTGTTGTGCAGAAATACGGTGGCTCGTCTGTCGCCGACGCCGATGGCATCAAGCGGGTGGCCCAGCGGATCGTCTCCACGCGCAAAGCCGGCGACCGTGTCGTCGTGGTGGTCTCCGCGATGGGCGACACGACGGACGAACTCATCGACCTGGCCAACCGGGTCAGCCCGCTGCCGCCGGGGCGGGAGCTCGACATGCTGCTCACCGCGGGCGAGCGGATATCGATGGCGCTGCTCGCGATGGCGATCGCCAACCTGGGCCTGGAGGCCCAGTCGTTCACCGGGTCGCAGGCGGGCGTCATCACCGACTCGGCGCACGGCAGGGCGCGCATCATCGACGTGACGCCCGGCCGGATCGCCACCGCGCTGGACAGCGGGGCGATCCCGATTGTGGCCGGCTTCCAGGGTGTCTCCCAGACCAGCAAGGACATCACCACGCTGGGCCGCGGCGGCTCCGACACCACCGCGGTCGCGCTGGCCGCCGCTCTGCGGGCCGACGTGTGCGAGATCTACACCGATGTGGACGGCATCTTCACCGCCGACCCCCGCATCGTCCGCACGGCGCGGAAGATCCCGCGGCTCTCCTACGAGGAGACGCTCGAGATGGCCGCCTGCGGGACCAAGGTGCTCATGCTGCGCTGCGTCGAGTACGCGCGGCGCTATGACGTGCCGATTCATGTCCGTTCCTCGTTCAGCAACAAGGTGGGTACCTGGGTCAGCGGGCATGCCGGCCACAAGACGGAGACGGGTCAACTGAGTACGGCGCTGACCGGCGCCGGCGAAGACGTGGAGGAGTCCGACGTGGAGCAGGCGATCATCTCCGGGGTGGCGCACGACCCGAGCGAGGCGAAGATCACCGTCGTCGGCGTTCCCGACCGGATCGGCGAGGCGGCGGGGATCTTCCGCGCGATCGCGCACGCCGGCATCAACATCGACATGATCGTGCAGAACGTCTCGGCGGTGGCCACCGGCCGGACCGACATCTCCTTTACGCTTCCCCGCGATGACGGCCAGGCCGCGATGTCCGCGCTCCGGCAGCTGCAGGAGACCATCGGCTTCGGGTCGCTCCTCTACGACGACCGGATCGGCAAGGTCTCGCTGATCGGGGCCGGCATGCGCTCCCACCCCGGGGTCACGGCCACGTTCTTCGGCGCGCTCGCCGACGCCGGTGTGAACATCCAGATGATCTCGACGTCGGAGATCCGGATCTCGGTGGTGGTCGACCAGAAAGACCTGGACGAGGCGGTCAACGCCACGCACAGGGCGTTCGAGCTCGACGCGGACGAAGTCGAGGCGGTCGTGTACGGGGGGACGGGACGATGACCACCAAGCCATCGCTGGCCGTTGTCGGGGCGACCGGCGCCGTCGGCACGGTGATGCTCGACCTGCTCTCGACGCGCGAGGACATCTGGGGTGAGATCCGGCTGATCGCCTCCCCGCGGTCGGCGGGGCGCATGCTGCCCGTCCGTGGTGAGGGGTGCGAGGTCGTCGCGCTGTCCGAAGAGGCCTTCAACGGCATCGACGTGGCCATGTTCGACGTCCCGGACGAAGTCTCCGCGCAGTGGGCTCCGGTGGCCGCCGCGCAGGGCGCCGTGGCCGTCGACAACTCCGGGTCGTTCCGGATGGACCCGGACGTCCCGCTCGTGGTCCCCGAGGTCAACCCCGGGGACGCCAGGAAGCGGCCCAAGGGCATCATCGCCAACCCGAACTGCACGACGCTGTCGCTCATCGTCGCCGTGGCCGCGCTGCACCGCGAATTCGGCCTGCAGGAAATGGTCGTCGCCTCCTACCAGGCCGCGTCCGGGGCCGGTCAGGCCGGTATCGACACGCTGTACGCGCAGCTGGCACGGGTCGGGGGGAGCCATGTACTCGGGCAGCGCCCGGGCGATGTCCGCGGCGCCGTGGGTGACCTGGGCCCGTTCCCGGCACCGCTGGCGCTGAACGTGGTGCCATGGGCAGGGTCGGTGAAGGACGACGGATGGTCCTCCGAAGAACTGAAGATACGCAATGAGTCCCGGAAGATCCTGGGGATGCCGGACCTTCGGGTGTCAGCTACCTGTGTCCGGGTGCCGGTGGTGACGACGCACTCCGTCGCGGTACACGCGGTCTTCGGGCGTGCGGTCGAGCGCGCCGCCGCCCAGCGGGTGCTGCGGGAGGCCCCCGGCGTCGTGCTCACCGACGACCCGGAGCGGGGGGAGTTCCCGACCCCGGCGGACGCCGTGGGCACCGATCCGACGTGGGTGGGGCGCGTGCGCCGGTCGCTGGACGATCCGTGCGCGCTGGATCTGTTCGTCTGCGGCGACAACCTGCGCAAGGGAGCCGCGCTTAACACCGCGCAGATCGCCGAACTGGTGGCCAGGGAACTGGTCTCCGCGGCTGCCGTTTAGGGCCCGTTCAGGCCGCGCCGGGCGGCCCGGTACGTTCGGCCCGCGTGGCTTCGGGCGCTACCCGGACATTGCCTGTTTACCGGAATCCGCGCGAAGGGTGCCTGTATAACGGATGTGGGCGGGGGATACGGCGAAGGAGGAACGTGTCCCCATACCCGAGTTCACGCTGGCCATGCGGGACCCGGTCCCCGGGCGCACCGGTTCCCGAGAGGGAGGTCGGCCCCGCCAGCCGGAGGCTTGGCGGCCGATCACCCCGGACCGGCGCGATGGCCGTCGCCGCGCTACATGCCGTGTCTGTCAGCGATCGCCGGCACGGCGCCGATGCCGCGCAGCCGCTCCTTTCTTTCAGATTCCTTTCAGGTCGGCCGATGGCTGCAGCAACTGCCTCCCGTGCGCGAAGCTGGCCGGGTAGCAGAGATGGTCCGGACGAAACGGACGAACGGACGAAACTAGTTTCACAGGAATGTAATATACCGTTTCGTGCTCAAGCCGTGACCAAACCTGCTACGGTATCGGATCGACTGGAGAAACTGTCATATCAGCCCTTTTAACCGTTTCAACAGCATATGAATCGTGTGCCGCTCTCAGATCTCTCCAGATCCTTGTGATCTAGAGGAGGATGTCGTGACAACGACCCGCACCCGCTCGCGCGGCCATACGGGTTCCCGTGCCTCGGCCGCAACCGCGGGCGCAGAACGCAAGCCGATGATCATCGCGTCCGCCGCCGGCGGTGCGATCTTGCTCGCCTTTGCCGCCCTGGTGACGCCGATCGGGCACGTTGTGCTGGCGGCCTCGGACCATTTCATGCTGAAGTACAGCGGTGTCTTCGCGCTTATCCTGCTGACCGCCGCGTCCTGCATGGGCGTCCTGGCCACAGACCGGATCATCCTGAACCCGGGCCACCGTGTTATCGCCCAGGCCGTGCACCGTGCGGTCGCCTTCGGGACGCTGGCGTTCCTTGTCGTTCACATCGTGCTGGAGATAACGGCGCCGCACCTGGAAGAGTCTAAAACTCTGCATGTGCACGTGCTCGATGCTTTTATACCGTTCCTCTCCCAGTACCGCACTTTCTACATGGCTGAGGGAACAATAGCTTCGGACCTAATCATCCTGCTAATCGTTACCGGCATATTGCGGCGGCGATTCAGCGTGAATGGTAATGCATGGAAATGGCGCGCCATCCATTACTCGAATTATGCCGCGCTTATTCTCGGCGTGCTGCACGGTCTGCTGGCCGGCCGCAAGGCGATTGGCACCTTCGTCTACTGGAGCTACGGGGGCGTCCTGGGGATGCTCGCTATCGCCGTGCTCGTCCGGATCCTCGCGACGTCCCTGCGGACGAAGGAGATGGTGGCCGGCGCGGCGCCATTGGCCGATAACCGTGGCTCGAGTTCGTCGCAGTCCATGCCGATCCGGGCCGCGGCGCTTGGCCTCATGGGGCAGATGAACGGCGGGATGGCGCTGGGCGGAACGACCAGGGCCGTGCCCGCCCTGCAAGGCGGGCCGGCGCTACCGTTCCCCTCGCCGTACGCCCCCACGGCCGAGCCCCCGCGCGCCATCGCCGCGCTGCCAGATCCAGCCCGGCCCGGGTCAGCCCCCGCTGCACCGGGACAGGCCGGCCGGATGCCGCGCTACGAGCCCGGTTACGAGGGGCCGCCCCGGTACGAGGGCGCCCCGGCGCCCCGGTCGGCCGACCAGCCGAGCCGGGGACCGGACAGCGGCTACCGGACCGGACCTCAGCCCGCGTACGGGGCCGGGTCCCGGCCATCGGGCCGGACAGGCCCCCAGCCGGTCTACGAGAGCGGCCCACAGCCTCCTTACGGGACGGGCCCGCAGCCTGCCCAGGGAACCGGACCGCGGCCGTCCCGCCGGACGGGGCCGCAGTCTGCTTACCGGCCGGTTCCGGAGGGCCGCCGCGGGACCGGGCCTCAGCCCGCCTACCCGCCTTCGGGCGGGACCGGGCCGCAGTCCGCTTACCCGGCCGGGGCCAGGCCTCTCCCTGGGACGCGGGGACCACAGCCTGCCTACCTGCCTGCGCCCGCCGAGCCGGAATTCCCGACTGCGGCGTACGGAACGGGGCCACGGCCCGGTTACCGGACCGGACCGCAGCCCGTGTACGACTCCGGCCCCCGGGGTGGCCGTGAGCGGGATTACGGCCAGGACTATCCCTACGGCGCGGATCCCGGTTACGGCCAGGGCTACGGTCCGGATCCCGGCTTCGGGCGCGACCAGGACTATGACGCTGACTCCGGTGATTACGGCCCAGATCCCGCCTATGGCGCGGCGCCGGGGCGGCCGCAGGACGGTTACGGTGGGCCTCCGGGCTACCGCCCCGGCCCCGGTCAGCCGCAGTCAGGCCCACGGCGCCGGCCGCAGCCACCCAGCAGAAACGCAGGCGAACGTACCGGCGCCCTTCCCCGAGTTCCTTCCTACGGCGGTGACGAACGACGATGATCTCCAATTCGGCGATGCAACCGGGACCTGCGGCCGGCCCCGCCGCCCCGGCCATCATGCGGATCGGAGCAGCCCGGATGACCGCTGGGCTCGACCGGTACCCGCGGCTGGACCTGGAGGCCCACCGGGATCTGTTCGGGAGGCTCCCGAGGCTGTCGGAATCCGAGCTAATCGCGATGGCGCAGCAGGTGGATCTGCGCGGTCACGGTGGCGCCGCGTTCCCGTCCGCCCGCAAGCTGAAGGCGGTCGTCGACGCGGCGCACAAGAGTGGCCAGCCGACGATCGTGGTTGTCAACGCCACCGAGGGCGAGCCGGGCAGCTTCAAGGACAAGATGCTCCTGATGAGGTCGCCCTACCTGGTCCTGTCCGGCGCCGCCCTGGCGGCGGAGGCGATCGGCGCCGAGGAGATCATCATCGGGGTGGCCGGCAACGAGCTGGCCAACCGGTCGCTGGATGCCGCCATCGCCGCGGAGCCGGGCCTGCGGGACCTGGTGCGGGTCGTCGAGGTGCCGGAGCGGTTCATCTCCGGCGAGAGCGGCGCGCTGGTCCGCGCCATCAATGGGAAAAGCCCGGTCCCCCCGGGCCGTAAGACCCTCGCCGCCGAGAGCGGCGTGTACGGCCTGCCGACCCTGCTGTCCAACGCCGAGACCTTCGCGCAGCTCGCCGTGCTCGCGCTGCTCGGGCCCGAGCGCTATGCGTCGGTCGGCATGCCGGAGGAACCCGGCACCGTCCTGCTCAGTGTGAGCGGGTCCGCCGCGCGCCCGGCGGTCGTCGAGGTACCCACCGGTGTGCCGCTCGGTTCGGTTCTCGACATCTGCCAGGCCCCCGCGGGTGACGGTGTGCTGGTCGGCGGCTACCACGGCATGTGGCTGCCGGCCGAAAACGCCTACGTCGTTCCGGTGTCGCGAGCGGGGCTCGAGGCGGTCGGCGGGACGCTCGGAGCGGGCATCGTTCTGCCGCTGGGCGACGGGACGTGCCCGCTCGGTGAGGTGTCCCGGATCGCGAGCTACCTGGCCGGGGAGTCCGCCGGGCAGTGCGGGCCCTGCAAGCTGGGCCTGCCGCGCATCGCCCGGGCGCTCGCCGCGCTGATCGATGGCTCGGGCGGCATCGAGGCCCTGGACGTGGCCCGGCGGTCCGCCGCCTCCGTGTCCGGACGTGGCGCCTGCACGCACCCGGACGGCATGACCAGGTTCGTGCTGTCCGCGCTGGATGTGTTCACCGAGGACCTCGCGGCGCACGTGTTCCACTCCTCCTGCGGCCGCCCGGTCCGGGGCATCCTGCCGCTGCCCTCAGGCCCGGAGGTGCAGGCCCACCAGCGCCTGGTCGTCGACTGGACGCGGTGCCAGGGCCACGGGTTGTGCGCTCACCTGGTGTCGGAGATCGTCCACCTGGACAGTCACGGCTTCCCGGTGATGCTGGACATCCCGGTGCCGGACTGGCTGCAGAAGGACGCGCAGCAGGCGGTGGACATGTGCCCCGCGCTCGCCCTGAGGCTGACCAACATGCCGCAGAAGCAGTCCCGGCAGTCCGCGCCGGTGCCGCTCCCGATGCCGGTCGGCCGCACCGCGCTGATCGGCGGCGGTCCCGGAGGGCCCGGAGGGCCACCCGGACCACGGCAGATCACCGTGTAGCGGCCCGTAGGCCGGTGGCTATTAAGCCTCCAGGAGCACGTCTACTTGCAACTCCGCGTCGCCGCCCGGCTTCAGGACGAACGTGCCGACATTGCCGGCGGCGGTGATGTCGGCGATGACCGGGCGCAGTGACTCCAGTTGGCTGGCTGGTCCCTGGACACGGACGGTCCTGACCGGTGCGCGCATCGACTGCCGGGCCTCGGATTTGGCCTTGCGAATCGCCCCGATGACGGTGGCCGCCATCGTGATCAGGCCGGTGCCGGCGGCCCGGGTGGTGGTGGCCGGCACCGGCCATGGGTTCGTGTGTACCGAATCGTCGTGCCACCATGACCACGCTTCCTCCGTGCAGAACGGCAGGAACGGGGCGAACAGCCGGAGCAGGACCGACAGGGCGGAGCGCAGCGAGAGCCGGGCGGACTGGGCGCCGCCGCCGCCATCGTCGTCGTAGGCGCGCTGCTTGACCAGTTCGAGGTAGTCGTCGCAGAAGGACCAGAAGAAGCGCTCCGTGCTCTCCAGCGCGGTCGTGTAATCGAAGTCCCGCAGTGCCGTGGTCGCCTTGACGGTGACCTCGTCCAGGGTGGCCAGCATGGCCTGATCCAGGCTCTCGGTCACCGTGGCGCCCGGCTCCGGTTCACCGAACCCGAGCACGAACCGGCTGGCGTTGAGCAGCTTGGTGGCCAGTCGCCTGCCCACCTTCATCTGCCCCTGGTCGAAGGCGGTGTCCGTGCCGGGCCGGCCGCTGGCCGCCCAGTAACGCACGGCGTCGGAGCCGAACTGCTCCAGCAGGTCGATAGGCGTGACGACATTGCCTTTGGACTTGCTCATCTTCTTCCGGTCGGGATCCAGGATCCAGCCGGAGAGCGCGACGTTGCGCCAGGGCAGCGTGCCCGACTCGAGTTCGGTCCGCAGGACAGTGGAAAACAGCCAGGTCCGGATGATGTCGTGGGCCTGCGGGCGCAGATCCATGGGAAAGGTCCGCGCGTAGCGCTCGGGATCGTCCTCCCACCCGCACACGATCTGCGGGGTCAGCGAGGACGTGGCCCAGGTGTCCATGACGTCGGGATCGCCGGCGAAGCCGCCCGGCCGTCCGCGCTGGTCCTCGGTAAACCCGGGCGGGACGGCCGAGGACGGGTCGACCGGCAGCGCGTCCGTACTGGGCAGGATGGGGCTGCCGTAGCGAGGTTCGCCGTTCTCGTCCAGTGGGTACCAGAACGGGAACGGGACCCCGAAGAAGCGCTGGCGGCTGACCAGCCAGTCCCCGTTCAGGCCGCGGACCCAGTCGTCGTACCGGGCCTTCATGTACGCCGGGTGCCAGCGCAGTTCGGCGCCGCGGAGCAGCAGTGCGTCCTGGTGAGCGAGCGACCGGATGAACCACTGCCGGCTGGACACGATCTCGAGCGGTTTGTCGCCCTTCTCGTAAAACTTCACCGGCCGGACAGTCTTGCGCGGCTCACCGTCAAGGTCTCCGGATCCTCGCAGCATTGCCGCCACTCGTTCGCGTGCGGTGTACACGGTGGCCCCGGCCAGCTCCTCATACGCCGCGCGCCCGTCCGGGCTGTCCAGCCCGCTGGGCGGGTCAGCCAGGACACGCCCGTCACGCCCGATGATGGTCCGGGTCGGCAGCTTCAGCTCACGCCACCACTGGACGTCGGTGAGATCACCGAACGTGCAGCACATGGCGATGCCCGCGCCACGGTCCCGTTCGGCCGCCGGATGGGCCAGGATCGGCACCTCGACCCCGAAGACGGGTGAGGTGACGGTGCGGCCGAACAGGGCCTGGTACCGTTCGTCGTCCGGGTGGGCGATCAGGGCCACGCAGGCCGGGAGCAGTTCGGGCCGGGTGGTCTCAATGTCCACATGGCCGCCGTCCGGGCCGTGGAACGCGATCCGGTACCACGCGCCAGGGTGCTCGCGGTCTTCCAGTTCCGCCTGGGCCACGGCGGTGCGGAATCCGACGTCCCAGAGGGTGGGCGCCTCGGCCTGGTAGGCCACGCCCTGCTCCAGCAGCCGCAGGAAGGCCCGCTGTGAGACCCGCTGGGCGTACTCCCCGATGGTGGTGTAGGTCATCGACCAGTCCACCGACAGCCCGAGCTGGCGCCAGAGCCGCTCGAACGCCTTCTCGTCCTCGGCGGTCAGCGTCTCGCACAGTTCGACGAAGTTGCGGCGGGAGACGTCCAACGGGCGCTGCGCCGTACCCTTGACTGGGCCGTTGGCCGGCTCGGGTGCGGTGAAAGCCGGGTCGTACGGCAGCGACGGATCACAGCGCACGCCGAAGTAGTTCTGCACGCGGCGTTCGGTGGGCAGCCCGTTGTCGTCCCAGCCCATGGGGTAGAACACGTCCTGGCCGGACATTCGCTGAAACCGGGCCACGATATCGGTGTGCGTGTAGGAGAACACGTGCCCCACGTGCAGCGAGCCGCTGACCGTGGGCGGAGGCGTGTCGATCGAGAACACGGTGGTGCGGTCGCCGTCCCCGCGGAACCGGTAAATCCCCGTCCGCTCCCACTCCTGCGCCCATCTGACGTCGATCCCGTCGAGGGAGGGGCGTTCGGGCACCTTCGGCGTGGTCTCGGACACGCCTACACAGTAGCGTCACCCGTAACACCGCCCCTGACCTGCCCGCGGATCAGGTCGATGCGGTGTCCATCAGTCACGGGCATTCCGATCATTGCGCTGACCCGAATCCCTTAAGTCTGTGCACCGGCGTAGGTCTACGTCACCTAATCCTACGATCGTGGGAATAACGTAGCATCGTTGTATGAGTACCAAGCAGCGGCTCTCCGCCTCGGTCGATGCCGAACTCATGGCCGCGGCCCAGCAGGCGGTCGCCGAAGGACGCGCCGAGAACATCAGCGCGTGGGTGAACGACGCGTTGCGGCTGAAGACCGACCACGAGCGGCGGCTGCAAGCCCTCGATGACTTCCTGGCTGCCTACGAGACCGAGCACGGCGAGATCACCGAGGACGAGATGCGGGATGCTGCCCGCCGGGCCCGGGAGCGGGCCATCATTGTCCGGGGCAGGCCAGACGAGTACGGGCCAACGCCGCGCGGCCGTGGAGCGGCCTGATGCTGGTGCTGGACGCCGGGGCTTTCATGACCGTCGAGCGCGGTGACCGCGACGTCGTGGCCCTGATTAAGCGTGAGCGCCTGGCTGGCCGCGCACCCGTGACCAACGGCGGCGTGGTCGCCCAGTTCTGGCGCGGCGGCAGCGGCCGGCAGGCCCCCGTCGCCCGGCTGCTCGCCGGCGTCGATATCGCACCCATCGATGACAGCCTGGGGCGGCGGGCCGGGATGCTGCTGGCCCGCACCGGCCGTACCGACGCCATCGATGCCGCGGTGGTGTGCCTCGCCGCCGATGGCGACGACATCCTCACCTCAGATCCCGGTGACTTGCGCATCCTGGCCGAGGCAGCCGAGGTTCATGTCGAGCTCATCCCGGTGTAGCCAAGCCATCGCCTAGGGGAACCGGCAGGTGAACGATGACCAGGTGCCATCAGGAAATGACGCTGGGATGGCACCGCAGCCAGACATCCGTGCCCAGGTAGAAGCACTACGGGAGACATTTCCCCGGCACAGGTTCGTGCTCGTCGGCGGCAGCAGTATCCAGGTGACCCGCCAGGACGACACGGCAAGAATCCCCGGCTGGCTCCTGATCAGCAGCGACCCGGCCAAGATCCGCGCGGATCTGGAGGGCGGGGCATGAGGTTCAGCGAGAACCGCCCCGAGGATGTGGACAGGGCACGCAGGGCCGTTGCGGTCTGGCGCGGGAAGTACCCGGAAGGAACCGAGGACCAGCTAGTTGCCGCGCTCGGCCCCGAGTTTCACCCCGACTACGGCCCCGTGCTGCGCGGGATGCTGTTTGCGATTGACCGGGACCGGGCCACTGGGCAGTGAGGTCCGTGAGCACCGGGGCAGTGAGATATCGCGGTTCCGGACGGGGTCCTGCTCTGCGTCGCGGCGACCGGCCAGGGTGTCTGGTCGCCGGGTTGGCCTGGTGCGTCAGTGCGGTGCCGTTACCAGGCC
>PLRW01000141.1 GCA_003164955.1 Actinomycetota bacterium
CTGGTCACGGCTGGTCCCCTTCGATGGCTGGTTTGCCGCCCACAGCGGCCCAGACGTGGCCGCCGCGGGAACGGGCGGACAGGGAGGCTGGCGCCCGCCAGGCTCGCGCTTCGGTGATACCGGGTTCGGCTAGTTCCAGGCCGGCCAGGAATCCGGCGAGATCGTCGCGGGTGTGGTGGTGCAGGTGCCCGGCGGCGTATTGCCGGGTGAATTGCTTTCCCGTGTCGCCTTCCAGGTGGCCGGCCGAGACGATCAGGTAGCTGCCGGGCGGGATTCCGCTGATGAGCCGCCCGGTGATCAACCGCGCCGTGTCGGCGTCGAAAAAGTGCAGGGTCATGGTCAGGACCACGCAGACCGGCTGCCGGAAATTCAGGGCTTGCCGTATTCGTCGGTCGAAAAGGATCTCATCCGGGTGGGTGAGGTCCCCGGCGATGGCCAGCACACCGGGAGTGCCGGCCAGCACGTTCTCCGCATGCGTCATGACCTGCTCGTCGTTATCAACGTAGACCACCGTCGCGTCCGGCTGTACCGCCTGCGCCGTTTCGTGCGTGTTCGGCGCAGTGGGCAGGCCGCAGCCGAGGTCAACGAACTGCCGCACCCCCTCACCCGCCACGTAGCTGACGGCGCGGCGCTGGAACTCGCGGCTTTCCTGCGCGAGTTCTGCCGCGCGGGGGAAGATCGTCAGGAGTTTCTTTGCCTGGTCCCGGTCGGCGGCGAAATTGTCTTTGCCGCCCAGCAGGACATCCCATACGCGCGGGATTGACGGCTCGGTCACGGTGAACTCCCGTACGGGTGTAGTCAGTTTGACCCGCAGCCGGTCAGTGGTTTCGGCCTGGGCGAATCTCGGCTGGACATGCGGGACACTGGCTTCGGCCAGGTAAAACATCCGGTCCCCGATGGCGCGCATCACGATCTGGTAGTGCGGGAATTCCGCCTGGAGCGAGTCCAGCGGGGACCGTACCGGCAGCGCGCTCCCGGCCATCTGCGTCACTTGATCACCAGTGGGGCGGCCTTCAGCGGGGTACGCGGCATGCTCACGTTCATGGCGTGTCCTTCCGGCCGCTGGTGCAGGCGAACAGCATCGTCCGCGGGATCGAACCGTCCGGTCCCCGCAGGTCGTCGAGCAGTGCGAACGCGTCCCGCTGCGCGGCGTCCAGGCGGCCGGGAGGGATGTGCCGCCAGCAGGCCGCCCATGGCCCCTGCGACTGGGCGGCGGCCCACCACTGCTGCGGGCTGGAGTAGGTCAGGGCCAAGGTGTGGACCCGGGTGGTGATGGCCTGGTAGGCGCTGGTGGCCAGCAGCCCTTGCACCTGTTCCACCGACGCGAACGGGCGGCGCCGCAGCATCGCCGCGAACCCGGTCATCCCGGGCGGCATGGCGGTGTCGAAGGCGGCCAGGACGGGGACCCAGTGGGGGTCTTCGGCCAGGTTCCACGAGAACGCCAGCGTCCCGCCCACCGTCAGCAGCGACCCCCACCTCGGCACCTCGGTCATTGGGCAGGTCAGGAACTGGACGAGGTTCCCGGCCAGCACCACATCAAAGCTGCCGCCGGGGAACGGCGGGTCCGCCGCGTCCCCCGGGCCGAAGGTGATCATGGGCAGCCCGGCCTGCTCGGCGGCGCGGCGGGCGTGGTCCAGCATCGGGACAGCGAGGTCGATGCCGGTCACCTGCCCCCCGGGGCCGGCCGCGCGGGCGGCCGGGAGGGTGACCGCGCCTTTGCCGCAGCCGATGTCCAGCACGACGGCCCCGGGACCGATCCCGGCCTGGGCGACCAGATGCTCACCCATGGCCCGGAAAAACTCTGTCCCGGTAGCGTCATAACCGTCAGCGGCAGCGGCGAACCCCGCGGCCACCCGCTGCGCGGCGGCGTCCGGGCAGGTCTGTGGCCTGTGCCCGCTCACTGGTGCACCAGCTCCTTGACCAATGCCGTCGTGTTCACCGGCTTGGCCAGCAGGCCGTCGCTTTGCATCAGGTCCGCGACCCGGCCCAGCGCGACCGGCGACACCGACAGCGGGAACGTGCCCAGCGCCATCACCGCCGCCACGGTCTTGCTGATGTGCAACGCGGTAACGGGAATCAGCGCCTGCTCCACCGCCGCCCGGTTAGTCCCGGCGATCTGCTGGCCCCGTTCCAGCGCCCCCGTGAACGCGGCGGCGGTCCTCGGGTACCGGGCCATCCACGCCCGGGTGACCACGTACCCGGAGATCGGGAAGTTCTGGGCCGGGCCCTGGTTGACGTCGAACAGCGGCACCGCGCCCACACCGACGACGGCCGCTGACAGCGACGGCTCGGCAATGAACGCCGCGTCCACCCGGTGCGCGGCCAGCGCGGCGCCCATGGCCGGGAACGGGACCGGCACGTAATGCACGTCGCTGACCGGGACACCGTGGCTGGCCAGCACATTGTCCGTCAGCAGCACCGCCAGCCCGTTCAGCGCGTTGACCGCGATCGTCTTGCCGCGCAACTGGCTGATGGTGGTGATGGGGGAATGAGCCGGGACCACGACTTCCTGCACCCCGGGCCCGCCCGCACTCGCGGCCGCCAGCGCGTGCAGCTTGACCGCGCCCGAGACCTCAGCGGACAGGTCGGCGGCCCACTGGCCCTCGTCAATGTCCACCGACCCGTTGACCAGGTTCGGGATCGCGTCCACGCCGCTGGCCACAGGCACGATCTTCACGTGCAGCCCGGCGGCGGCGAAATAGCCCCGCTGCTGGGCGATGTACAGCCCGGCCGCGCTGATCGCCGGGACCACCGCCACCGTCAGATCCGGTTTCTCCACCGGGCTGCTGCCACCGCTGGTACTGGCTTTGCTGCTGCCGCACGCCGCCGCAGTGATGACGGCGGTGATTAAGGTGAGCGCGGCCAGGATCCGGTGGATGGGATTTTTTGCAGATGGTGCCGGCGCGTGGAGGGGTGCGGCCGGAATGGGCATAATAGTGGGACCTTCCTGGGCTACGGGGAGGAAGCGGAGGCCGGGCGGAACTTTGGTCAGGGAAGCCCGGCCCCCGCACTATTAGTCGCGGGGAATGCGCTCGGGAGCGCGGGGGACGCGTTCGGCGGGATAGGTGCTGATAGTCAGGCGGGCCATCAGTAAGGCACGGTCGAGGTCGTCGCCATCCAGGGCGGTCGGCCGGGGCCGCCCGGCCAGCTCCCGCCAAAGATCGGCGGGGTCGCTGCTGATCACGCAGCAGGTGCCGGGGCCGTTGCCACGGTGGGTGGCCTCGAACCGGTGGGTGCGGCTGTGGCTGGTGATGGTCACGTCATAGCCGGACAGCGCGGCACGTAGGGCCGCCAGCTCGGCCAGCGCGCCGGGTGGCACGGTGGCCGAGCCGGTGAACACGTCCCACGTGCTCACGGCCTCTCCGGTGCGGTGCCGGCGTGGTCCTCGTCGAACCTGAACAGCATCGCGCGGAGCACAGGGCCGTAGTCGGGGTGGTACTGAGAGCCAAGCGCGGCGGTGAGCTGATCCTCGGAGCCTGCCGGGTGCTGCTCACGCCATTGCGCGACGGCGGCGCGGGCCCGTTCTAGGTCGGCGGGATCGTCTTCGCGGAACCTCATCGCGCGTCCCGATGTGCCCAGCCGGGGCGGATAGCGTTCCGCTCGCGAGAGGTGTCTGCGGCGAGGATGTCCTGCGAGGGCGATACGTCGTGTGCGCCGTCGTCAGGTGTAGTCATCGGTACTCCCGTCACTTCGCGTACTTCTCCAGCGCATTCGCGTCCGCGCTGTGGGTTACGTGAAGTTCACACCTGCTATACGGGGAGGCACCAGGTACGGGGCGTACCTGTCCGGTGACTAGCTTCCGTGCCGGTGGTACGGGACATACCTATTCGGGTCAATGCCGGTGGTACGGGGCATACCCACTCGGGTCGATGGAGGTGGCCAGTTCGCGCAGGGCAGGGCTGAGCCTGCGCTGCTGCTCGCATAGTTCCAGGACGAGGGAACGGGCGACGCCCTGGTGGCGGAACCACACGGGGGCCATCTCGCGGGCGCGGTTCAGTGTGGCTGTGGCGGCCTGACCGTGCCGGGCGTCCGTATGCGCTTGGGCGATGTCGAGCAGGTGGCGGCCTTGTGAGATAGTGCCGGGCAGCTCATTAAGATCGACCTTGCGGGCTGCTTGCAGCGCCTTAGCGGGTTGCCGGAGCACGGCGTAGGCATGAACAGCTTGCACGGCCACGCTGGCCGGCGCGAACGTCGTGTTATAGATCTTGACTTTGTCGCCGAGGCGTTCTGCGCCCGAGGATGCGAGGCTGATGTAGTCGGTCACGTCGTGGCCGGCGGCGGCGGCGGGCGCGAGAGCGGTCATCAGCAGGCTTCCCCAGACGGCGATGTGATCGGCCGGCGCGGAGAATGCCGGTTCGATGGCGCGGGCCGCGTCAACGGCTAGGCGTTCGGCTTCCTCCAACCGGCCCTGGTGGAGGAGCACCCACGCGTACGTTCCCCGCATGCAGGCGTACAGCAGTTCGTCGTCTCCGGCTGCTGCCGTGGTGACGGCGCGTTCGGCGGCGATGGCGGCGAGGTCTTCCTTGCCCATGTGCACCATGAGGGCTGCGGTCAGGTCGTAGGCGCGGGTTAGCGGCGTGGCGGCCGGTGGGCCGGTCATCTGCCAGCTGAGGCGGGCTTCGCCGATGAGCCCGGGGATCATCGCGGCGAGAGGTCCGAACTGTCCTGTCCAGTACGCGTCCGCGGCCTGGTCGACGGCGGCGTTCAGATGCGGCGGTGCGGTCGGCTCGCCCGTGTCGGTGCTGGGGTCAAGGCCGGGAAGCAGGGACGGGGAAAGCAGTACATCGCGGATGGCGAGGATGCTTGCGCCGTCCCGGTCGCCGTCGAGGCGGGGCCGGTTGTCGGCCAGTTCCGACAGGGAGATGTCGAGTGCCTGGGCCAGGCTGGTGAGGGTGGTGAGCCGGGCAGACGGGCGCCCTTGCTCGATCTTGGCGATGAGTTCGCGGCTCAGCCCGGAGCGTTCGGCCAGTTCTTCCTGGGTCATGCCCTGTTCCCGGCGTGCGCGCCGGAGCCGGTCACCGATCGTAGTTTCGTGGTCCACGAGCCTCGCCCTCTCCTGATGGCTTCACTAGCAGCCAGAATACGCGGCCGGAGGCTGACGCTTCGCGAACTGTCTCATGGTTTCTGCGCCAACGGTTTCGACCTTTGTTTTTGACCTTGATCTCGGCTCTTGATTTTGCGAGCAGGAGTCAGGAGGGGGTGGGGCGCTGGCTGGCCAGATGCTCTGGCGCCCCTCACCGCGCTGCGGGGTGACGGGCGCCGGCTACTCGGCGTGCTGCTGTCGGCAGGCGCTACCGGATTTCTTTGCGCGGCATCATGCACGCGAGGATCAGGGCTGCGGGCCAGCCGACCGGGATCGTGTTCAGGCAGATGACCAGGCCCAGGCCTTCCACTTGGCGGGCGATGCCGATCACGGTGGGCAGGATGTAGACGCTGATCAGTACGTCGATGATCGCCAGCCAGAACAGCAGGTTGTCCGCGACCGCTGCGGGGATCACAGTTCGTCCCCGTCCGTGGGCGCGCCGGATTTCCGAGCTGTCCCGGAAGCAGCACGGGTAGTACAGGTTCCGGCTGGCCGTCCCGCGTGGTGGCCGCCGCCCGTCCCGTAGCACGGCCAGCTCACGGACATGCCACTCATCCGGGCCGCACTGGCTTAGGATCGATGCTGGCAGCCACGGCCACGTCGACCGGTCGCCCTGCTCTTCCTGCTTGTTTCGCGGGTAGCGGACCTTCACCGGGCTGTCGTCGGGGAACCTGCCGTCGTTGTCCTCGTCCACTGTGCGGCTCCTGTTCCGGAGCCACCTGGACAACTTGTGTCGTTATCACAACCTCGGTGCCCGCTGTCGTCATCACCACCACGCGAAGCAGGCCCCCGGCTGGCGCCTCGAGCAAAAGCAGCCCGGCTACCACATATGGACCACCCCATCCGGCCGGCAGTACACCACCGGACCCACGAGCTACCCTGTTTGACCGTGCTTGAGAATGAGGAAGGCTTACCGCGCCGGTTCCGCCATGAGGACCAAGACCGGCCAGAGCCGGGCAGAGCCGGGCGAAGCTGAGCTGAGCGGATCGGGCCAGCTACCACTGGGCCGGGGCAGGCGGGATCAGGCCGGAGGGTGGGCACGCCCGAGCCGGTTCAGCTGGCGCCAGCCTGGCCGGCGCCGTTTGGTGCGGCTTCGAAGTCGGCCACGAGGTAGGCCACCCCGAAGGGGTCGTCCGCGTACAGGATCTCAGTCATGGGCCGCTCGGCGCCCATCGCGCCGGCCAGGACCTGCCAGGCGGGACGGCCGGTCGCCATCAGGTCACGGGCCAGGGTGGCGTCGACCGCGGCCAGGGCGGCCAGATCGCCGGCCCGGATGGCGCGCTCGACCCGGGCGTCGAACGGGGCGGCGCGCTCATCGAGGTGACCCGGTGCGGTGGGGCTCCGGCGCGCGCTGCCGTCCCCCATCACGAGCAGAGCCGCGCGGGCTGCAGATGCCGCGAGCTTGTCCCCCAGTTCGGTGCAGCGTCCCACGGGCTCCTGCTCCCCGACCGCCTGCAGGAAGCGCGGTCCGGAGTACCCGGCCTGATCGAGAAGGAGGACGCCCAGCCCGAGCGACAACGGCAGGCCCGGCGTGCCACTGGCCTCCAATGTGGCCCCCAGTGCCGGAGCGAAGGCGGACAGGTCCAGACGGCTGGCGGAGTCCCAGCCTGCGGTCTCCGGTGCGGGCCCGACGACGATGAGGATGTCGGGGTCGGCGGCGACCAGGCGGGCGGCGGCTTCGGCGCAGGCCTCGCGCAGGCCCGAGACGATCGGATCACGTCCGGTCAGCTCGCGCGCGAGTAGCGGCGGGCACGGGCATAGCGCTGCGCGGATTATCACCGCCGGGCCTCGCGCCGGCCCGTGCACCGCCGGGCCTCCGGCCGGCCCGTACGCAACTGGGCCTCCAGTTGGCGCATGCGCTAGACCAGCCCCTTCAGGACCCGGGCGGGCCGGAAGTCGCCCTTGACCGCCGCGACCATGTCCAGTGCCTGCCGGGTCTGCTCCACGTGGTGCGCACGGAACACCCTGGCTCCCAGCCACGCCGCGACCGAGGTGACAGCCAGCGTGCCGGCTAGCCGGTCGTCCACTCCTGCGCCCAGCGTCTCGCCGACGAAATCCTTGTTCGACACGGACACCAGCACAGGCCAGCCGGTGGCGGTCATGTCGGCCAGACGCCGCGAGATCTCCAGCGAATGCCAGGTGTTCTTGCCGAAGTCATGCGCCGGGTCGATGAGAATCCGGGACGGGTCGACCCCTGCCTGCACCGCGCGCTGCGCCAGGGTCAGGGTCCGGTCCAGCACGTCGGCCATGACGTCGGCGTATGCCCTGCGGAACACGCGGGTCCGCGGGTGCTGACCGCCCGTGTGTGAGCACACCAGGCCGACGCCACATTCGGCCGCGACTTCGGCCAGCTTCGGATCCCAGCCGCTCCAGGTGTCGTTGAGCAGGTCAGCGCCGGCCGCGCAGGCGGCCCGGCCGACCTCGTGCCGCCACGTGTCGACGCTGATCACCAGGTCGGGGTAGGCCTCGCGCACCGCCTCGACGAATGGGATCGTCCGGTCGCTCTCCTCGTCCACGGTCACCTCGGTACCGGGCTTAGCGGGCACTCCGCCGATATCGACGATGTCCGCACCCTCGGCGACCACGGTGTGCACTCGCTCCATGGCGGCCGTCTCGTGCCACGTGATGCCGGGCCGGTAGAACGAGTCAGGTGTCCGGTTGATGATCGCCATGACCAGCAACCGGCCCGCCGGGAACTCCTGACGGCCAAGCCGCAGAATCCCGGGCTCGCGCTGTGCACCGGGCGGACCCAGCGGACCTAGCGAATCCAGCGGACCCGGACCACAGGTCGCGCGATCATCCATACCCAGCGTCCCTTCCCCCTCGACTCTATCCATGCCCCTGCGGCACACTGCACCCGTCCCGCGGCGCACTGGCACCGCCCCCGCGGCGCACTGCACCCGTCCCGCGGCGGTCCTGAGGGACGCAGCCACCGTGGCCGGGGAGAGCCGGAACCCGGGCAGGGATCAGCCGGAACCCCTTCGGCCGGAAGGCCTAAGGCGTGCCGTACACGGGAATGTGCGCTCCGTAAATTGCGTCGGAGTTGTCCTCGCACAGGAAACGGACAACCCGCGCGATGCGCGCCGGCGTGACCCACGTCGAGTAGTCGGCGCCGGGCTGCGCGGCCCGGTTGCCGGGCGTGTCGATCACGTTGGGCACGACGGTGTTGACCCGGATGTTGTCCTTCGCGTATTCCACGGCCAGCGTGTCGGCGAGCGCGAGGACCGCCGCCTTTCCGGTCACGTAGCCCGCCGCCCCGGGGAACGGGTGGGTGGCGGCCCGGCTGGACACGCACACCACCGTTCCCCCGCCGCCGGAGATCAGTTCCGGCAGGGCCGCCTGGGTGGTGAGGTACAGCGGGCGCAGGTTAAGCCGGATCTGCTGCTCGAACTCCTCGATCGGCGTTTCGTGCACCCGGCCGCCCACCGCGAACCCGCCCACCAGGTTGACCACGGCGCGCAGCGGGGCCCGGGGCGACCCGGCGGCCAGCGAGGCCACCTCCTGAGCCGAATCCGGATCAAAAAGGTCGGCCTGCACGGTGACCAGGTGCGGAAGGTCCGGCAGTCGCTTCAATTCGCTTTCCTCGATCCAGGGCACCACGACCCGCCAGCCTGCCGCGATGAACTCCCCAACCACCGCGGTTCCCAGGCCGCCGGAGCCGCCCGTGATAATCGCCGTCGCGTCCATGAATCACCCTTCGTTCTGGAGAGTGCCGCTGTTCCGGAGAGTGCCGTCGTTCTGGAGGGTGCGGCGCAGAGCCCGAGCGATGACCATCCGCTGGATCTGGTTCGTGCCCTCGAAAATCTGCGGTACCTTCGCTTCCCGCATGTACCGCTCCACAGGGAAGTCACGGGTATAGCCCGCACCGCCGAGCACCTGCACCGCGTCCGTGGTCACGCGCATCGCCATATCGGTCGCCACCAGTTTCGCGATCGACGCCTGACGGTGGAACGGCAGCCCCCGGTCGCGGCGCCGCGCCGCCTCCAGGTAGGTCGCGCGGGCCGACTCCACCCCGGCCGCCATGTCAGCCAGCAGGAACTCCAGGCCCTGGAACTCGATGATGGGACGGCCGAACTGGCTGCGCCCGGCGGCATAGGCCAGCGACTCGTCCAGCGCCGCCTGGGCCAGGCCGACCGCGCACGCGGCGATGCCGAGCCGCCCGGAATCCAGGGCCTCCAGCGCGATCTTCAGGCCCTGGCCCTCCGCGCCGAGCCGCCGTCCGGCCGGGACCCGGGCCCCGTCAAAGATCAGCTGCGCGGTCGGCGAGCCGGTCAGGCCCATCTTGCGCTCCGGCGCGCCGAAGGCCAGACCCGGCGTGCTCGCGTCGATCAGCAGGCAACTGACCCCGCGCCGGCCGTCGTCGCTGGTGCGCACCATCGCTGTGTAGAAGTCGGCCTGCCCGGCGTGCGTGATCCACGCCTTGGTTCCGCTCAGGAGATAGTCCGCACCGTCCGGCACGGCGCGGGCGGACAGCGCCGCCGCGTCCGAGCCCGCCTGCGGCTCCGACAGCGCGTACGCGCCGAGCAGGTCACCGGCCAGCATCGCGGGCAGCCATTCGTCGCGCTGTTCGTCGCGGCCGAACCGGGCCAGCGGATAGCACGACATCGTGTGCACGGACAGCCCGACCCCGACCGTCATCCAGGCCGCGGCCAGTTCCTCGAGTACCTGGAGGTAGACCTCGTAGCTAACGTCGCCGCCACCCCAGCGTTCCGGGTACGGCAGGCCCAGCAGCCCGCTCTTGCCCAGGAGGCGGAACTTCTCGCGCGGGAACCGGTCCTCAGCCTCGTACTGGCTCGCGATGGGCTTCAGCTCGGACCTGGCGAGACCGTGCGCCAGGGCCACCAGTTCCTCGGCCTCGGCGCTGGGCAGCATGCGTTCGACCAGCATAAGGCCAGCCTAACGACGCTGCTCTAGGCCTCACTAGGCTGTCCCAGGACTGCCCTCACCCTGCCCAGGACCTCTTCGGTTCCCAGCACCCCGGCCACGGCGGCGAGGTCGGGGCTGCGTGTCGTCCCGGTCAGCAGGACCCGTATGACCTGCGACGCGTCCCGGATCGAGCCCCGGTAACTCCCCGGATCCTGCTTGTAGGCCTTCTGGTTGGGCGCGAAGCCCAGCCGCGCGGCCAGGTCGCGGATCTGGCCGAACCATTCCGTGTCAGCCGACGGCGGCTGATACCGGCTGCCGAACTCCTCGGCAACCGGGCGAACTGTCCCAGCGTCCAGCCCGCCGAACCGGGGATCGGCCGCGTCGGTCACCGGCTCGAAGATCTGCGGGAAGAAGTACCCGTACACGGCGCGGAAATCGGCCCACCGGCGCAGGTCCTTGCGCGGGTTGGGCACGCCCTCGCGCTCGATGGCCAGCGCCCCCAGCGCCAGGTCCGGCTCGGCGGCCAGGACCTCGGCCAGCGGCGGGTCGTAGGCCTGCGCCCAGGTGATGACCTGGGCCAGGATGACCGGAGCGGGCAGCGTCGCGATGTGGTCGGCACTGATGTCATCGAGCTTGACCAGGTCGACCAGCGGCCCGGCCGTGCCGAAATCATCCAGGCTGATCGGGGTGGCCAGCGCCTCGGGCAGCGGCATCTCGGCCAGCTTCCCGTTGGCCAGGCCGCGCAGGTAATACTGCACCGCCTCGGCCGGATAGCCCTGCTCGATGAAGAAGCCGACGCTGGCTTCCGGGTCCTTCCGCTTGGACAGCTTGCGGCGGCTGCCGCCATCCTGCTTCATCAGCGGCGCGACGTGCGCGTACCGGACCCGGGAGAAGCCGAGCGCGTCGAACAACTGCAGGTGCAGCGGCACCGAGGACAGCCACTCGTCACTGCGGACCACCAGGCTGACGCGCATGAGGTGGTCGTCGACCGCGTGCGCGAAATGGTACGTCGGCAGGCGCAGCGGCTGGTCACTGCTCTTCAGGATGACGGCGTCGTTGCGGTTGTCGTCGGCGGACAGCTCACCGCGGATCGCGTCGGTGAAGCCGACCCGGGCCGCGGTGCCCGGCGCGCGGAACCGGACCACGTACGGGTCACCGGCGGCGAGCCGTTCCCGGACCTGCTCCTCCGGGGCGTCCCGCCAGATCGCCCACGGCCCGTAGTAGCCGGGCAGCGCGCCGGCCGCGCGCTGCCGGGCGCTGATGTCCTCGAGTTCCGCCTTGGTCGCGAAGCACAGGTAGGCCTTTCCCCGGCGGAGCAGTTCCCGCACGTAGGTCAGGTAGATCTCCTGGCGGCTGGACTGGACGTACGGGCCGTAGCGCCCGTTCAGGTCGTCCTCCTGCGGGCTGATCGAGAAGTAGGTCAGCGCGTCCGCGAACTGGTCGACGGCGCCCTCGGTGACCCGGGCCTGGTCGGTGTCCTCGATCCGCAGCAGGTAGGTACCGCCCGAATGCTGCGCGATGTCCGCGTCGATGATCGCCACGTACACCCCGCCGATGTGCAGGTAACCCGTGGGGCTGGGCGAGAACCGGGTGACTTCGGCTCCGGGGGGCAATTCGCGCGGCGGGTACCGCCGCTCCCATTCATCCGGGCCGGGCAGGCCCGCTGGGAACAGAGAATCAATCAGGGAATTGCTGAGCATCGGCAGGCAGCTCCATCAAGAACGGACGACAGGTCAGCCTATCGTGCTGCCCGCGGGGGCCCGCCCGGCCGAGCTGCCGCGGGGGCCGCCCGGCCGGGACACCGTCCTTCCCGGGGCGGACGGCTTTCCGCGGACCCTCCCCCGGCCCGGGTACGCCCATCCCGGGGCGGACGGCTCCTCGTACGTCCGTTTCGTGAGTTCCATTTCTCCGTAACGGACCTGGGTGTCCCCGGCTAGTCCGTCAGGAGCCATCCCGGCAGGCACTGGATCAGCGCCTCCACCAGCTGCTTAATAAACTGAGTACTCAGTCAAGGCGGCGGAGGGGCCGCCCGGTGCCGGAGCAGAAACTTCAAGACGAAGATGGATCTCCTGCTGGCCGTCATCCGGGACGACCGGGTGACGGCCCTGGACGATCTGCTGCCCCCGCTGGACCCCGGCACGGATCTGCGCGACGCCGTGGGCCGCCTGTGGCGCCGGCTGTCTTCGGTGCTGGGTGAGCCGTCCACGGCCCGGAAGATCATGATCCAGGAACTCGATTCGCACCCCGAGATCCGCCGGCGCGCCCTGGAACTGCACGACCGGATCGTGGCGAGCGTCAGCGCGTATCTAGCCCAGGCCAGCCAGGCGGGGAGCGCTTCCCCAGGGCACCGGGCTCAGCCGGGCCCCGAACATGTGGCCGCCGCGCGGCTGCTGACGATCACGGCCGGGATGGCGCCGCTGCTCGGCGAGCCCAGCCTGAACCTGGTTCCCCCGGACGCCCTGGCCGTCCTGATCAGCGACGGCCTCCGCCCCCGGACCTGATCAGTGACGGCCTCCGCCCCGGGACCTGATCAGCGGGGCCACCGGCTCCCCAGCCGGCTACTGACGAACCCCTGGTCACGGTGGTGACTTTTGACTCTGTCACGAGCATAAGGCGGGTCGTAGCGTTTTTGCGGAGGCCGGGAGTGCCTCCAGTAGGAGCGTGAGTGTGATGAAGGCAGTAGCGGAACTCCTTGATCTTTCCGGTCAGAGCGCGATCGTCACCGGCGGCGCCGCCGGTATCGGGCTGGGGATTTCCCAGCGGCTGGCCGAGGCGGGCGCGAGCGTGCTCATCGCCGACATCGACGGCGAGGGGGCCCGCGTGGCCGCCAAGGAGCTGTCCGGCGCGGGGTACCGGGCCGAGGGCATGGCCGCGAACGTCGCCGATGAGTTCGACGTCAGCGACGTGATCGATGAGGCCGTGCAGCTGTTCGGCCGGCTCGACATCGTGGTCAACAACGCGGGCATCTACCCGAACATCCCCCTTGCCCGGCTCGAGCCCGACTCCTTCGACCGTGTGGTGGCCGTCAACCTGCGCGGGGTGTACCTGTTCACCAAGTTCGCCTCCGAGCTGATGAAGACGCAGGGCCACGGCGGCCGGATCATCAACGTGACGTCGATCGACGCGCTGCACCCGTCGATGATCGGCCTGGCCGCCTACGACGCGACCAAGCATGGTGTGTGGGGCTTCACCAAGAACACCGCCGCCGAACTGGCGCCGTACGGCATCCTGGTCAACGCGGTCGCCCCCGGCGGGATCACGACCCCGGGCACCCAGGGAATGATCGACGAAGGGGCCGGCGAACCCGGCGAGGACGACGCGCAGGCGCTGCAGGCGGCGTTCACCGCGAAGATCCCGATGCGGCGGATGGGCGAGCCGGATGAGATCGGCAAGGTCGTCCTGTTCCTCGCCTCCGACATGGCGTCGTACATGAGCGGCAGCCAGGTCGTCGTCGACGGCGGTGCCCTGCTCGGCTGATAGGGCAGGCTCCTGGCCGGGACGGTGCGGGCTTCCTGGATGCCGCTCGGGCGAAGTCGGGCGAAAACAGTGCGAAATCGGCCTGTCGGTCATTGTGCGGCTGCCCCGGACCGGGCAAGGTGACCTCAGGACACGCCGCGACAGCACTGACGCTGCGCCCCCGCCCCCATACAGGAAGCAGAGCACGATGGATGCCGTCACGTTCTCGCGCCGGATTGCCAAAATGGAGTACAGAGTGGTCCGGCGGCCGTTCGCCCTCTTCGACGATCGGCTGCTGGCCCGCTACTGGAACGAGGACGCGGTCGTCCGGTCCGGGTTCGGGCGGCTTCTCGGGTCGATGGACCGGTTCGCCGGCTGGCTGCTCGCCGACGACGCGATCTCCCGGCGGGGCCGGGACCTGCTGAAGCGGACCGGGCCGGGCACGGACGTCTGGGAGCACGCCGCCCACGAGGAGGCCGCGCCGGAACAAGCCGCGCCGGCGGAGACTTCCCGGGAGGAGACTTCCCAGGAGCTGGTCCCGTCCGGGCTGGCTGCGGACGAACCGATCACCCAGCCGATACCGGCGGTGCTCAGCACGCCCAATGCGCCCGCGGCGCCGCGTACCGTCGATGTCACCTTCACCCTCCCGGGCGAGGTCGGGGCGGGCGACGTGGCGCTGTGCGGAGACTTCAACGACTGGTCGGCGGGCAGCATCGTGCTCCAGCGCGGCAGTGACGGCGCCTGGCAGGTCACCCTCCCGCTCGAGCCGGGCCAGAGCTACCGCTACCGGTACCTGCTGGACGGCGAGCGCTGGGAGAACGCCTGGCAGGCTGACTGGTACGAGCCCAACCCCTTCGGCAGTGACAACTCTGTCGTCGCCGTGCACTCGCCGGAGACCCTCGGGCTGGCGGCCTAGCTCCCCGGCTAAGGACTATTACAGGGTGCCGCTGCGCTGGAGGCCGAGGTAGGCGAGCCAGCCGGCCGGGATGGGGAGCCAGAAGGTGGCCACGCGGAAGACCAGCACGGCCGGGATCGCTTCGTGTGCGGGGATACCCATGCCGGTGAGCCCGGCCGCCAGAACGGCTTCCACTCCCCCGAGTCCGCCGGGCGTGGGAGCGGCCGAGCCGACGGCGTTACCGGCGAGGTAAACCACCGCGGCGGGCAGGATGGCCGGGTGGGCTCCGACCGCATACAGCGAGGCGAAGAAGGCCACCAGGTAGGCGGACGTGAGCAGCAGGTTCGCGCCCGCGCTGGCCACGAGGCGCAGCGGTTGGGACAGGGCGTCCAGGAACCGGGGCCAGATGTCGCGCAGGTGTGACCAGACGAGGCGGTTCAGCGTGGCGCGGGTCCAGGGGATCGAGACCAGGACGGCGGCCGCGGCGGCGATGACGGCCAGCGCGATGAGCACGTCGGCCCCCGGCACGATCTTGAAGCGGCTGAGGCCGGACCCGGTGAGCAGGCCGAACGCCACCAGCATCAGGACAGTCATGACCACGTTCACCAGCTGCGAGAGCGTGACCGCCGCGGCGATCGAGCTCTCGTCCACGTCCTGCCGGTGCAGGTAGCGGGCGTTGACGGCCACATGGCCGACGGACGGCGGCATGGCCACGCCCACGAACGCGGACGAGAGCTGGACGAGGAACCCGCGGACCGGCGACAGCCGTTTCGGCACGAACGCGGCCAGGTTGGCCGCGGCCGCGAAGTAGGTGACGGCCGACGCGGCGACCGCGACCGCGAACCAGCCCAGGTTCGTCTGGCGCAGCGTCCCGAGCAGATTCACCTTCGAGAGCTCGCCGATGAGCAGGTACGCGGCGATGGTGAGGGCAAACGCGCTGAGGACGGTCCGCCAGCGGAACCGTGTCAGCCGGGCGACCGGCGCGGCCGTATCCGGGCCCAGCATCTCGTGGCGGACCTGGGTCAGGCAGCCCTCGGCGCCGCGCATGGCCGACCACCCCCACGGCGCCAGGGCGATCGGCTGCATGACCGCGGCGACGGCCTGCTCATCCACCGGGCCGTATCCCGCGCGCAGCGCCCGGACGGCGTTCGCCGGCCCGGCGGCCCGGCCGAGGGTGGCCAGCAACTGCGCCAGGTCGAGCCGCCGGACCAGCACGCTCGCCGCGGGCACGGCCGCGTCCAGCGACGTGAAACCGGTGGCGGCCCCGTCCACCAGCAGGTTGCCGGGACGCAGGTCGCGGTGCGCGATGCCCGCGTCGTGCAGCCCGCGCAGCGAGGCGAACAGGGCCGTCGCGTCGTCGGCGCCAACCGTCCCGTCGAGAGGGTGACCCCGCGGCCTGGCCACCACGAGCACCAAGGTCTCGTTCGGCATCTCCTCCAGGAGCAGCACGGACGGGCTCAGCACGCTGGCCTTCTGCGCCAGCGTGCTGGCCAGCGCGAGCTGCTGGAGCTGGGCGCGCGAGCTGAGCGGGACGTGCCCCGCGACGACCGGGCGGAGCCGGACCAGGGACCACAGCCGCCGCGCGACCCCCGATCCGCGGGTGTCGCGGTCCGCGAGGTGCACGTCGACGATGGTGCCGTCGGCGAGGGAGCCTTCCATCCGGCCCTGGTCCTGGGGGTCGGGCCGGGCGAGGCCGGCCAGGTCGACGCCGTGGCCGCTCAGCCAGGCCATCAGTTCACCCGTCGCGGGGCGGACCGACGCCGCGCGCAGCAGCCAGCGCACCAGCCAGCCGGTCATCAGCCCGCCGAACAGCACGATCAGCACGGCGTAGGGCGTGAGCGTATCGATGGCCAGCCCGGTCAGCAGCAGCGCGGCCGCCGAGCCCATGCAGCGCCGCGACCAGCGTGACCGCCGGGCCAGGTCGCTGCCGACCAGGAACGCCACGTACGCGGAGTCGACCACGAACATCGAGGGGTTCTTGCCGTGGATCACCGCGTGCGCGACCGCGCCGTTCTGGGCCTGCCAGACGATCCACACGATGATTGCGGCCGCGGCGGCGGTGAGCGCCGCGGCGCCCGCGTTGCGCGCGTCCCGCCATACCCGGCGCACCAGGACGAAGAGGACCACGCCCGCGAACAGGAAGCCGCCGATGCCGGCGGCCACGGCGGCCAGCGACGACAGCCAGCGCGGGATGTGCTCCAGCCAGTGCGAGACGTCGTTGGAGAGCTCGGTACTGCCGAGTGGGAGGGCGACGACGGAGCCGATGATGACGAGCACGACCGTCAGCGAGAGCAGGCCGAAGAGCAGATCCGCCGGACGGCGGACGCGTTCGGTTGTCTGGGGTGCCTGCGGCGGGGACGTCACGTCGCGCGCTCGATCATGCCTGACGGCATTTCGCCCTGCCAGTTCGGCCCCTCCCCTCCGGCGTTTCCTCTGCCGGGGAGCTACCCCGCACTACACACAGCACTCTTCTATTGCTCTTTACTCCTTTCCGCTATTTCTTTCCAGGAACGACCATCCCGGTCTCGTCGGCGAGGATGACAGCTGGCACACGGTCGCGCAGGCCGAGCTTGGCCAGCAGGTTGCGGACGTAGGTTTTGACGGTCGCCTCGCTGACGAACAGGGCCCTGCGCCGCGAGTTCGCGCACGTCCGGATGATCGCCTCGTTCTGGAACGGGCCCGGCGGGTCGCCTCCCGGGAGTCCCGTCAGCGCGGTTACCAGATACGGGCGCGGGTGGAGGTCACGCGGATTACGTGCGGGTAGTCGTCGGAGAAGCCCTGCGGCGTCCAGCCGTGGGAGTCGATGAATTCCCGGTACTTCCCGACATAATCCGGCACGGCGTCGGCGCGGGGACCGTCCGGGTCGATCCGGGCGTCGCCCTCGAAGATGACGTTGGCGCCGCCCCGCGCGTTGCCCTCCAGGTGCAGGGACACGTGCGGGTTGGACTCGATGCTCTGGTTCTTCGGGCCGCTCTTGGCCCCGTAGATCAGGAACTCCCCGTCCTGCCAGAGGAACCAGACCGGGGTGGACTGCGGCTGCCCGGACGGGGTCACGGTGGTCAGCCAGATAATCGCCTCGGACTGCAGGCGCCTCGCGGCTGCGGCGTGAGCGGGCTTTCCCTCATCCAGGATCGTCATGGTTCAGTCCTACCAGCCAGGCCCGGCGCTGCCGCCACCAGGCCGTGCTCGCCGGGGTTCCGCCCGGCCGGAGGCTCGACAGCGTTCCGCTCGCCCGGCCGGAGGCTCCCCCCGCCCGGCTAAGCCTGCTTCCCCGCGGGGTCAGCTGTCGTTGCCGCTCAGCGGTACTCCCTGCGCCGACAGCGGGCCGGCGCCGAGCGCGAAGACGTGGATCCCGGCGATCCGGCCCCCGGCCGCCGGGATGGTGCCGCCGGCCGGCAGCGTCACCGCCCGGACCGTCTTGCCCGCCGTGATGGCGGCTGACGTGCAGAACACGTAAACCGTCTGGTTCCGTTTCCCGCCCGTACCGCCGGCGGTGGCGGGGTTGGAGTCGTTGATGTACGGCAGCGTCGCGATGATGTCGTTACCGGTGCCCGGCTTGTCGAAGTAGTTGTCCAGGGTGATGGTGAAGCTGCTCGTGCTGCCATCGGTGTAGTACACGGTCCCGGTACCGCTCTCATCACCGGGGCTGCCGGCGCCGAGGAAGCCGAGCGTGGTGCCGGACCCGGACAGCAGGATCGTCTGCCCCTGGGCCACCACGTTGTCCGGCTGGCCGGGCGGAACGTCCGGCCAGGTGAACGTGATCCCGTCGTGCGTGACCGCTGCCCCCGGCCCGAGGCCCGCGGCGGTGAGCGCCTGCGCGGAGTAGCTGTTGCCGGCGCCGTCGAAGTCCGCGGCCGTGAAGTCGGAGTCGTCGCTGATCCCGGTGTTGTTGAACGCGCCGGCCAGGGTGGCGTAGGCGCGCAGCACGCTCACGCTGGAATACGTGACACCGCGCTGTTGGCCGGCGGTGTAGACAGCCTGCACCGTGATCGGGGCCTGGCCGGGGTTGGCGCTGGCGGGGACCGTGACCTGCCAGCTCGCCCGGGCGGTCTGCCCGCTGCGCACGCCGGTCACGACGGGCGGCGTGACCGGGCTGGCCGTCCAGCCATCGGGGAGGGCAACGGAGAACGCGACGCGGTCCAGAGCCAGCAGGCCGTTGTTGGCCAGCGTGGCGGTCACCGTCGTGGTGCTGTCCGGCGCGACGAGCGCGGGCGCGGCCACGACGGTCAGCGATCCGTAGGGGACGGGCGCGCCGGCGATGCGCACCTCGCGGACCTTGATCCGCGCGACGGCGCTACCGAGCGCGGGGTGGCTGGCCCTGACCGTTACCGTGCCCGGCGAGCCGGGCAGCGAACGGATCCAGACCGCGGCCGCGCCGCCCGTGGCCGTGAAGTCGACGGGGTTGTCGCCGACGAGTACCCCGGGCCCGTCGACGGTCAGGGTGACCGGCCCGGTCACGTACGGGCGGGGCGCGCCGAACTTGTCCACCGCCCGGAACGCCAGCCTCGTCGCGTCCGCGCCGTCCCCGTCGATCCCGGCGTCGTCGGCCGCCAGCGACAGCCGGTCGCCGGACGGGTCGCCGGCCAGGGACCGGGACGCGACCCTGACGCCGCCCAGGTAGCCGTCGATGCGCAGTTCCGGCCGGGCCGAGCCGTCCACCGCGCTGAAATCCACGAACGACGGTGGGTACTCCAGGTGCCCGTAGCCGGCGGTGTCCGGCGTGACGGTCGCGAACAGCTGCCCGCCGACGTACACCCGGAGCTGGTCGAGGTTGGAGCAGATCATCGCGGGACCCAGGCTGGTCACCGGCGACGTGGGGCCGAAGTCCCAGTAGAAGGCGGGCGCGATGACCGGCCTGAGCTTCGGGTCGGCTTGCGCCTGGTAGATGGCGGCGCCGGGCTTGGGGATCCGGAACAGGTCGTGCACTCCGACGTACTTGACCCCCTGGTACTCGTTGCCGCTGCCGGACGGGTAGTCGAACCCGGCCCAGGCGAGCAGGCCGCAGTAACGGTCGTCGGACGCCGCGATGTTGTGCACTCTTCCGTGCGCCGTTGCCTCGCCCTGCTGGACGGCCTGGGTGTCGGTGCGCCGGTAGTAGATGGCCGGCCCGGACAAGGTGCCGATGGCCTCGCAGATCAGGTACGGCTTGGCGGCCGCGTCGACCGGAGGATCCAAGATCGGTTCCCGCACCCCGCCGGGGCCGGTCACGCTGCTGTAGTCGTGGTTGCTGTAGACGTCGAACACGAAGCTGGCGGCGGTCGTCGAGCCGTCGCCCCCGGTCGGCCTTGAGTCGTCGAGGGAATGCGCGAGCTCGTTGCTCGCGGTGTACTCCGCGACGTGCTCGCCCGCCTCGTTCGGCATCGCGCCCCACACGATGACCGACGGGCGGCTCCGGTCCCGGACGATCATGTCGTGCAGGTCCTCCTGCGCCGCCGCCTGCCATGCGGCGTCGCCGAAGTAGCCCCAGCCCGGGATCTCCTCCCACACCATCAGCCCCAGCTCGTCGCAGGCGTCGTAGAAGTCCTCCGACTGCGGATAGTGCGAGCAGCGCACCATGTTGCAGTTGAGCTCGTTGCGGAGTATCTCGGCGTCTTTCGCCTGGATGCGGGCGGGCATCGCGCCGCCGGCGTAGGGGAAGAACTGGTGCCGGTTGAGTCCGAACAGCTTGACCCGGTTGCCGTTGAGGTAGAACCCGTCGGGCTGGAAGACCGCCTCGCGGAACCCGGTCCTGACCTGATAGTCGTGCAGCGGGCTGCCGTCCGCCACCAGCGTGGCGACCACGGTGTACAGGCGGGGATTGTCCGTATCCCAGAGCGTGACGTCCGGCAGGCCGGTGAGCGTGGCGGTCACGGTCACCTGGCCGGCCTGTCTGATCGTGACCGGTACCGTCGCGGAGGCCAGGGTCCGGGTGCCGTCCGCCAGGTCCACGGTCAGCCCGACGCTGCCCGCCGGGACGACGGCGGCGTCGACCGTGGCCTGCACGACGACCTGCCGCGCGCTGGCGTCCAGCACGTTCACCGGCTTGGCGAACACGTCGGCGAGGAAGATCTGCGGTACGGCCCGCAGGCTGACGTCGCGGTAGATCCCGCCGGGCTGCCAGAAGTCGACCGACGTGCTGATGTAGGGGGCTGGCCGGTCCGGCGGCACGTCGAGGTTGAAGGTGGAGTCCAGCGTCACGGCGAGCACGTTGCCCGCCGGCTGCAGGTGGCCGGTGATCTCGGCGCTGAACGGCAGGTAACCGCCGAGGTGGTCCGCCACCTGCGTGCCGTTCAGGGTGACCGTCGAGTGGGTCAGGGCCGCCGAGAAGTCGAGGAACACCCGCAGGCCGCTCACGTCGGCTGGCGCGCCGAAGTGCTTGCGGTAGACCCACACCTGCTCCCAGGTGGACGGGTCCCAGTTCTGCCAGGACAGCGGGGCCACCGTGTGCGGCAGCGTCACCGTCGCCAGTTCGCTGTCGTCGAACCCCGGCTGGTCGCTGCCGGCCGCCGCCGGGCCGAACAGCCAGCCGGTGCCGAACGGGACGATCCTCGCGGCTGGCCCCCTGGCGCTGGCCGCCTGCGCGGTTCCCGGTTCCGCCGCCCGCTCGGCCGCGCCGGCCGCCGGCCCGCGGGCACTGAGCAGCGGCCAGGCGGCCATCCCGGCTGTTCCGCTGGCCGCCGTGCGGAGGAACACGCGCCGTGACACGGGCTGCGAGCGGCTCCCGGACGCGCACTGGGGGTCTCCCGACGTGCACTGGGGGTCTCCCGGCGCGCGCCGGCGGTTGCCGACGGGCAGCTGAGAGTCGCGCATCGGAGTCATCCCTCCGCCGGTGAAACGTTCGGCCCCGCAAAGATCTTCATCACTTTCCCCCTATTATCCATATTTCTGACCAAAAAACTCGTAATTAGCACCACTCTCGCCCGGCAGGTCCCCCGAAGATCACATCACAAGCGCACATGAACCCAGGCGCCCCACTGCCTCGCGCCCGGTGCCGGGCCCTTCACCCAGCAGGAAGCCCCGTCGGCACCTGGCGGCTGATAGCGGGTTTCGACGGTCTCGCGGCCGGCTTCGACGGTCTCGCGGCGCCCTAACGGGCGCGCATCCGGTTGTTGCGCGCGTTGTGCTCGACCTCGGCCAGGCCGAGGGCCTCCAGGACCGGGGGAACGTAGTTGCCGAACCGGCCCCGCAGGCCCTTCTTCAGCCCGTACCAGCCGCCGACCGGGTTGGCCGGGGACCGGCCCCACGCCTCGACGGTGCCGTCGGCGGCCGGCTTCTGCTCGTCCGCGTTGCCCAGCGGCATCCAGTCGCCGCGCTCCTTCAGCATCGTGTGCAGGTCGTCGATGCAGCGCAACTGGTAGCGCAGTTGCGTGCTGCCGACCTGGACCACCAGGGCGGCCGGATCGGCGTCCTGGTCGCGCCAGGCCTCGAAGTCGGACTTGCCGGGTGGCGTGCTCAGGATCCATGGGTCGGCGGCGGTTCCGGATCCGGCGACGTTGCTGGTCATCGTGTTCCCCCTCGGTTGCGGTCGCTGGAAAGTATGACAGCGAATACATGACATCTTGTGTCATGTATTCGGATTATCGTTGTGCCATGCGCGCCAGCCGCCTGGTCAGCCTGCTGGGCCTGCTCCAGGCCCGGGGGCGGATGAGTACCCGCCAGCTCGCGGCCGAGCTCGAGGTCTGCGAGCGCACCGTGCTGCGTGACATCGAGGCGCTCAGCAGCGCCGGGATCCCGGTCTACGCCACCCGGGGGCGGCGCGGCGGGTTCGAGCTGATGGACGGGTTCACCAGCGAGCTGGCCGGCGGCCGCCGGGGCGACGCCCCAACGGGCACGCCTCCAGGCGGGGGCGGCGTTCAGCGGGGGCGCCGGGGTGAGGCCCCGCCGGGTACGCTCCGGGCCACGGATGGCGTTCAGCGGGCGCTGATCCGGCTGTCACCGCGCGGGCGGCGGCTCGCGGCGCTGCTCGGGCGCCCCGCAGGCCTGCACATCCGCCGCCACGCGGCACCTGTCCGCGGCCAGAGTGACTGGATCGAAGCCTGGGTCCGGATCGACTCACCGGGCACCGCCGTCCTGGACCTGCTGGCCCTGGGCGCGGAGGTCGAGGTCGTCCGCCCGCCGGAACTGCGGGCGGAACTGGCCCAGGTGGCCCGCCTGATCGCGGCCCGGCACGGCTAAATCGCGGCCGGCACGGCTAATCCGCCTGCCACTGCCCTTCGAGGCGGTACTCGACCGTGATGGCGCCCCAGTTCTTCCGGCCGAAGTCGTCCAGCGGCGCGCGCTCGTTGTCCCCGGCCGGGTCGTACAGCCGGCCGATGGCCAGGCCGGACCCGCCCTGGCCGACCAGGCGGAAGAACTTGCCCGCGGTCAGGGCCTCGTAGACGTCCGCCGGTTCCGCCTGCTCGGGGCCGGACTTGCCGACCGCGGACGGCTCCGCGCCGTCGTACCCGGCGATCAGGTCCTCGGTGATGACCCAGCAGTACGGCGTGGTGAGTGAGGAGAACTCCGACACCAGCGCGTCCGGCACGGTGCCGGTTTCCAGGTCGGGGTCACCGGGCTCGCCGGGAGGGGGATCCAGGCGGCTGTTGCCGGGAGCGGTCCCGACGCCACCGGGATCCTCGCTCTCCGGGCTCTCGAGCTGACGGTCCACAGGGTCCCCCGTCCCGTCCGGTTGTAGGAGTCTCATCCGTACCAGGAGCTTCCCCGGCTGGCCGCTAGTATTCCGGGCGGGCCGCGATCGTAGTATTCCGGGCGTGCCGCGATCGGCAACTTATACGACGGCGCCATTGGCTTGCCAGGACCCGATGTACGCGTTGGGCACCATTTCGTGCATCCCAGTGCACGTAATGGCGCCATCGCGGTTAAAGGAGCTGGAACACCGTTCCAGAGAGCGCGTTCGGAGGCGGCTAGCGAATGCCGTCCCAGAGGGCGCGCTCGTCGCCGGCGGGGTCGTCGGCGGGTTCGAGGGCCGACGCGAGCAGGGCCGTGGTGCGCCGCCCGGGCTCGTAGGCGGCCCAGCCGGGGCTGCCGCTGGTGATGAAATCCACCCAGACCCGGTGCACCTGGTCCGCGACCGCCTGCGAGGGCACGTCACCGACCAGGGGCCGGATCTCGTCGCGGCCGATGTTGCCGAACACGAACGGGATCTCGACGCCGTGGCACGCCCCGAACCCGTGATTGTCCGCGGGCGCGGGGTGGTCGAAGCGGTACATCCAGGTATTCGCCGCCGCCGCGGGGCTCCCGGCCGCCGGGCCGATCCGGACCGCGGTCCCCGGGGCCGCGGCGGCCGCGGCGCGCGCCTCGGCGACCCGGATGGGCGGGACGCGGAAGAACCAGTCGGTGATCACGGCGGCCAGGATGTCGCCGGGGCTGGCCCCGGGGCGGTTGGCCCGGTAGACGGCGAGTGCGTCGCCGGACAGCCCGTACGCGCCGGCGGCGGCGCCGAGCGCCGCGTCATCGATGAGGTCGATGGTGGACGCCGCGACCAGGAACAGCCGGGCCTCGTCGCGGTTCGAGCCGATCAGCAGCGGGACCCCGCTCCCCTGGCCCGCGGCGATCGAGGTGAGCGGCGCTTCCGGGAGGACTGAAACGTCGATGACCGGCGCGAACGGCAGCAGGCTCAGCGCGAGCCGCCCCCACTTGGCCGGGTCCGGGGTCGTCTGCACCTCCACGACCAAATCCGAGGCGGCCCGGATGAAGTCCTCCAGCGGGACGGCTCCCAGCGCCGCCCGTTCAGCGGGAATATTGAGTTTTTCGGCGAGATACCCGGCCACCGTCCGCGCCTCGTCCTGGGTCAGCGTGTGCGCGCCCGCGCCGCTTTGCGCGATGGCCTGGCTGAACAGGCCCCCCGCGAGCGGCATCGACAGCAGCGTGGTCACGCTCATGGCACCCGCCGATTCGCCGGCCACGGTGACACGGGCCGGGTCGCCGCCGAAGGCCGCGATGTTGCGCTGCACCCACTGCAGCGCCGCGAGCTGGTCGAGCAGGCCCAGGTTGGCGACGCCGTCACCGAGGAACAGGAAGCCCTCGGCGGACAGCCGGTAGTTGATGGTCACGCACACGACGCCGTCCCGGGCGAACGCCGCGCCGTTGTACTCGGCCACCGAACCGGAACCGTTCATGAACGAGCCGCCGTGGATCCAGACCAGCACCGGCAGCCCGGTGGCGCCCGGGTCGGGCGTCCACACGTTGAGGTTCAGGCACTCCTGCCCGGGGATGACCACCTCGGGGAACAGCGCCTGGAACTGCGGCGGGTAGTCGCCCTTCGGCGCGGTCGGCCCGTACGCGGTCGCGTCGCGCTCGCCGTCCCACGGCGTGACGGGCTGCGGCGGCTGCATCCGGTTCGCGCCGAACGGGGGGCCCGCATAGGGGATGCCGAGAAACGCATACACCCCGGCTTCGGACCGGCCGCGCACGGCGCCTTCCCTGAGCTGAACCGCCGGCTGCTGCGTCATCTCGCTCATGCGTCTCCCCATTGCGACGTTTCGATAATCTGTTGCGAACCATTCTCTATCCGAGGCGTCCGACAGCACAGAGCCCTGACCGGCGCAACGGTAGTCTCACCAGGTGGAACAATTCGACGTCGTGGTCCTGGGAGCCGGCTCGGCCGGTAAGTGGGTCGCGGGGGCTGCCGCCGATGCCGGCCGGTCCGTCGCCCTGGTGGAGGCTCATCGGGTCGGCGGGGAATGCCCTTACGTGGCGTGCATCCCGGGCAAGGCGCTGCTGCGGTCCGCCGAGGCCCGCGAGGACGCGCGCCACCTGGTCGAGCTGGGCGCCGCGTCGGCCCCGGTGACCCTGGACGACGACGAGGCCGCCTACCGGACGGCGGCTGCCCGCCGGGACCGGCTGTCCGCGGACCGGGACGATTCCGCGGCGGCGCGGGAGATCATCGAGCGCGGCGTGACGCTGATCCGCGGGGCCGGGCGCGTCACCGGCCCGGGCGCGATCGAGGTGACGTCGGGGAACGAGGGGACGGCCGGGCGCCCGGTCGGGTACCGCGACCTGGTCATCGCCACCGGGTCGCGGCCGGTCATCCCGCCCATCACCGGCCTGGATTCCGTGCCCGCCTGGACCAGCGACCGCGCGCTATCCGAGCCCGCCCGCCCCCGCTCGCTGGTCGTGCTCGGCGGCGGCGCGGTCGGCTGTGAGCTGACCCAGGCGTTCGCCGGGTTCGGCGTGCGCGTGACCCTGGTGGAGGCGGCCTCGCAACTGGTCAGCGGGGAGGATCCGGCCATCGCCCGCGCCCTGGCCGGGGTCCTGCGCGGCAGCGGCGCGGACGTAAGGCTCGGCGCCGAGGTCAAGGCGGTCGAGGCCACGGCCGACGGCGACACCCGCGTCCACCTCGACGGCGGGGAAACGATTGACGCGATGAGGATCATCGTGGCGGTGGGACGCAGGCCGGCGTCTTCCGGGCTGGGGCTCGGGCAGCTCGGTATCACCGTGGCGGCCAGCGGCGCGCTGACCGTGGACGCGCGGTGCCGGGTCGGCGGGCAGCCCCACGTGTGGGCGGCCGGTGACGTGACGGGGCTGGCCCCGTACACCCATGGCGCGAACTACCAGGCCCTGGTCGTGTCGGAGAACCTGCTCGGCGGGGACCGGAAGGCCGATTACCGGGCCGTGCCCCGGGTTGTCTACACCCATCCCCCGATGGCCAGCGTCGGCATGTCGGCGGACCAAGCCCGCCGCGCGGGGATCGAGGTCATCACCGCGAGCATGGACCTGTCGGAACTGGCCCGCGTGAACACCGACGGCGCGCCGGGCGGCCGGCTGATCCTGGTCGCGGACCGGGCTCGCGAGGTGCTCGTCGGCGCGGCCGGAGTCGGGCCCGGCGCGGACGACTGGATCTCCGAAGCCACGCTGGCCATCCGGGCCAGCGTTCCGCTGCGGATGCTCGCGGACGTCGTGCACCCGTTCCCGACCGTCGCCCAGGCCTACGAGGTCCCGCTGCGCGACCTGACCGCACAGCTCGCGCCCAGGGACTGAGCCGGAAGCGTCCACCGGCCCGGTGAACGTGGCAGCTCGCCATCCCCGAGCCGCAGGAGCTCGTCGGGGTGCGTTTTCGTGGAAATCTGTCACTATCTATGGCTTTGCCAGCATGGCCGGCTACGACGGCCAGGTCACGCTGCCCGGCTACGACAACATGAGCGGCATCGGCAGCCCCAGCGGGCAGGCCTTCATCAGCGCCCTGCGCGCCCGGGAGAAGTAACCATCGCGCCCGCTGCCGGGCCCAGCCGGGCCCGGCAGCGGGGCATCGCGCTCACGTGAAGAACACCTTCTCGGTGCCGGCTAGTGGTAGCGACCGACATAGCGGACTTCCCGCATTGCCTGCGATCGCGGGTACACGTGGGTACGGAGCACCGGCCTGTCCGTACTGCGCCGGTGCCTTCGCGCCCGCTGATCGCCCGGGTTTGACTTCAAGCGCTTGAGGTGTGCTTTGCTGCCCGGATGACAGCCTTGACCATTCATGAGGCGTCCCGGTGCAGCGGGCTGAGCGAACCGACGCTGCGCTACTACGAGGAGATCGGGCTGATCGGCCCGGTTGACCGTGACGCCAGCAGCGGGCACCGCCGCTACCGGCCCGAGGACGTCGACGTGCTCCGGGCGCTGGGCTGCATGCGCGCGCTCGGCGTGGGCATCGAGGACATGCGCGCCTACCAAACCAACCGCAGCCGCGGGAACGCGGCGGCGGCCGAGCAGCGCGACCTGCTGCTGCGCCCTACCCGCGGTCCAAGGTGGTCGCCGAACGCGCCGCGTGGGACCTGATGGAGCAGGACGGCGGCGACACCGAGCTCGTCGCGGTCAACCCGACGTTCATCCTCGGGCCCACCCTGACCACCGAGCTCTCCTCGACGCGGCTGGTCAAGGTGATGCTCGACGGCACGATGAGCATCGCGCCCCGCCAGCGGTTCGGCGTCGTCGACGTGCGCGACGTGGCCGACCTGCACATCCGCGCCATGGCCGCGCCCGAGGCCGCAGGCAAGCGCTTCCTGGCCGTCGCCGACGGCCCGACGCTGAGCTACCTCGAGGTAGCCGAGACCCTGCGCCGGCGACTCGGCCCGCTCGCCGCCCGCGTGCCCACGCAGGAGGCGCCGGGAGACGACCTGCCGCGGCCGGTCATCCACAACGACCGGGCCCGCCAGGAACTCGGATGGCGCCCGCGTCCCGCCGAGACGACGATCGTGCAGACAGCGGAGAGCCTGCGTGACCTCGGCCTACTAGAGACGTGACCTCGGCCTCCTAGAGAATTGACCAGGACGAGCGCTGACGTTCCGGAACGGCGAACGGAGCCGGCGACGTCGGTCGGGCTAGCGGACGGGAGCCCGGTGCCGGCCCGGCCGATGATCATGCGCTGGATCTCGCTGGTGCCCTCGAAGATGGTGAAGATCGTAGACGTAGGGGCAGTTTCCACAGGTAGACGGCCTAGTGGACGCCCGGGTGTCAGCACGGAATCAGCACGCCGTTTCGCGGGTTTGCGACTGGCTGCGGGCAGCAGGGCCAGTGCGGCCAGCACCGTCCGGTCTGCCCAGTCCAATCTGGGCCTGGGGTTCCGCCGCCGCAGCGCAGCGACCTCGTGTCGCAGCACCCAGCAACTCGGCGTCCTTCGGCGCGGCCGAACGAAACCCGGCGCCGGCAAGCGTCCCGGGCATGTCCCGCGCCTTCCGGAACTTGATTGCGCGCTGGCCCAGGTCATCAGGAGGTTGCGGCCTGCCTGCGTGGTCCGTGCTGCGCCCGAGTGCGCGGTGATGCCGGCCAGGTGAGCCCGGCGGATGGCGTACTCGATGACGATCAGCGCGTAAACGCGCCGCAGCAGCACGGTGTCCACGCAGAGCCGGTCGCCCGGCTCGTATCGGACCCGGCCGACCTGGCGGCGCGGCGCGGCGTCCTCGTGCCGCCGTACCAGGAGCTCGGCGTCCTTGGACGGTCCGGCCAGGCCCAATCCAGTAATCGAGCACCACAGGTATTACGCCACGACGAGGCCAACGCCCTCTTATAAGGGGATCACTCCGCGCAATTGGCTGTTCCGCCCACTGAGGCGGCACAAGTGACAATTAAGACATGACATAGGTTGGCCGGACCATCCGGATAGAACCCGATCTCAGCATCCGGAGATAATACGCCCACACTCATGGCACTTGGCTGTAATGTTACTGTACGAACCGGGTCAAGCGTAAGGATGATCTCGACGGTTGGAAAGCCCTGTACCCAAAGGTGAGCATCACATCCCAGCTGCAACGCAAGATCTCTTCTGGGCAGGCTGCGCCTTCAGCGGTTTTCCACCGGGCAACACGAAAAGGAAGTCCGGCGGGCAGGACGGGTCGTTCACGCATCCTACGGAATCACATCCAATGAGTGCCAGGGCTGCGGCTCAGGATTGGTTTTCTTGCACGAGAGTGCTGAGATCGAGGCAGGGAGTGGTGTATGGCCACGGAATGAATGATCGTCTTCTCTCCTGCTAGAGAGCGCACCGCGGAGGGGGGCGGGCTTTCCGAAGCCGGCAAGGCGTTCGACCTGAGGCAGCCGGGGGGCGGTTACGCGGTCATAAAACTACTTCGCCAGTTCGACAACGGGGAGGTCATTCAAATTTTCTTAGAGCGTGAGACCTAGGCGCTCATGGCACTAGCTCAGGTAAACGGAGCTAGGAAATCAACCCCGAGCGAGTTCACGGTGAATCTTATGGATGACGGCGTTCGGCATTCGCGCCCTGGGGCGTGGTCAATGGCTGTGCTGATGGTTGCCGCATGTTTAGCAGGCTGCACAAATACGGCTGCCACCGAGTCCCTGCCCCTGGTTCCCGCTGCCGGTCCAGGTTCAGGAACAATTGTCTGGCTGACCGATCCGACGGCAGAGACGGCGACCAATGACGTGCGCCAGGTGCTTGCCGACGCCTTCGAGCAGGCCTACCCGTCGATCACCGTCAATCTAGAGACCGGATCGGTCAGCACGGACGAGCTCAGGACCCAACTGATCAGGCAGCTAGCCTCGGGGAGTACCCCGGACGTCTACGACGGGGACGTGATCTGGCCTTACTCGTTCGCTCCCGCTGGATACGCGCTGCCGCTGAACAAGTACCTGCCGCATTCGTTCTGGAATACGTTCGGCACGGCCGGCGGGGCGAACAGCGGCGCGAGCTTCGTCCACGACATGACATACAACGGACATATTTACGGAGTTCCCGAGTACATCGACGAGGGATTCCTGTATTACCGCAAGGACCTGCTCGCCAAAGCCGGCCTAACGCCGCCCCGTACGTGGGAGGAGCTGGAACATGACGCACTGGTGCTCAAGAGCAAGGGCCTGCAGTACCAGTTTGTCTGGCAAGGGAACGATTACGAGGGGTTGACCTGCGACTGGTACGAGTTCCTCGCGGACGCCTTCGGCGGCCTGCCAGCCGGTGCCAGCCCCGCGACTGAACTCGATTCCGCGCGGGCGCTGAAGGCGCTCCGGTTCATGCAGGGGCTGATCGCGCAAGGGATCTCCCCGCCCACCGTGGATACCTTCGAGGAGACGAATACCGACAGCGCCTTCGACACCGGGCACGCCGCGTTCATGCGCGGCTGGGACTCGGCCTACGCCAACGCGACCAGCGGGGCGAACGCGCTGAGCCCGGATCAGGTCGGCGTCGAGGCTCCGCCAACCTTCCAGGGGCAATCCGGCGTCGGCTGGTCAACCCTGGGCGGCTGGGGACTGTTCATCAATCCTCGAACGCGGAACTTGCGCGCGGCGCTGACGTTCGTCCAGTGGATGGCGGGACGGCAGGCGCAGTGGATTCTCGCCACCCAGTACTCGGAGATCCCGGCCAACGCGAGCGTCCGGAATGACCCTACCGTCCTCAACCGGAGCCCGGTCCTCCATGCGGCGGCCAGCACCCGCGTTGTCCTGCGGCCGTCGATGACCGACAACTACGCGCGGCTCAGCGCGGTCATCTATGACCACGTCAACGCCGCGCTACGGACGCCGAACTCGGCGGCGAGCGCGTGCCTCGCCCTCTTGGGTGCTGCCCGCCAACTTGCCCCCTCGGTGGTCGGCAGGCGGAGTTGTCCTGGCGCGAACGGTGGCGGGAGGTGACCCGCCATGGCTCCCGGTGAGTCCGGTGGCGGCGCTCCGGCTGAGACTCGGGCGCAGGCGCAGGCGGGAATCCGCGGCTGGGTGACTCACAACGAGGCGAAGCTGCGGCATATGGCACCGCAGGCGATCCTCACCGGGATGACCGCCGCGGCATTCGCCCCGATCCTGGTACCGATGATGACGACCTCCGTCGATTCAGCGGCCGTGCAGGCTGCGCTGCTCACCCAGTTCGGCGGCGCGGGCGCCGGCTACCTGGCCGCGGCCGTCCAGCAATTCGCCGATCGGCAGGGTGAGCGGGCGGAACCGCCGGCGATCACCGAGGAGAAACTTCGGGAACTGCTGCGCGAAGCGTTCGAGGGTGACCTCAGCGGCGCGAGCTCGGCGAAGACCCGGCAGACGATCAGCGACCTGGTGCTCGGCGTCAACGGCGTGGAGGCGCTGCTGCAAGCGGCGGCCGAGAGCGATGAGGCCGGGCTGCTCAGCCACCTCGTCCGCGCGCTCTCGGCGGACCGCTCTTTCCTGTCGACCGCACTCGGCATGCTCGACTCGCTGCGCAGGATCTTCTCCGATATCCAGTCCAGCCAGCGGGACGCAGATGAGCTGCCTAGCCGGGTACTCCTCGAAATTCGCTTGCTGCGCCATGAGCTCACCCGACGGTCCCCGGTCGTCGCGGACCTCACCCCGGCCGCTGACTCATCCCACTTGGCCGGCCCACGCCCCTACCCGGGCCTTGCACCCTTCGAGGAACGCGACGCCGCCTGGTTCTTCGGCAGGGACGACCTCATCGTCAAGCTCGTCAATGCCCTTGACAGGCGGGTCTACGGGAACACGCCTCTAGTAGTGGCGGGCGTGTCCGGGGCCGGCAAGTCCTCGGTCCTCCGGGCGGGCCTGATCCCGGCACTGGAGGCAGGCGGGCTCACCGAACCCGGATCCGCCGACTGGCCGGTGCGCGCCATGCGGCCCGACAGGCACCCGCTTGAGCAACTGTCGCTGCACCTAGGCGAGTTGGCGGGGGGGCTCATCTGCTCCGATGTCCATGAGCAGCTCATGGTGGACCCGGCCAGGGCACCCATGATCGTCCGGCAGGGGCTGCTGTCCCGGGAGGGGCGGCAACGCCGCGGAATCATGCCGACCGGGAATGACCCGATCCGCGGCATCGGCGGCGGGTCGGACGCCGGACAGCGCCGGCTGATCCTCGTCGTCGACCAGTTCGAGGAGGTCTTCACCCGGTGCCACGACGAAGAAGAACGCAGAGTGTTCATCGACGCCCTGTGCGCGATCGCGAGCGGCAGCCGTGACGAGCCGCCGACTGGCCTTGTCGTCATAGGCCTGCAGATCGCCTTCGAGGAGCAGTGCACCGCGCATCCAGGACTGCGCCCGGCCCTCGCGAGGCCAGTCAACGTCGATACGATGACCGCCGACGAGTTCCGGGAGGCGATCGAACTGCCGGCCAGTCTGGCTGGGCTTACCGTGCAGGCCGGGCTGGTCCCCACGATGCTCGGGGACCTCGGGGCGGTGGAGTCCCGGACCACTGCCGGGCAGCTCACCTATGACCCCGGCAGACTCCCCCTGCTCGCGCACGCGCTGCTTGAGACGTGGAAGGCCCGTGATGGCCAGGAACTCACGATCGCGGCGTACCAGAAGGCCGGCGGAGTTCGCGACGCCCTCGCCAATACGGCGGACGGCCTGCTCGGCTCCCTGAACGAGAGCGAGCGGCAGGCGCTACGTCGGCTGCTGGTGTACCACCTGATCGCGGCGGTCGATTTCTCGGAGGACGCTCGGCGGCACATCAGCCGCGAGGCGCTGCTCAAAGAACTCCTACCCGAAGATAGGAAGCGCGCCGACCTCCTGCTCGACCGGCTCACGAACGCGCGGCTGCTCACAGTGGACGCGGGCGGGATGCAGATAGCGCATGAGGCGCTGCTGCGCCACTGGCCTGCGCTGGCCGACTGGCTGGCGGCGGAGCGCGACTGGCGCCGGGAGACGCAGCGGGTACTGGAGCAGGCACGGACGTGGGATGCGGAGGGCAGAGACGCCGACCTGCTGCCCCGCGGGATCGCGCTCGCCATCATCGAGGACAAGATTGCCGGCGCACGAGTGGCTGGGCTCGGCGAGCTCGGCGAACTCGCCAGGGAATTCCTGGACGTCGCGCGCCGCCAGGCGGCACGGGCCCGCCACCGGAAGCGGACCCGCATCGCCGGCTTGGCCGCTGCTATCGCCACGGTGGTCATAGCCGTGATTACCGTCTTGCAGGTCCACGCGGCCGAGAACAGGAACCTGGCCCTCGCGGAGTCCCGTGCGACTACGTCACAACTGATCGAGGCCGCCCAGCACGCCAACGACCCGGTGCTGTCGCTACTGCTTGATGTCGAGGCCTACCGGGTCGGCGGCGCGACTGCGGACAACGGGCTGCTGTCCGCGCAGGCCGACTTCTTTACGTCCACGCTCACCAACCCGGCGGGTGCGGGGAGCGCGGTCGCGTTCGACTCTGCCGCGCCGTTGCTCGCGATCGCGGGACATGACGCGATTACCGTCTTCCGGGTGACGCCCCACCAGCGGGCGCTCACGCTGCGGGGCGGGTCGCCGTTCTATGCCGTGGCCTTCAGCCCGGCTGGGACGTTGCTCGCGGGTGCCGAACAGGACGGGGTCACGATCGTCTGGGACGTGCAGACCTGGAAGCCGGTCGTTGTCCTGGGCAGCGCCAACGGGTTGAGCGTCAACGCCGTCGCCTTTCAGCCGCACGGCGGCCTCATCGCGACGGCGGGGATCAGCGGCGTCGTCACGGTCTGGAACCTGCACGGCCGTCACGTCTCGGTGCTCCAGGCGGGGACCCCGCAGAACGGGGTCACGATCAACGGGCTAGCGTTCAGCCCGGACGGCACGCGGCTGGCCGCCGCGTGTTCCGACCGAACGGTGCGCCTGTGGGGCATGCGCGGGAAGCCGAAACCGGTAATGCTGACCGGGCACAGCGCGCCCGTCAGGGCGGTAGCCTTCGGCCCCGACTCCAATCTGCTCGCCTCGGCCGACGATGACGGCGCTATTCGCGTGTGGAACGCGAAGACCGGCGCGCCCCTCGGCTCCTTGCCTGGCGGCGGCACTCAGCCCGTCGACGCTCTGGCCTTCAGCCCCAAGGGCACGCTGCTGGCCAGCGGCGGCGTGGATGGCGTGGTGCGGCTGTGGGACATCAATACCAGGGCTCAGATCAGTGCGCTAACCGGCCCGTCGAGCCGGGTGACCGGGCTAGCGTTCAGTCACAACGGGCAGACCATCGCCAGCGTCGAGGCCGATCCGACGGTAGGACTCTGGAATGTCACCACCCCGCCGCAACCGGAGACAAGCAGCATCGCCGCGGTGGCAACCGGCGCCGGTGCGCGGATGCCCATAGCGACCATTGGCAGCGGTACCGCCATGGGTTTGTGGAACCCGATCTCTGCCGCCAGTTATGCTTCCGCGGCCTTGCCCACGCCGCTAGCCGTCAGCGCGGCGCCCCTCGGCGATATTCCTCCGTCCCTAGCGCTCAGCCCGGACGGCACCGTCGTGGCGGTGCCACTGGCAAGCCGGGAAGTGGGGCTCTGGTCGATAGCCAGCGGGCGCAGGATTGCCAGCACGCCGCCCGCCTCGCAGCCACTCACCAGCGTCGCCTACAGCCCGGCTGCGGATGATCCAATCCTGGCCGCCGGCGGTTCTTACGGCACCGTGTACCTCTGGCCGCCTGGGGCCTCGCAGCCCATATCTGTCAACGGAGAACTGGCTTCCGGAATCACCTCGATCGCATTCAGCCCCCACGGGGCAATGCTCGCGGCAGGCTCATCCGACGGGACTTTCCTACTGGTGAAACGCGCTCCTTCCGGTCAGTGGACACCCTTTACGCCGCCGACTCTTCCGCTTGACGCAATCAACACCGTGGCGTTCAGCGCCGATGGGACGCTACTGGCCACCGGATCGGTGAGCGGGATCGTACGGCTGTGGAACATCAGCGATCCAGCGAACCCGATAAAGGTGGCGTCGCTAACTGGTCCCGCCGGGCCGGTCATCTCCGTCGCATTCAGCGAAGACGGCATGCTGGCGGCATCTTCCGACGATGACAGCATCCGGGTGTGGAACACCAAGAACCCGGCCGCGCCGACCCCGGTCGCGACCCTCACCGGCCTCGCCACCCCGACCAGTGTGGCCTGGGAACCAGGAAAACAGACGCTGGTGGGCGCGGCTCCGGACGGAACCCTGCTGACGTGGGATACCGACCCCCGTGATGTCGCGAACCGAATCTGTCATGCGCTGGCGAGCCACAGCGCAGAGGTTGCCGCCATCGTCCCGAGCAGCGGCTACCCATCCGTGTGTCCCTGACCGGAATTACCGGTGACAGAATGTAGGGGTCCGCTGAAGATGTCGGTCCTGCCGCCTAGTTGTCAGCGGCCGTGTCGGTTGAGCCGCCTACTTGTCGGCGGTCTCGCCGTCGCGACCGAGGGCCAAGAGCAAAGTCCCGCTGGCTCGGCCCGCTGGCCTGGTCGGTGAACGCGATCGTGCCGTCGGGTCCGGCGCTGGCGATCCACGTCGTCGCATTCGGCGGCGTGATGAGGGCCGCGTAGATCCCTCCGCCGATGATCGCGGCGCCGGCGCCGGCGCCGCGGATCGTGATGTTGATGAGCGGGTTGTCTGCCATGATGCCTCCCCCTGAGGAACGGGCCATCCGGTCCTGGTCCCGATCCTGGTGCGGAAACGGGGCTCATATCAGCACTTCGTGCACGATTAAGGACAATGAGTCACGCAGGTATGGCAGCAGCGGGGGCATAGGTGCGACCCGGCAGGGTATTGCAGGCGCAGGCCCAGGGCGCCGCGCGGACGCCCGGCCCTCTTGACCGCGGGGCGGCGGCCGGCTCGGATAGCACGCAGTCCCGGCATTTCCTGAGCCCGCTGCCCGGCCGAAGTGCCCAGGGCCCGATGAGGAGGAGCGCATGAGCGCGGACCAGGCAGAACATGGCCAGGTGAGTGAGCGGGAGGCTCGCCAGGTAGCGGAGGAAGCCCGCGAGGCCGGCTGGGAGCAGCCAAGCTTCGGCAAGCAGCTCTTCCTGGGGGACTTCCGGCTGGACCTGATCCACCCGCATCCGCGCCCCGACGCGGAATCCAGCCGCCGCGGCGGGGAGTTCTGCGCCCGGCTGCGAGAGTTCTGCGAGGCGTCGGTGGACGCCGCGCAGATCGAGCGGGACGCCCGGATACCCGACGAGGTGGTCAAGGGGCTGGCCGCGATCGGCACGTTCGGCATGAAGGTCGCGCCGGAATACGGCGGGCTCGGGCTCAGCAACTTGTACTACAACCGGGCGCTGATGATCGTCGGGTCGGTCTGCCCGGCGCTGGCCGCGATGCTGTCCGCGCACCAGTCCATCGGGGTGCCGCAGCCGCTGGCGATGTTCGGCACCGACGAGCAGAAGCAGCGGTACCTGCCCCGGTGCGCGCGCGGTGAGATCAGCGCGTTCCTGCTCACCGAGCCCGACGTCGGCTCCGACCCGGCCCGGCTGACCACCACGGCGACGCCGTCGGCGGACGGGTCGGAATACGTGCTGGACGGGGAGAAGCTCTGGACGACGAACGGGGTGGTCGCCGACCTGCTGGTGGTGATGGCCAAGGTGCCGAAGGGCGACGGGCACCGCGGCGGGATCACCGCGTTCGTGGTCGAGGCCACCGCGCCGGGGATCACCGTGGAACGGCGGAACGCGTTCATGGGCCTGCGCGGCCTGGAGAACGGGCTGACCAGGTTCGACCAGGTCCGGGTGTCGGCCGTGGACCGCATCGGCCGCGAGGGCCAGGGCCTGAAGATCGCCCTGACCACGCTCAACACCGGCCGGCTGGCGCTCCCGGCGGGCTGCGCCGCGACCGGCAAGCTGGCGCTGAAGATGGCCCGGGAATGGTCACGGGAACGGGTGCAGTGGGGGCGGCCGGTCGGCGAGCACGAGGAGGTGGCCGTCAAGATCTCCTTCATCGCCGCCACCACCTACGCGCTGGAGGCGATGGTCGAGCTGTCCAGCCAGCTCGCGGACGACAAGCGCAACGACTTCCGCATCGAGGCGGCGCTGGCCAAGCTGTGGTGCTCGGAGATGGCCAGCACGATCGCCGACGAGCTGGTGCAGATCCGCGGCGGCCGCGGGTATGAGACCGCGGCGTCCCTCGCCGCGCGCGGTGAGCGCGGCGTGCCCGCCGAGCAGATGCTGCGCGACATGCGCATCAACCGGATCTTCGAGGGCTCCTCGGAGATCATGCGGCTGTTCATCGCGCGTGAGGCGGTGGACGCGCACCTGTCCGCGGCCGGTGACCTGATCGACCCGCAGGTGCCGATCGCCCAGCGCACCCGGGCGGCCGGCCGGGCCGGCGGCTTCTACGCCCGGTGGCTGCCCACGCTGGTCACCGGCGACGGGCAGAAGCCCCGCGCCTACAGCGACTTCGGCCCGCTGGCCACGCACCTGCGGTACGTGGAGCGGGCCAGCCGGAAGCTGGCCCGGGTCACCTTCTACGGGATGGCGCGGTGGCAGGGCCGGCTCGAGCACAAGCAGCGTTTCCTGGGCCGGATCGTCGACATCGGCGCGGAGCTGTTCGCGATCAGCGCCGCGTGCGTGCGGGCCCAGCACGACATGGCGGCGGCCACCGGGACCGGCCGGGACGCGACGGCGGCCGAGCTGGCCGGCCTGTTCTGCACCCAGGCGCGGCTGCGGGCCGAGGAACTGTTCGGCCAGCTATGGCGCAACACCGACAGTCCCGACGCGGCCCTGGCGCGGCGCGTGCTGTCCGGCCGCTACCTGTGGCTGGAGGACGGCGTCATCGATCCGTCGATACCCGGGCCGCTGATCGCCGAGGCCGAGCCGGGCCCGGCCAAGACGGAGAACGTGCACCGCCGCATCATCTGACGCCGCCTGCCGGGCGCCCGCCTGCCCGGCGGGCGCCCGGCAGGCCCGGGGTCAGGCCGCGGCCGCGTTGTTGGCCGGGGCGGTCTGAAGCGGCGCGGTGGCCCTCGAGGCGGTGCGCTTGCCGAAAATCTCATCCGTGCAGGTTAAGCGGCATGCCGGTACTCGTGGAGGATGCCGCCGAGGCGGTCCCGTCTGTGGACGTGAACTCGGGTGGCGGCACCGAGCTCGGGGATTGGCGAGGGCAATGCGTGCAGTGGCCGGGCGTTCGCGATTCCCTGGTGAGGTCGATGGGCGTTGTAGAACTGCTCGAACTCGCAGGGTGTAGAGCAGGTGCCGCTGGTTCCAGATCAGGGTGCGGAGCCAGAACCCCCTTGGCCGCGCTCACGCCGGGACCAATGCCGGGGCTGCTCCCGCCAAGTTGCAGCACGCACGGTTGCTCAGCCCCACCGGCACGCGACCTTGGCCGTTTTGGAACCCTACAGGGGATGCGGGGTCCGCCATCATGCCGCAGCCTTCAGGGCGTCCAGCTCGAACAGCCGCTCGCCGCACAAGCAGATAATCGTTGTGCCCTGGCTCATCGACCATCCGCCGTGCTCGCCGTGGCCTGCCCGGCCGACGCGCCGGTCGATGCCGCATTCGAGCGTCGTCGTGTTGCGAATGAGGGTGCTCATCGCGCGAGCTTCGTTGCGCGGCCCGAATGAGTAATTGAGGCCGAAGTTATTGTCCCAATAGGTGGCTCCGGCGACAGTATAAAAAGCCGCGAGCTGACCTGTTGCGCCTATGGCGACCGGACCAATGTTCCACAATTCGGTGCTGGGTTGATGCGGCGCGCTGGCTGGCGTGAACGGCGGCGAGTAGATACCGAAGGCGTTGCGGCAGGTAAACCAGTTGTCCGTCGTGTAGACGATGCCCACTTGTTTCTGGAAGGCAATATCTCTCACCAGGAGCTGGACGTTCAGGTTGCCGGCGGCTGCTTGATACCCGCCGACGAGCACATTCGAGCCCATGACGAAAGTACTTAACCCTTCCGCGACCTTCGCCGCCTTCAGGTCGGCCAGCTTGAACAGCCGCTCGCCGCACGAGCAGATAATCGTTGTGCCCTGGCTCAGCGACCATCCGCCGTGCTCGCCGTGGCCTGCCCGGCCGACGCGCCGGTCGATGCCGCATTCGAGCGTCGCCGTGTTGCGAATGAGGGTGCTCATCGCGCGAACTCCTTTGCGAGATTCGGAGGTGCCCGTTCATCAGTTCGCCGAGAATGCGCCGGGCCGGCCGGGGCATTAGGTAAGGACCGTGCACCCAGGGCTCAAATGGTTGATTTTCCCTGGGTGACAGCGGGATCGGGTCTTCCCAAGGGAGTCGGTTTTAGCGCCGGGTGGCCTGGCGCGCAGCGAGAAGTGCGCCTACAGGGGCGAGGTTCCGCACGGCCACCGCGTGCGCGCGGCGGACCGGCTCAGCCCACCACCACAGCATACCCCGAACACGATAGGTCATGCCTGTGCCGCAACTGCGACCGGCCGCTGGCGCCACTGGCGGCAGGGGCTGGTGCCCGGATCCGGGCCGCCGGCTCTGCGCAGGTCATGCAGCCGGATCGGGGCAGGTCGAGTTCCCGGACGAGGACCCGGAACCGGTGGGTGAGGTACTCGGGCGGATCGGCCGCCCGTCGGCGTAGGTGAACATCGGCTGTCCCTGCCGCCTGCGCGTGGCCGAGAAGGGCTGTACCGCCCGCTGTGGTCTGACCGGCTCCTCGCCGAGGCGCAGGCGGCCACCGAGCAGATCCACCCCGGCGTGGACGCGGGCAAGAGGTCCGCGCAGATGCGTGAGGCCTTCGACGACGCGCTGGTCACCGGCTGGGAAGAACTCGAGCCGGGAATCCGGCTACCCGACCAGGACGACCGGCACGTGCTCACGGCGGCTATCCGGGGCGGCGCGCAGGGCATCATCACCGCGAACACGAAGGACTTCCCCGCCGCCGCACTCGAACCGCTCGGGCTGGAGGCGGTCCGCCCCGACGACTTCCTGCTCGACCAGCCCGACCTCAGCCCGCCCACCATCCTGCAAATCATCCGCGAGCAAGCCGCCCGCACCAGAAGGCCACCGCTCACCCCGTAAGACATGGCGACCCTGCTTGGCAGGGCAGGCATACCCGGCTTCGCCGATGAGATCCTCCGCCTCATGGCCAGCCCCCTGGACGGCACCTGACCGGCAAGGCTGTCCGGCCGGCCTGGACGCCGCCGATGCATCAGAGGGGCTGGTATGCGTGGAACCCGCTGGCACCACGGGGTCTCTCCCTGCCACCAGGAGAAACAGCAGACCCTAGCCGCCGCCCGGGCCGGGCCGGAAGCTCTGCTGCCCCATCGGGAATAGCGGGCCGATCGCTCAACAGGCAAAGACGATCATGCCCATGGCTGCTCGGATGTCCCGGCACAGGTAAGGGTGCTCGTGTTCGCGCGTGGCCCTAAAGCCCGAACGCCTTCGCTAGCGAATTGAGCCGCCCGGTAATCCCGGCCGTCACCTACGATGGGAGCCTGCCCGCGCCGGCAAGGAGAAAGTGATTGCGGCGTACGCCGTTCTGACTTGCAGAATCGAGGCCTGGCGTGGCTAATGTGCCAGAATCCGGTCCGCTGGCCGGCCGTCCTGGCCCGCGCAGCCACCCGGATTCCCCAGGCCATGCAGGAAAGATCGTCGCGATCTTCACGGATGGTGCATGTGCTGCCAGCGACGATCACGGATCGTGCCCCTCGCGGGGCCAGAGGTTCAGAAGAATCTGAAGCGATTTGTGAGGTGCAGTGCCATTCGTTTATGCGGCCAAGGGTCTGAGGGCGAGGAAAGTGCCGCGTCAGTTGCCGGGCGTGGTGAGGCGGTAGCCGACCGCCGGGTCGCTCTGCAGGAGCTGCCCGTTTTCGTCACCGAGCTTCCGTCTTATCCGGTAGGCGTACACCTTTAGGTAGTGCAGTTCCTTCTCGTAGCCGGGACCCCAGACGTTCTCCAGGATCATCCGGCGCGTGCAGACCTTCCCGGCGTAGCGGGCCAGGTAGGCGAGGAAGTCGAACTCCCGTGGGGTGAGATCGAGGGGACGGCCGCCGAAGGTGGCCTCGTAGTGGACGAGGTCGAGGTGGAGGCCTCCCACGTCGAGTTCCGCGGGGTGCCCGGCGTTGTCCGCGGTGCCGCGATGGCGGACCGCGACTCGCAGCCGGGCATCGAGTTCGCGCATGCCAAAGGGCTTGGTCATGTAGTCATCGGCGCCGCCATCCAGCGCTTCGACCTTGCGGTCTTCGGAGCCGTCCGCGGACAGCACGAGGATGGGCGCGTCGCTCCAGGTCCTGATGCGCCTGCAGACCTCCAGCCCGTCCAGGTCGGGGAGGCCCAGGTCGAGCACGATGACGTCCGGGGCGCGGATCGCCGCTTCGGTGAGTCCCTCGTTTCCTGTCTCCGCGGTCCGCACGAGGTACCCGAAAGCTTCCAGGCCGACCCGGCAGACGTTCAGCAGGCCCGGATCGTCATCAATGATGAGAATCTGCGGCAAGCCGTGACTCCTCGGGTAGTTGCGCCGCCACAGGCAGCGTGAAGCAGAATCGTGCGCCGCCCTCCGGGGCGTCTTCGACCCAGATGCGCTGTCCGTGAGCTTCGATGAAGGTCTTGGCGATGGTCAGGCCGAGGCCTGCTCCGGTGTCGCTTTCCCGGCGGGCGAACAGCCCGAAGACCTCGTTACGCCGGTCAGGACTGACGCCGGGGCCGTGGTCGGTCACGGACAGCTCGATCGTCCCCGGTGCGGTCTGCGCGGCGCGGATGGAGATCGGGGTGTTCTTCGGGCCGTGCCGGATGGCGTTCTCCACGAGGTTGGTGAGCACCCGGGAGATGAGAACCAGGTCCGCGTCAATGGGCGGCAGGTCATCGGGCACATCGATGTGGACCGGGTGTGCGCGCATCGCTGGGGCCAGGTCGCCGGCCACGGTTGCGACCAGCTCGGCGAGCGGAGCGACCGTCCGGCGCGGCTCAAGGACGCCCGCCTGAATCCGGCTCATATCGAGCAGGTTCGTGACGAGCTCGGCGAGGCGGTCAGCCTGGACGTCAATGAGCCCGGCCAGGCGCTGCCGCGCTGCCGCGCTGATCTCAAGCCCGGTGTCGGACAGCGTGGATGACGATGCCTTGATCGAGGCGAGCGGCGCCCGCAGGTCGTGGGCGACCGCGGCGACGAGCGTCTTCGCCAGACGGGCCATTTCCTCGGTCAGCCTGGCCCGGAGTGCCTGCTCGCGCAGCTGCGCGCGCTCCACCGCGAGGGCGATCTGGTTGGCGAACAGCAGCAGCGGCTCACGTTCGTGCGTGGCCGCCGCCTCGCCGGACAGCACGAGCAGCCCGACCGGGCGTCCCGCCGCGGTCAGGGCGAGAACGAGAAGATCGCCGCGCTCATGGGACTGGGCTGCGGTTCCTGCCGGCATCCCGGGGGCGGGAAGCACCCGGCGCAGTTGCTCCCGGGTGATCGGGTCACCGGCGGACGCGGCGATCTCCAGGCGGCCGGCGGTGGGGAGGAAGAGCGCTACCTGGCGCGAGCTGAACACATCGGCCAGCGCCGTCACGATGACCGACAGTAGCGCGTCAAGCGGTTTGTCTTCGACGAGCAGGTCTGACAGCTCGAAGAGCTGCCGGATCTCCCTGCCCTGTCGGCGTTCCCTGGCTCTGGCCGCGTTCATCCCGGCCACTACCCGGGCGACCGGGAGCATCACGACGGCATACACGCCAAGTGCCGCCCAGTTCTGCGGGGCGCCGACCCACAGCGTCAGGTAGGGCGGGATGAAGTAGAAGTCATAGACGAGGAATCCGGCGATCACGCTGACCACGCCGGCGATAAACCCGCCAATGACGACACCGACGACGACCGGCACCACGAGGATCAGCGCGGTCGTGGCGATGCTCAGGTGGCTGCGCAGGGGAAGCATGGCGCTGGTGAGCACGGCCATGCTGGCGAGCGCGACGACGGTTCCGATCACGCTGCGTTTCATCGCTGTTCCCTTCGGCTCCATCATGACGCACCAGGGTCACGGCAGCATCGGCTGCCCGGCAGCGCTAGCGCCAGCATGGGCCAGGCGGCTGGCCCGCGATGTTCAGGGCACGCTCTCCTCGCACCGGGTAAGGATGTGGACGTCGATTCCTGCCCTGGCGGCGAGCCGCGAGACTCGTCTGACGGCCGGGCCACCGCCGGTCAGTTCGGCCCAGCGGCTGCATTGGCGGGAGCCGATCACGATCTGGGTGATCTGGTGGCTGCGGGCGAATTCGATCAGTGCGCCGGCCGGGTCGTCGGTGTCCAGCTCGTGCCAGCTGGCGCCGGCGTCCGCCACCGCCCGGCGCAAGCTGGCGAGGCGCTCATCGCGCGACCGCCGGGTGGCGGCGTCGCTGGTGATGTGGGCGATGTGAAGCTCGGCCCTGGTCCTGGCGGCCAGCTGCGAAGCGTGGCGGATGACAGCCTCGGTGCCCGGTGCGGTGGTGATGCTCGCCATGATGCGCTCAGTGGTTTCCCAGGGGATCCCGGACCGATAGCGCGCGAGGTGCTCGAGGAGGCCTTCTCCGCTCTCATCGGCGAGGAACCACAGCGCCAGCTCGCGCAGGACGGCCAGGTTGCCCGCGCGGAAGAAGTGGGCGAGGGCCTGGGGGACCTGCTCCGCCGGGTAGATGCTGCCGTGCAGCATCCTGCGGCGGAGTTGCTCTGGTGCGGAGTCGACGAACTCGATCTGGTCGGCCCGGCGCACGACCCGGTCCGGGACGCGTTCGCGGACCCGTGCCCCGGTGATGCGCTCGACGGTATCCGCGAGGCTCTCCAGGTGCTGGACGTTGACGGTCGTGATGACGCTGATCCCGGCGTCGAGCAGTTCCAGGACGTCTTCCCAGCGCTTGCCATGGCGCCCTGACCCGGGCAGATTGGTGTGGGCAAGCTCGTCGACGAGAGCTACCTGGGGCCGCCGGGCGAGCACGCCGCCCAGGTCCATTTCCCCGAACCGGGTGCCGCGGTACTCGACGACCCGGCGGGGTACGGTCTCCAGGTCCGCCATACGCGCTTCGGTCACCGGCCGCCCGTGGCATTCGGCGAAGCCGACAACGACATCGGCGCCGCGCTGACGCCGCCGGTGACCTTCCTCGAGCATGGCGAGCGTCTTGCCGGCCCCCGCGGCCGCCCCGAGGTAGACGCAGAAGCGGGCCGCCGTCCCGGCCCTGCCGGTGATGTCCGTGGCCCCGGTGGCACCCGGCGTGCTGGGGCCGGCCGGTGCGGCGGTTGTCACCGGGTCACCGGCGATGTCAGGTGAGCGGTTTCCCCGGCCCCGGCCGGAACCCGCCGCTCCTGCGGGCATATCTTCCCGGTGCCGTCGGGTGGCTCCAGCCGGTAGCGCGGGTTCCAGACCACTAGCCATCCGCCGCTGGCCGCGGCCGTGCCTGCCACGCGGCAGCGCCTCCCTGCCGTCAGGCCGGGGACTTCTGCGCGCCCGAGGAAGAGCAGGCAGATCTCGCCGGTGCCGTCGGTGAGGGCGCAACGGCAGGTGGGGCTGCCGCCGATGGTGACGGTCTGGGTCGCGGTGATGATGCCGGTGACAGCGATGCGGGCCTGCGGGCGGGTGTCGCTGATCCTGCGGGCCACGGGCCATCCGTCCCGGAAGGTGCCGCCGGTGAGTTCGGGGCCGCTCATCGCAGGGCCGCCAATGCCTCGTTGAGCTGAAGGACGTTGAGGTAGGACGACCCGAGGAACCCCAGCTGGGGCTGCTTGATGTGCACGGTTACGAGCTGCCGTACCGCCGCAACCGGTAGGGCCCTGGCCTTGGCCACGGCATTCACCTGGGCGTAGGCGTCAGCGGGAGAGATATCGGGGTCGACGCCGCTTCCCGAGGTCGTGACGAGATCGGGGGTGGGCGTGATGCCGGCTTTTTGCAGTAGCGCGATTTGCTGCCTGACCGCTTTGACGAGGACCGTTGAGCGGGGCCCGAGGTTTGTGCCGCCCGTGGCCATGGGATTGTCAGCGTCGGGCCGGCCGTGGAACCATCGCGCGCCGGCCCAGCTCTGCCCGGCCAGGACCGAGCCGTGCGAGGTCAGCGAGCCATTGGCCTGGCGGGCGAAGAGTCCCTGCCCGATGGCCGTTTCCGCGAGGGGGTAGGCCAGGCCGAGCAGGACGAAGAAGATTGCCGAGAGAAGTATGGCCCGGCCGAGGTTGGTGAGCATCAGTAGGCCCCCGTCACGGTGAGGACGATGTCGATGAGCTTGATGAAGATGAACGGCGCGATGATCCCGCCGACGCCGTAGATGAAGACGTTCCGGCGCAGGATCGCTGCCGCGCCCGATGGCCGGAACCGCACCCCGCGCAGGGCGAGCGGGATGAGGGCGACGATGACGAGCGCGTTGAAGATCA
>PLRW01000069.1 GCA_003164955.1 Actinomycetota bacterium
CCCTGTCAGCACCGCTATGGCGTCCAGTTTCCTGAACTGCCCTGGTGTGCGCGGTGGTACGGGTGGCCGTTAGCGCCGCCGGAACGGATTGCCGGTGCAGCCGGGCCGTTGGCTAATCTCGCCGCGCTGATATCGCCCGGCCTGCCAGGCGTCCCAGGCCCGCTCCAGTTGCGGGGTAGAGGAAGCCGGGCAGCCGCCGGCGGGTGCAGAAGGCGCAGAACTCCAGATCCGGCTCGGCCAGCCGCCGACGGCGTTCGGCACGCGGGCCGGGCAGCACCGCGGCGGAGGCCAGGGTCCTCAACCCGCCGGGCCCGGGCGAGTTCGTCCACGTCGGCGCCGATCCGGCCGATGACCGCACTCGGCGTCCGCTACTACCCGCTGGCCGCTGGCGCTGAGGAGCGTGACTGATCTCCTTGCGTGGCATGAGGCAGGCCAGGATCAGCGCCGCAGGCCACCCGACCGGGATTGCGTTCAGGCAGATGACTAGGCCGAGGCCCTCCACCTGGCGGGCGATGCCGATCACGGTCGGCAGGATGTAGACGGCTGCCAGCCCGTCAATGATGGCCAGCCAGAAGAACCAGCTGTCCGCGATCACCGCGGGGATCACCGCCCCGTTGGTGACGCGCCGGATCTCGCTGGCGTCCCGGAAACAGCACGGGTAGAGCAGTTCCCCGTCCGTCGTGCCGGCCGGGGCCGGGCTGCCGTCGTCCAGCATGGCCAGCTCGCGGGCCTCCACGCACACGCACCACTCGTCCGGCCCGCACTGACTTAGAATCGACCCCGGCAGCCACGGCCATTCGGCTCGGTCATCAAGCTCTTCCTGCCGGGTGCGTGGTCGCGAGCCTGGTGGCATCGGTGCGCGGCATGTGCCTAGGCGGAGGCGGCCCGGCCGCGGGAAGCGACCGCTTCGGTGCCCACGACTCCTGGATGTCCCCCACCGAGCCGTCCCGCACCGCAGTCGCTGGTTCGGCTGTTAAGGAAGCCGGGAGAGGCTGCCCGCAGAAGCCACAAAACCGAGATCCCAGCTCATTTTCACCATTGCATTCCTGGCACCGCATAATTGCCTCCCCCAGGTCCCATACCACCCCGCAGGCTGGCGTATATCGCCCCGCCGCGCACAACAGAATTTACCCGGATTATAGACCTAGCTGCCGTTGCGGGCCAGAATTAACGTGTGCGGCTGCCAATTTCTGTTGGCGGTGGGCGCCGACCGCGGGTCTCAACGTCCGGGAATGGCGGCTCTGGGGCAGCCGCGCTACGTTTTCCCAGCGCCGGGGCAGAACGGCGGCCTGAGATCGATCACGTTCCCTGGCACGCGACGCCTACGAAGTGGCCTTCGACAACGAGGCCCTGTCCGCACCGCCTACATCCTGTGGGCGTTCGGGTTCGCCGTGCTGGCCGGGCTGCTGCTGCGCCGCAGCATCCCGGGCAACCGCGCTTTCATCCCGTGGCTGGTCATCGGCTCGTGGGCGAGTTTGTGTTCCGGCCGCACCTCATGGCCCCGACGGCCCAGGTGAACTGCCCGCAGCCGACCGGATTCAGCACCGGTATCAGCTCCGTGCCGCAGGCCGCCGGCCACATCGGCGACTGGGTATGAACGGCAACGGCCTGACCGCGCGAAACGTAGTAAGCCTGTCCGGCCTGGCGGCCGGGATCGGGGAGTCCGGAGACTGGATGGGGCACAGATCTGGTCGGCGGTCTTGGTCCACTTGAAGGGCCGGGCGTTGCTGTTCCAGGTCTTGATCCAGTCCTCGAGCGCGGTGGTGAGTTCGTCGAGGGAGCAGAGATCTGAAACGAAACACGACTCACGTGGTGCCTGAACTCACCGTGGCGGCGGGGGTTCGCCCCCGGCATCTGGGTAAGCTGACCCGGACCGTGCCGTTCAAGGTTGCCGATGCGATGCTGGCGGACGTCTGCCCAGCGGGCTATCTTCGTTGCAGCTCAAGAACGAATCGGGCGTCACTCACTCTGGTGAAGCCATCGGGCCAGCCTTCTTCTTTTCCGGCACCGCAGTAACGGCCTTGGCCTGGTTGCGGGCAGCCCGGAAGCGCTGCTGGGCACCCTGTTTGGTGAGCCCGTAGCACGCGCCGATCTCATTCCAGGTGGCACCGGCCTTGCGGGCGGCCTCAACCTGGGCGGCCTCCAGTTCCTCTGCCGCTTCTCGCAGGCGCCGGGCAGCTTCGAGCCGGCTAATCGGCCCGTCGGCGACGTCGAGAGCGCCGAGCGCTGCGGTGATCCGTCTGACGGGACTCTTGGAGGCCACCATCACAGCGTATCGACAACCGGCACCGGTCAATGATATGTTGACGCTGATTGGTCAACGTATCGTTGACCGGCCCGAGTCGGGAAGTGGGGTGATACGCGTGGCCAAGAAGACCAAGAAGGGAAAAAAGGGGAAGAAGGGAAAGAAGTAGCAGCTGCCCCAACCTGGACGGCAGCGGTCCGGCGATGGACCGCTGCCGCCCGCACGCCGAAGTCCTGGGTCGTGGGCAGCGGGCGCGGAGCCGGGCCGCCGGATCAGATCCGGGAACGGAGCGCAGACGGCGCTGGGGCCTGCCCGGCGTGGTGTGTTCAGCCTCACCGGGCTTGGTTTTAGCGCCGGTCGGCCACCAGCCGGTTGAGCCAGCATGATCCGCCGGTACATCATCTGGCGCAACAACCACGCCTACGACGAACGACTCCGCCGCATCGTCCTATTACTACGTAGCCTGACGCGGCGCTAATCACAAGAGTCAGCGCGACGGGGAACCCGTATTACGGACGAGGAGACCCGTAGGCTCGCAGGCGGTTACTGCAGGGTTCTTACTGATGCTTGGCACGGCGAATTGAGGTCACTTCGCGGTCGGGTATTTCGCTCAGCCATCGCCCTTCTCGAAGCGGCTGACCACAACAAGCCCGGCGATAAACACGGCCACCATCGCGATGAGCAACGCTAGTTCCGCCGTGCTGACAGCGGTGCTGCCGGGAGTCAGCACGAACAGGACCCGGCGGACGACCGCGATCAGCCCAACGACAATGAACGGCTGGGCCACCAGACGGTGCGCGCGCAAGGACAGCACGACCGTGTATACGATCTCGACCAGAATCAGGACAAGCAGGACGCGGTCGAGGAGGATCGGTGCGCCCGCCGAGATCGGCCCAGAGGACCCATCGACGAAATCAACGATCCCGGCGATCAGCAGAACGACAGCCAGTGCAATCAATACGATCCCGACGGCGACCGTGACCCAGTCCTGCACGTGTTCGAGGACCCAGATCGAGCGTGTGGCGGCGGGTACGCCTTGCCGCTTGGACGAGCCACCCGCCGATGAGCTTGCGGCGGACTCAGCCGGCACGGCAGCAGGTTCGGTAGGGTCCTCGCCACGGGAAGCCGGCATACCGGTCATTGTGCCACCGTAACGGTGCCTCTTCTCAGCACTCGATAACATCCCCGCCCCGGCCGAGCGGGGTGAACATGCCAGTCTTTTCCCGGAACGGGGGCTCCCGCGACGATGAAAGGCGGCTTGACCACGGCCGCGTCATAGTGTCCGCATTCAGGGCACATGGCGAATCCGTCGTACGGCTCCATGACAACAGGGCGGTTGCATGACTGGCAGTAAATGCACCTAAAAAGTTGTGCTGTAAAGGCAGGCAGATCACGGGCAATCCCGCTGCATATCCCGTAAACGAAGCACTCTCATGCCGCCGAGCGGCCGATCAGTCACAATCTGAGGATGGCGTGCTCGATCCGGCAGTCTCAGCGGCCGACCTCGTCCGGCTGCTGGAGTCCGCAGCAGATCCAGCGGATGCGCGGCATCATCGGGAACGGTTCCGGATGCAGGAAGCTGGCCTGGCCACCTGATGCTGGACCTGAGCAGCTTCGACCTGGAGGAGATCGGCAACGCGCTGGCCGACCAGACCGACTACGAACACCGGTGGCTGACGGCCGCGAGCTGCTTCGCGCCGGGGGCTGTCCTGACGCGCGCCGTACGCGACGGCCCGCGCGCGCCATCCGGGTGACGCGCGCGGGCGGCTGGCCGCGCCGAGTTCCTTACTCTGCGCGAAGGGCGAATGCGGTGCGGGTCCGCGCGGCCCAGCCGGCCGGGCCAAGCGCGGCCGCTACCGCGATCACCAGCCCGGCGAGCCCGAGCAGGATGTACTGCCACCAGGAGTACACCGAGATCACCGCTGCGGGCAGGTCGGTGTTCGCGGCGTGGCCCATCACCGGCACGACGCCGTTGTGCACCAGCACGCCAAGCGGGACCCCGACGATCCCGGCCAGCAGGCCGATCAGCGTGACCGAGCACACCACCATCGCGATGGCCTGCCGCGGCGTCATGCCGACCGACTTGAACACGCCAAGATCGTGTACCCGCTCGCGGAGCTGGAGCACCACGGTGTTCAGCACGCCGAGCCCGGCCACGACGACGAGCAGGATGGTAAGCAGCGCGATCAGCGTNNGGGCCGTTCGGGCTGAGCTTGGCGGACAGCACGTTCGCGGCCGCCTGCGGATCGGTGCCCGGCTTGACGCCGGCGTAGTACTGTGTCGGCGCCTGTCCCGGATCGATACGCGCCAGGTCGGACCCGCTCATGAACACGCCCGGGTTGCCGGCGTCATTCGCGAACGCCTCGCCGGCGATCCGTACGGTCTCCGAGCGCCGGCCGGACGTCAGGGTGACGGTCGAGCCCACCGAGGTGCCGGTATCGGTCAGGAAGGTCGTGTTGACGTCGACCGAACCAGAGCCGGAGTACCACGACCCCTTGATCATCGGGTACCCGGTCCAGCTGGCGTTGCCGTCGAACGCGGTCACCTGAGCCTGCTGGGACAGGCCGGCGACACCGGCCGTCGCGTCGGTCTCCGGCACCCAGTGCGCGATGTCCGGGTCGGCGGTCAGTGCGGCGGCGATCGTCCGCTGCTCGGCCGGCGACGCGCTGGGCGGCCCGCCGGTGCCGATCACCTTCTTGCCCTGTCCGGGCTGGGCGGCAACCGGGCCGCCGGGCGCGGGGTTTAGCCGCAGCGGCGCGGTGTTAGCCAGCCGCAGGTCCACGTAGACCCGGTTCAGCGACGTGGACAGGCCAATCCCGAACGTCACCGCCACCGCGCCGAACATGATCGCCACCGCGGTTACCGCGGTCCTGGTCGGCCGGGAGAACGGGGCCGCCAGCCCGATCGTCGCCGCGCGCGGCACCCGGGGCACCTTGCCGAGCAGCCGGTGCGCGAGGTAGCCGTGCGCGGCGCGCGGCGCGCGGCCGGTCGCGATCGCCCGTGTCGCGCTCATCCGCCCCGCCCGCAGCGCGGGCAGCATGGCGCCGACCGCGGTCAGGCCGAGGATCACCAGCGGCACGGTCACCTCGACCCACAGCGGGATGGACAGCGAGCCCACCCCGTACACGCTCGCGTTCTGCGACAGGATCGGGATGGCCAGCAGGACCCCGAGGACCGCGCCCACCACGCAGCCGGCCAGGGCCGGCACGGTCACCTGCAGCACGTACGAGCCGGTCACCTGGGCCGGGGTGAAGCCGATCGCCTTCAGCACCCCGATCCTCGTAGTGCCGGCGATCACCGCGCCGCTCACCACGTTGGCGACGATCAGCACCGACATCGCCAGCGCGATGATGCCGAAGGCGATGATGAACGGCGCCCAGATCGCCACGTTGCTCCGCTCCGAGGTCCGCACGTCCAGGTAGGACGCGGTTCCCTGCACCGTGCCGGAAGGCAGCGCGGCCTTCAGGGCGCTCTCGTCGGCGTTGATCGCCGTCGCCGTCGAGGCGCTGGAGAACCGGTACAGCATCTGCGCCTGCGGCGGAGACCCGGGGCTGGACAGTGCCGCGATCTCCGCAGGCAGGACCCAGGCGTCCGCCGTGTTCGTGATCGAGTTGGCGAAGCCGACCACGGTCAGCGTGGGCGAGCCCGGTGCCCCCGGAATGGTCACCGTGGAACCCAGCTGCAGGCCTCCGGATACCGGCCCGGCCTGGGACCAGACGACCTGGTCCGGTGCCGTCGGCCAGTGCCCGGACTTGAGCGTGAGGTCATCGATTGGCCCGTTGGGCGAGGACCGTCCGACCAGGTGCGCCTGGATATTGCCGGTGCCGCTGACGCCGGGGATGGTGAACTTGGCGCCCGCCGTGGTCTCGGGGAACGGGCCCGCGACGGCGGTAACCCCGGACACGTGCGAGGTCGCCGCGAGCTGAGCCGACGACGCGGCCGACAGCGACATGTCCGCGGCCACATCCGCGCCGTGCTGGGCGGCGAAGCCGCGGTCGAATGGCGACTGGCTGTCCACCAGCATGCCGACGGCGAGCACCGAGGCGGCGGTGCAGGCGAGCACCACCAGGCCGATCACGACGGCCTGCAGCCGCCGGCCGCCGAGGCCGCCCCGTGCGGCCCGGATGATCGCCTTCACCGCCGCGCCCCCGAGTCCGTGTCCGACACGACCCGCCCGTCCTCGATGGAGACCACCCGGTGCGCGTACTTGGCCGCCAGCTCCGGGTTGTGCGTGACCAGGATCAGCGTCTGCCCGGACGCGTTCAGGTCCAGCAGCAGCTCGGCGATCTCCTCGCCGGTCGCCGAGTCCACCGCCCCGGTCGGCTCGTCGGCGAGCAGCACGGCCGGCCGGTTCACCAGCGCCCGGGCGATCGCCACCCGCTGCCGCTCCCCGCCGGACAGCCGGGCCGGGTAGGCATCCCTGCGCGGGGTGATCCGCAGCGCGGCGAGCAGCTCCTCGGCGCGCGCCCGTGCCCTGGCGGACGGCATGCCGGCCAGCTGGGCCGGCAGCAGCACGTTGTCGATGACCGTCATGTCGTCCAGCAGGTTGAAGAACTGGAAGATCATGCCGACCTGGCTCCGGCGGAACCGGGCCACCCCGGTCTCGCTGAGTTTGTCCACCCGCTCGCCGCCGACCCGGATCTCCCCGGTGGTCGGCCGGTCCATGCCGGCGATGAGGTTCAGCAGGGTGGACTTCCCGCTGCCGGACGGCCCCATGATCGCCACGGCCTCGCTGGGCGCTACGGTGAGGCTGACGTCGGACACCGCCGACGCCGCCCCGCCCTCGTATGTTTTCGTTACGCAATCCAGTTGTACAAGCGCTTCCATGCCGCGACCGTACGCCGCCGCGGCCCCCGCCACATCCGCCCCAGAACGGAACCTGGCTACCGTAATTGGCTGACCGTCATCCCGGGGATGTAGGGCATTTACTCCGGACGGCCGGCGTTATGACGCTCGCGAAATGCGACAATCGTCCCATGGCCAGGCTGTCCGCCGCCGGGGAGCGGCCGCAGGTCCCGGCATGGTCGCTCGCCTTGGACGCGGTGATCGCCGCGGCGGCCACTGCCCTGGCGATCAGCGAGACGATCTCGCGCGCCCACGGGGATTCCTTCGCGGTCCCCCGCATCACCATCGTCCTGCCAGGCGGCGGCTTCCCACAGCCCGCCTGGTATCCATCGGTGTGGCTGCTAGCCGGGGTCGCGCTGATGGCGGCGCCGCTCGCAATCCGGCGGGTGTATCCGGTCATCGCGTGCGCGATCATCTTCGCCGCCGCCATAGCGCTGCCCCATCACGTGCCACCGGCTGGGTTCGGGGCCGCGATCCTCGCGGTGTACAGCGCGGTGGTATACAGCCCGCACCGCAAGCTGGCGGTCGGCGTCGCCCTGGCCGGCGCGCTCGCCACCATGCTCACGTTCCCGGACAGCCCGTCGAGCATCTCCGAGCGGTATACCGCGCTGATCGTCGTGGTGCCGACCGCGGCGGCCGGGCTCGGCATGCGCGAGTGGCGGCGGCGGGCCGGCGACTCGGCGGCGCAGCTCCGGACAGTGCAGGCCGAGCACGAGGCCGCCACGATGCGTGCCATCGAGCTGGAACGGGCCAGGATCGCCAGCGAGCTGCACGACGTGGTCACCCATAATGTGAGCGTGATGATGGTGCAGGCCGGCGCCGCCCGTAAGGTGCTCGGCAGCCCGCGGGAAGACGCGGCGGGGCTCGCGGAGGAGGCACTGCTCGCCGTCGAGGCGAGCGGCCGGACCGCGATGGGCGAGCTGCGGAACCTGCTCAGCCTGCTGGCTCCGCGGGTCGGCCCCGAGACGGCTGATGGCTCGGGTGACGCGCCGCTGACCCCGCAGCCCGGGCTGGCCGACGTCAGCGCGCTGGTCGAGCGGGTGTCGGCGGCGGGGCTGCCCGTCGAGCTGCACTCCAGCCTGCCGCCGGGCGGCCTGCCGCCCGGCCTTGACCTGGCCGTGTACCGCGTCGTCCAGGAAGGCCTCACGAACGTGCTGCGTCACTCGGGGCAAGCAACCACCGTCGTTCGGATAAGCGGTCGTCTTGACCAGCTGGTGATAACGGTCAGTGACGACGGACACGGTAGCGGCGGAGACGGGCAGCCTGGGCGGGGACTGCTCGGGCTGCGGGAGCGGGTCGCCCTGTACGGCGGAGCGGTCGACGCCGGCCCCAGGCCCGGCGGCGGGTGGCGGCTGCGCGCGACGATCCCGCTTCCCCAGCAGGAGCTCGCGGGTGCCTGAGCCAGTGCGCGTGGTGATCGCCGACGACCAGGCGCTGGTCCGGAGCGGGTTCCGGCTGATCCTGGAGTCGGCCGGGCTCGACGTGGCGGGCGAGGCGGCGAACGGCAAGGAGGCCGTGGCAGCGGTGCTCGAGCACAAGCCGGACGTTGTGCTGATGGACATCAGGATGCCGGTGATGGACGGGCTCGAGGCCACCCGGCAGATCGTCGGCGCCGGCTCCGACGTCCGGGTCGTGATGCTTACCACATTCGACCTAGATCAGTACGTGTACGGGGCGCTGGTGGTTGGGGCGTCGGGGTTCCTGCTCAAAGACGTGACGCCCGAGTACCTGGTCGCCGCCGTCCAGCTGGTGCGGCCCGGCGACGCGCTGCTCGCGCCGTCCATCACCCGGCGGCTGGTGGAGCGGTTCGCGCCGCGGGTGCCGGCGGCGGGCACCGTCGACCTGTCGGTGCTGACGCCACGCGAGCTGGAGGTGCTCACCCTGGTCGGAAGCGGGCTGAGCAACGCCGAGCTGGCCGCGGCGCTGACGCTCAGCGAGGCGACGGTGAAGACGCACGTGGCGCGCATCCTGGCCAAGCTGGCCCTGCGCGACCGCGTCCAGGCCGTGGTGCTCGCCTACGAGTCCGGCCTGGTCACCCCGGGCACGTAACGATCATCATGGCGGTAAAACGAGTGCGACGCTGACGACGGTCGCCAGCCGCATCTAACCGGGTTGACGGGGGCTTGCCCCGTCGTCACCGGTCCGGCGCGCTGGCCGGCTTCGACGCGCCCGGCGCGATCCTCAAACGCGGGCGAACGCAGCAGGTGCATCCGGCAGCGCGTGTCCAGGTCCTGGTTCTTTTGGGGCCCGTACGCAGGACCTCCGGCACTTCTAACATCCGGCATCGCGAGTTGAGTCGGTATAAGTCACCTTCAGTGACACGATGGGAGATGGACATGCGATTTGTCCCGCCAGGCCAGCCGGGCAGTGTCGTGCCGGTCGAGGCACGTTACGAGAACTTCATCGGCGGCAAGTGGATAGCACCGACCGACGGCAAGTACCGAGTCAACTTGAGCCCGGCCACCGCGGGCAGCATTACCGAGGTTCCGAACTCAACGCCAGCGGATATCGAGCTGGCGCTGGACGCCGCCCACGCGGCCAGGGATGCGTGGGGCGAAATGCCGGCGGCTGGGCGGGCGGAGGTCCTGAACGCTATCGCGGATGCGGTCGAGAAGAACAAGGAGATGCTCGCGGTCGCCGAGAGCTGGGAGAACGGCAAGCCGGTCCGGGAGACCCT
>PLRW01000125.1 GCA_003164955.1 Actinomycetota bacterium
TCTTCTTTCCATCCCCCCACCACACCCGGTGTGCGGCCCGGCGGCCGCCGGGCCAAGGGGCCTCCTGCGCACATCTTGCTTCCGGCCGGATCCACCGGAAGCAAGATGTGCGCAAGACGGGGCTTACGGCCCCGGCGCGGGGGCCGAGCCGCGATCTCGCGGCGTGTCGTCACATATGTGTGAGAAGTGCGTGGCCAGGGGCGTACGGTGGCCGGCATGGATACCGATTCACCGCCGCCAGCGATGCGGCACCGATCCTGGTACATGCGCGCCGACGTCGCCGACCGCCTGGCGGCCACCATCGACGACCTGCACTACCTGACCCGGCGGCCGCGGCACGAAGTGCTCGCCGCCCTGGTCGACGTCTCCCTCACTCACCGCGCCGAGATCGAGGCCCGGCTCGCCAGCCAGGACAGCGCCGCATGACCGCCGTCGACGCTGTCGCATCATCGCCGCCAGTGCGCCTGGCCGAGCCTTGGATCATTGCCGTGGCCAGCCAGAAAGGCGGCGTCGGCAAGACGACTCTCGCGCTCGGCCTGGCCGCCGTCACCGCCGACAGCTCGGGCCGGGCCCTGGTGGTCGACGTCGACCCGCAGGGCAGCGCCGCCGAGGTCGCCGAGGCGGCCGGGGATGATCTGCCGTTCGACTTCACGACCGAGTCCGACCCGGGCGTGCTCGGCCAGCTGCGCAAGGCCCGGGACATCGACACGGTCATCATCGACTGCCCCGGCTCACTCGAAGGGCAAGACGTTCTCGGCCAGGTCCTGGCGGCCGCCGACCTGGTCATCATCCCGATGGTTCCGGAGCGGGCCGCGATCACGCCGACGATCCGGACTGTCCGGCTCGCCGAGGCGGCCAAAGTCCCCTGCTTCGTCGTGCTCAACCAGGTGGATCCCCTCCGCGGCGCCGGGCCCGTGGAGGCGGCATTCGAGCTGCTCGACCACCAGGGCCTGCCCCGGTTCTCCTCCCTGATCCGCCGCTATGTGGCGCATTCCCAATCCCAGCTCGACGGCGTGATGATCACGAACTACCGGGGCGACGGATCGTGGCGGAAGGCCCTGGACGACATGCGCCGCCTGCACGCCGAGCTGTTGCTGACGCTCGGCCGGATGGCCCAGGAACGCCGCCCATGAGCGCCCGCCGCCGGAGTCTCTCCGAGTTCATCCCGGCCGCACCCGACGAGTCCCCCGCCCTACCCGACCACCCGGCCGCGGCTGAGACGCCCGGCCCGGCCGCACCGGCTGAACAAGAGACAGGCACCGCGGGCCGTCCCCAGCGCCCATCGCGCGCTGGGCGGGCCGCCAAGGCGCCCCCAGCTGCGCAGCAGCCCGACCGGCCGACCGCCCGGGCCCTCGCTGCCCCGGCCCGGGCGTCAGTGGCGCGTGAGGCGCTCAAGGTCGACGTACCCGCAGACCTCGCGCTGCTGCAGCGGCTGCACCGGCGCCGCCTCGATACCGGCATGGACATCCGCGATCAGGTCGCGATCGCCGTAGACGAATGGCTCACCAGCGAGGGCTACTAACTCACCCGATCACGTGCTCACCTGGGTACGTGCGCCCGTTCCCAGGTGAGCACGTACGAACGTGCTCACTTACGTGGGTACGTACGTACGTACTTGAGTAAGTACGTACGTACGAAGCAAATGTCCCGGCCTGGAAATCAGTGCTGCAGCGCGGCCGCGGCGGCCCGGTGATCAGCGCCCGGGCCTCGTCACCGGTGACCGCGTCAGCGGCCTGCTATCTGCTCCGCCGGGTGTGCGTGGCTGATTGCCAGATCACGCCAGGCACAGTGCCGGGCGATCTCGCCCGGGTCAGTGATGAGGGTGCGCTCGGCTACCTCATCGGCGTCGTTGTACCTCATGGTGAGCAGCTGCTCCTCGTCCAGCAGCCACCAGTCGTACTCGAGCGGGAGACCGATGGTGTGGGCGGTTGCGCGGGGCAGCCAGCGGATGTCCTCACCCACCTGCCGGTACGCGGCGGTGGCGGACAGTTCCCAGCGCTGGTAGGGCGTGGGGGGATCTTCGATGATCCGGACGCGGGCGATGGTCTTGCCCGCCGCAGTCATCTCGGCGATCTGGTTGAGCCACGCGGCCCACCACGGGGCTTCCCACGGCGACCGCGGGTTCCCGGCTAGGTATGCCGCGAAGTCCTCGCGCTCGTAGGGGACGTTGTACTGGCGCCGGGTCTCAAGCCGGAACGCCGACCGGCCAAAGCGGGCCAGTCGGTCGGCGTACTCAGCTCTTTCGATGACCCGGCCGTTCATCCGGTCAGGCTCCTCCTGGTGAGGTCCGGGGCGCGCTGGCTCGTTCTAGCGAACGTGATCAGGGCGGGGCTTGCTTGTATGCAGCCGCGTTGCGATCGTCGGTCTCCTGCCAGGAGTTCCTGTCGCCCCGGGCGTGGAAGTCGAGCGGATCTACCGTGGGGAAAACGCCCATGCTGCGCAGGAGTTCACCGGCGCCGACTAGCGCGTCCTTTTCGCTGACGATCACCGGATCGACGCCACTGGCCTGCAGTAGCTCGCGAACCTGGTCAATGAGCTTGTACGGGTCATAGGTGGCCATGACTACTCCTCCCACCGGTTGCCGGTGATTCGCTCATACACCTCGATGTACCGGGCCCGGGTGGCCTCTACGATCTTGGCCGGGACCTCGGGCCCGGGTGGCTTGCGGTCCCAGCCCGTGATGGTGCTCGACCAGTCGCGCACGAACTGCTTATCCAGATAGCGTTGCGGCCTGCCGGGGTGCCAGTCCTCGGCGGCCCAGAAGCGCGATGAGTCAGACGTGAGCAGCTCGTCGGCCAGGACTAGGGCACCATCGGGGGCCCGGCCAAATTCGAGCTTGGTATCGGCGATGATGACGCCGCGCTCGGCGGCGATAGCGGCACCGCGGCTGTAGACCTCCAGCGTTATCCGCTGCAGCTCGTTGGCCGTCTCAGCGCCGAGTTCGCGCCCCGCGTCGCCAAGCGTCATGAACTCATCGTGCCCGATGGTGGCCTTGGTCGACGGCGTGAACACCGGCTCGGGAAGCCGGGAGCCCTCAGCCAGGCCTGATGGCAGCGGCACGCCCGAGATCGTGCCGGTGGCCCGGTAGGAGTCCAGCCCGAGCCCAGCCAGGTAGCCGCGGGCGATGCATTCGATGGGGAGCATGTTGAGCCGCTGGCACCGGATGGCCCGCCCGGCCCACTCCGGCGGCACGTCCTCGGCGGATATGACGTGGTTGGGCACGACGTCGGCCAGGTGGCGGAACCACCACAGTGACAGCTGGGTGAGGATCTTGCCCTTACCGGGAATCGGCGTGGGCAGGACCACGTCGTACACGCTCACCTTGTCCGAGGCGACTAGCAGGATGTCCCCACGGTCCTCGTAGACGTCCCGGATCTTGCCCGAGTGGATCAGTTGCATGCGGTTCCTTCCCAGCTCAGGTGACGTATTCGTGGGTGGTCCAGCGGCCGGGTATCGAGACTCGCTCGCCATATTCGATGACCGCGTCGTCGGCGTCGTACCACCAGTTCCGGCCGCAGGCGACCGGCGACCCGGCCGGCACGCCCAGGTCCTCGGCGTCCTGGGCGGTGGCGGCCCGGGCTGAGCCCTGGTCGACGACGCGGGCGACCCGGCGGCCGGTGGTCTCCTCGATGTACCCGGCGGTTCCCTGCAGCAGGCGCTCAGTGGTCAGCAGACGCGGCGCGACCGCGGCGAGCTGACCGTCCAGCCAGGTCACGGACGCCGAGATCGGTTCGTCGTGCCGGAGGGTCACCCGCTGGCGCTTAATCACCTCGGCGCCGGGCTGCAGCCCCAGCGCGTCGGCGATGACCGGGGAGGCGGAGACCAGCTCAACCGCCTTGATCACGGCCCGCTCGTTCGGCGGGTAGATCCGCCCGGTGGTCCTGATGGCCCGGATCCGGTCAATGCTCGCGTTGTGTGCGGTCTCGCCTGCGCACACCACCGTGCCGACGCCCACCACACCGCGCACCAGGCCCTCGGCCCGCAGGGCGGTCAGTGCCTTGGCGGCGGTGGGCCAGGACACGCCCCACTCGGAGGCGAGCTTCCTGGTCGACGGAACCATGTCACCGTCGCGCAGCGCGCCGGAGCTGATCTGCTGCCGGATGTGCTTGACGATCTGCACGTAGGGCGGTTCCGGCCGTTGGACGGTCGGCGACATGCTTTCTCCTTGATCAGGACAGACACCGCAAGCGTACTTGTACACCTGAGTACGGGCTTATCCGCAGACCAGGGGGGAGGTGTTGACGGTTTCACAATGTCATATGACACTTGAGTCCTGTACAACTAGCGCACGTAAACGAGAGCGGCCCCGGCGCTGGAACGCCGGAGCCGCGAACCGGACCAAATTCCCCCACCTTCGCCAGATGCAGGAAGGACCCGGATGACCACCAACCTTACTGACGCGTTGCTGAGCGGCGCGGCGATCGGGCAGCCGGTCCGCGAGCTGGAACGCCGCGTGCTGTCCTCGCCTCGCCCGTGCACCGCCCGCCCCGAAGACTGGTTCGCGGAGGAGCCGGACGCCCGGTCGGGCCGTGCCCGCGAGATCTACGAGGCCCTGGCCCGTGCGCTGTGCCGCGGTTGCCCCGTCGCCTCCGAGTGTCTTGAGCTGGCGATTCAGCGTGAGGGCGCCCGGCCCGGCTTCGGCGTCGTCGGCGGCGTGGCCAGCTGGCAGCGGCAGGACATCAAGCGCGGCCGCGGCTGGTCCGTCCCCCGGCGAGGTGGCCGGTGAGCGCCCCGATGCGGCTGGCTGCCGCACGGCCTCTGGTTCCGCCGGTTGATCATCGGCCGATCCCGCCTCTGACCGCTATCGAGGTCGACCGGTTCCGCAGCAAGCAAGCCTGCGGAACGTTCGGGCCGCAGGGCCGGTGCACCGTCGTCTGGTGCGGGGCCGCGAACGAGTGGAGCGCCGGCGGTTATGGCCGGTTCCTGATCTGGCGGGGCGGCAAGCGGATCCGGATCATGTCCCACCGGATCGTCTACTGGCTGGAAACCGGCGTCGATCCGGGTACCAGCGTGGTCCGCCATGGCTGTGACTTCCCGCCGTGCAACACTCCCGGCTGCCTGACGCTTGGCGACTACTGGGCCAACGTGCACGACATGTTCGCCCGCCGCCGGGCGCACACCGCGGGTCTGCGGCCCTATCAGCCTGCTGCCCGTATCGCGCAGGAAGCGGCCGACACCGGCGCGGACAGCAAGATGTGCATCCGCTGCGGCCACATCAAGTCCCTGGAAACGGAGTTCGACCGGAACCCGGTCAATCCGGACGGCCGCGAGTGGTGGTGCATCGCGTGTATCAGCGCGGTCACCTCTTTCGCCTGTCAGCGCAGCCGGGGTGCGCGGTGAGCGCGGCCCGCGGTCAGCGGCGCTGGCCGTTGTTCCTGATCGCCTCGCCCGCCGCGGTCGCTGTCTGGTCCGGCTGGGTTGGGCTCGGCGGCCTGTGCGGCTTCGGCATCGTCCATCCGCTGCCGGGGATCGCCGATAGCTTCCAGCTCAACACGGCGATCACGTTGCCGGTCGGCGTGGAGGCGTACGGCGCGTACGCGCTCGGGGCGTGGCTGACGCCCGGGACGCCGCGGCAGGCCCGCACGTTCGCCCGCCGATCGGCGATCGGCGCCCTGGTGCTCGGCATGTTCGGCCAGGTCATCTATCACCTGCTGGCGGCCGCGCACGCGGCCCGGGCGCCGTGGCCGGTCGTGATGCTGGTCGCCTGCCTGCCGGTGGTCACGCTCGGGTTCGGCGCGGCGCTGACGCATTTGCTGCGAGGCGCCGTGGACCCGGACGTACAGGCAGCCGGCCCGGAGCCCGTACGGGCCGCCGAGGCCGTCCTAGCCCCGCCGGTGCCCGTACAGGCGCCTGCGGACCCGGACGCCCGTACGGACCCGGACAGCACCGCCGCCGGCGGTACGGGCGCCCCGGAGATACCACGTCCCCGGCTGGCCGAGGTCGACCGGGCCGCGTTCGTCGCTGAGCTGGCCGGGGAGATCCGCGCCGCGATGGACGCGGGCGACCGCTGGTCCCCGGACTATGACGCCCTGATGGCCCGTACGGGGTTCCGCCGCTCGTGGTGTGAGAAGGCCGTACGCGATGCCCGTACGGAGGCATTCCGTACGGCCATGCCGGTCCCCGCGGCCCGTCCGGGCGCTGGCCCGGCCGGGGATCTGGGCTGGGGCCTGGAGGACGTCTCCGCGCCGTCTGGGCCGGCCCGCGGCGAACTGACGGGAGTGCCGGCGTGGGGGCGCCCGGCATGACCCGCCGGGCCGCCGGGGCGGCGGGGCCGGAAACGGCGCCCCCACCCGCCGCCCCGGCCCCGGCCCGTGCCGTCGCCACGCGGTCGTTTCCCGGCCGGCCCGAATCGGCGGCCGCCGCGCGGGCGTGGACCGCGTCGTGCCTGCCGGGCTGCCCGGTCCTCGATGACGTCGTGCTCTGTGTCAGCGAGCTGGTGACGAACTCGGTCCTTTACAGCGCATCCGCGCGGCCGGGCGGTGTGGTGACGGTCCGGGTTGAGCACGTGCCCGGCTGGGCCCTGGTCGACGTCATCGACCAGGGCGACGCGCCCGAACGGGCCGGGGAACACGGCCTCGGGGCCGGGTGGCCGCTGGTCCGGGAACTGTCCGAGGCCTGCGGCCGGGACGGTGGCCGGGCCTGGTTCGTGGTGACGTGGCCTGCCCGGCCCGCGCTGACGGTGATCCCCGGTGGTGCACAGTGAGCGCCCGGATCCTGTACCTGCCCGGCCGGTCAAGCCTGCCGGGCCGGTCGAACCTGTACGAGACGGTGGTCGCTGCCGCTGGCGGCCGGTGTGAGTGCACCGGCGAGTGCGGCGGGAAGCACGTCAGCGGCAAGGGCCGGTGCGTGCACGGCCACCAGAGGCAGCGCCCGTTGCACGCCGTCCCGCGCGACCCACGGTGACCGGGCCCGGCGCGGCCCGGTTGCCCGTGGCCGACCTGATGGCAGTGTGCGGGGGCTGCTTTGACGGTGCGGCCAGCCGGGCCGCCGCCGACGCGGCCAGCGCGCCCGAGGTGCCCGAGGAGCAGGGGTTCCTATTCGGCGGTGACCCCGGGTGAGGCGTTCCCGGACGTGGCGCCGGTGGCGGCGCCGGTGGCGGCGCGCGTCCCCCGGTCAGCGCGGCGTGGCCTCGGCGGTCGTCGTCGGCCTGGTCGCCGCCGTCATGCTCGGCCATCACACGGCCCCGGCCAGCGGCCCGGCCAGCACCACGGCTGCGGCCGGCACGGTCAGCGGCGCGCCGTCCCCCGCGGCCGCCCGCGCGATCGCCTACGCCCGTGCCCAGATCGGCAAGCCGTACCTGTGGGGCGGGACCGGCCCGGACGCCTACGACTGCTCGGGCCTGGTGATGGAGGCGTACGCCTCGGCTGGTGTGTCGATTCCCCGGACGTCGGAAACGCAGTGGGCGGCGGGCCCGCAGGTCCCACCTGACCAGGTAGAGCCCGGCGACCTGGTGTTCTTCGCCGGGGGGGACGGCACGGACACCGCGCCCGGCCATGTGGGCCTGGTGATCGGCGGCGGCCAGATGATCGAGGCGTACGCGACCGGGTTTCCGGTCCGAATCTCGGTGTACGGGCAGGCCGATTCGCCGGCCGGTGACCAGGACCCGGTCGGGTTCACTGACCCGGCCGCCGGGGCGGGTGGTTCGCCGTGACCTCCCGGACGTGGCGGCGGTTGCGCCGCCGGTGGCGGCGCGCGTCCCCCAGTGAGCGCCTGGTGGCCTCGGCGGTCGTGGCGGGCGCGGTGGCCGCCGCTGCCATACACGGCAACATCGCCCCGCCCGCGCCGTCACCCGCGGCCGCGGGTGCGGGCGCGGCGGTGGCCGGCGGGACGAACGAGGCGCTGGCCAACGCGATGGCCGCCGCCGCCCCCTACAGGTGGACCGGCGGCCAGGCCACGTGCCTTGACGAGCTGTGGAACCGGGAGAGCGGGTTCGACGCGGCCGCGGTCAACGGCCAGAGCGGCGCGACCGGCATTCCCCAGCTCAACCCCAATTACTACGCGGTCCCCGCGGACTGGACGGCCCCGGCCACTCAGATCCGCTGGGGCCTTTCCTACGTCGCCGCCACCTACGAAACGCCGTGTGCGGCCTGGAATCACGAGGAGGCCGACGGCTGGTACTGACCCGCGCGACCCCGCGCGACCCCGCGTCCGGGCAGCAGAGCCCGGACAGGACCGAAGGAGAACCACCTGTGAAGATCCGTGAACTGATCGGGCGGCCGATGCGCCGCCGCAAGGCCCGCCGGAACGTCGCCGCGATCCGCGCGAAGACGGCCGGCGCGCGCCGCCAGCTCGCCGAGACGGACGCGATCCTCTCGCGCCGGGACGGAGGTGCCCGGTGAAGCGCTTCGCCCGGCTTCTTACCGCCGCAGCCTGCGGCGTTGTCGTCTTCATCGGCTTGACGGACGCTGCCGCAGCGAAGGGCCACCACGGGCCCGTGCCTGTCGTCGCCGCCCTGGCCGTGGCCGTCGTTGTGTACGGGTTCGCCGCCATCCGGGCCGCTATCAAGCGGTGGCGCGCCAATCGGGCCGAGAAGCGGCGCGAGGCCGAGCGGGCCAAGTCGCGCAAGGGCCGCCGCCGCGTGCCTGCGGGACGGTAGCCATGGCCACGACTAAGGCCCCGGCCGGCGAAGCCGAGGAGACCAAGGCGAGCACGGTCCCCGCGGCGCGGCGGGTTTCCCGCGCGGTGATCTGGCTCGGCCTCGCGGCCGGGACCGCGCTGACGGTCCTGGCGGTGATGCACGGCGTCCGGGTTCCCGGCCTGGAGGTCGTCCTGTCGGTCCTGGCGACCTGGGCCCTGCTCATGGTCCTGGCGGTCACGGCCGCCGAACTGACCCGCCGTTATCACCGGCCCGCCGCCGCGCATGCGTGGCGGCACAGCAAGCGCGCCGCGTTGTTCACCGGCCGGCACGGCTGGCGGGGCGGCGGCTGGCTGGCCCGGCAGAGCAAGCGGGGCGGCATCTGGCTGGTCCACAAGTCGGCCGAGCGGTGGCAGGCACGCAAGACGGCCAGCACTCCCGGCCGCACCGCTACCGGCGGCCCCGGCGGAGCGCCCGGCGGCACCCCGGCCGGCACCCTGGCCGGTTCACCCCCCACCGATCCCCCCGGCACCGCTACCGGCGCCGGGACACCCCCACCCGAAGGGACAACCACCATGCCCGACACCGTCGTGACCGACGACAGCACGACCGGCCCGAAGACGACACGCCTGCGCAGCGGCGGCGGCCCGGTCTCGATTGCGTGGAAGCAGGTCATCGCCGACACGTCCGACTTCGAGCCCGAGGACGACGCGCACCTGCTGGCCTGGATGGCGTCCGAGGTCACCGGGATGGCCAACTACGCCGAAGCGATGGCCGAGGTGTACGAGACCTGCGTGAACACGGTCGGCCTGGACCCGGTCGCGATGCAGGCGACCCACGACGTCGCCGACGCCGCCGCCGACGCGGCCAACGCGATGTCCGCCGCCCGCGCCAAGTTCGCCGGCCACTACAGCGAGGTCCGCGAGTTCGCCGCGCGCGGTGGCCTGCTGCCGTTCGACGGCCGCTGGGTCACCGGCGACGGCGACTGACCCCTACCCGAGCGCCCAGGACCGGGATGACCCCCCCGGTCCTGGGCCGTACCCCTTGAGAACGGGAAACAGGAAATGACCCTAACGACCCGCGAGCGGAACCACGACGCCGACGCCGACGGCCCGAGCGAGCCACCTCCCCTGGTGACGCTCACGGCCCGGTCCCGGTTCCGGTCGTGGCTGGCGCACGCCCCCGCCGAACGGCTCCCGCTGCCGCTGGCCCCGGCGGTGTGGACCGCCACCGAGATCATGCACGCCGCCGGTGTGCACGCCCTGGACGTGGGCGGCGTCGCCGCGCTGGCCACCGTGGCGGCCGGCTGGTTCGGTGAGCGGCACGCGAAGAACGCCAAGCACCCGCATCTGGCCGGCTTCGAGGTCGCCGCGATCACCGCGGCGGCCGGGACGTGGGTCACCGCCGGGACCGAGCTGGGCCCGCTCGCCGGGCCGGAACACCTGCTGAGCGTCCTGTACCTGCTCGCCTCGGGCGGCGGGTACTGGTGGCTCCGCAAGCATGAGGCGGTCCGCGCGGCCCGCAAGCGCCGCGACGAGGCGGCCGCGTGGGAGGCCCGCAAAGCGGACTGGCACCGGCTCGCCCCCCCGCTCGGCCTGCGAGGCTCCCACCTGCTCGACTACGCCGACACGCTGCTCGGCGACACGCTGCTCATCGACACGCGCGGCACGGGCCGCCGCGCGAGTCAGGTCAACGGCCGGGACGTCGCCGAACGCCTCGGCGAAATCGAGATGATCCCCGCCGGGCGCATCGACGTGACCCCGGACCGGCTGCCGGGACGGCTGCGGATCAATGTGCGCCGCAAGGACCCGTGGGCGACGGCGCTGGGCCATCCGGCGGTTGACCAGTGGTCCCCCTACGCCAAGCACGCCGAGGTCCCGGCCAGTTGCCGCAAGCCCCTGGTGATCGGCGCGGACCCCGAGACCGGCGAACCGCTGACGCTGACCGTCTGGGACGAGGACGAGGGCGGCAAGGTCGTCGGCATCTTCGCGAAAAAGGGTTCAGGGAAGGCCCTGGCGCTGGACACGCCGCTGCCCACGCCGACCGGATGGATCACGATGGGGGAAGTCAGGATCGGTGACCGCGTGCTCGGGCAGGACGGCAAGGCCGCGCGAGTCACGGCCGCCACCGAGGTCATGCACGGCCGCCCGTGCTATGAGGTGGAGTTCAGCGACGGCACGGTGATCGTCGCCGACGCCGAGCACCGGTGGCTCACCGAGGACCGCCGGTCCGTGGAAGCGACGAACAACGTCAAGTTCGGCGCGGCGACCCGGACCAGGACCCGGCATGCGTTCCCCGCGGTACGCACCACAGCCGAGATCGCCGCCACGCTCCGCTACGGATGGAACCAGCGGCTCAACCACGCGGTCGCGAACTGCCGCCCACTGGACCTCCCCGACGCTGACCTGCCGATCCCGCCGTACACCCTCGGGGCGTGGCTCGGCGACGGCGTGTCGCGGCGCGCCCAGATCGCCTGTGATGACCCGGAAATCCTCGCCCTTATCGAGGCGGAAGGCGTACAGGTCACCAAGCTGACCGACCGGTTCATGTACAGCCTGCGGTTCCCCGGCGTCCTCAACCAGACGGGGAAGCTGCGGGAACTCGGCGTGCTGCGCAACAAGCACATCCCCGCGATGTACCTGCGGGCGTCAGAGCGACAGCGGCGGGCCTTGCTGGCCGGATTGCTGGACACCGATGGCTATTGCACAAAGCCCCGCCCGCGCAAGAACGGCGCCGGCCTCAAGGGAGGAGGGCAGGTCGTGCTTACCCTCACGAGCAAGCGGCTCGCCGATGACGCCCGCGAACTGATCTCCAGCCTCGGGTACACGTCGCGGGCCTGCACCAAGACGGTGTCCGGCCGCAGCGCTGAAACATCCACCTGCTACATCACCAGTTTCACGCCCGGCGATGTCGTTTTCCGCCTGCCCCGGAAGGCCGCACGGCAGGGCGCCGCGGCGTGGGCCGGGCTGTCCGGGCGCCGTTTCATCACGGACGTGCGGCCCGTGCCGTCAGTCCCGGTCCGCTGCATCGCGGTCGACAACGACGATCACCTGTATCTGGCTGGCCGTACATGCATTCCGACCCACAACACGGTCCTGCTCAACTGCATTACCGAGCGGCTCACCGCCTGCCTGGACGTTCAGCTTCTTCAGGTCAACCTGGGCAAGCACCGCGAGGACCGGCGGTGGGCGCCGCTGGCCGCCGCCAACGCCCTGGGCCGGGACCAGACGGCCCGCGCCCGGTACGCCCTGCAATGGGTCGTGAATGCGATCGAGGCGCGGTCCAAGGGCGGCGAGGACGCGCGGGTCACCCCGACCCCGTCCACGCCCCTGCTGGTCGTCAAGATCGATGAGATTGACCAGGTCGCAAGCGACCAGGTGTGCCGGGAACTGCTGGACAATATCGCGTCCAAGTGCCGGTCGGAGGGCGTGACCCTGATCTTCGCCGGGCAGCGCGCGACCGCTCAGTGGATGGGCGGGGCGAACCTGCGGGCCAACGTGGACATCGCGATCCTGGGCCGGTTCGCCCGGTCCGGGGAGGCCCGCAAGGCGGTCGGCGAGGAAGTCGACGTCCCCGACATGGGCGAGTACGGCGAGGGCCGCCCCGGCGTGTTCCTGGTCACCGAGCTCGGCGGTGGCGGCGGGTATGAGCGCGGCCGCGTGTTCAACCTCCACAAGCCCGGCGACATCGACGCGATCGTGGCGGCCCGCGCCGCTGGCCGCCGCGCGTATATCCCCGAGCCCGCGCTCGCGGGCCTGTCCGGTCTGTGGGCCAAGGTCACCGGCTCCGGTGATGACGGCCAGGGCGACGCCACCGAACCGGCCCCCGTGCCGGGCGGCGGCGGCCCGGCCGGTGACCGGGGCGGCGCCGCCATGCTGGTCCGGGGCACAGAGCAGATCACGGCCAAGATCGGCCGCGCGCTCGCCCTGGTCGCCGACGACCCCGAACTGCCCGAGATTCCCGAGGAGATGGCCGGGCACGCCGCCGCGATGCTCGCCGAGCGGCGCCGCCAGTTCTTCGCCGCCCACGAGGGCGTCCAGATCCCCGCCGAGGACCTCCCCGTGATCCTGGCGGCGCTCGCCTTCCCCGGCGGCACAACGTCCTCGGCGGTCGGCGAGGCGATCGGCAAGGGCCGCTCCACGGCTCACCGCTACCTGACCCGGCTCGCGCTGACCGGGCAGGCCGAGGTGCGCGGCAAAGGCCGCGGGGCCCGGTTCTACGGCACCGGGACGGCCGCTGGCGGCGGTGACCAGCCCCCCGCCGACCGGGCCGCCGGTGACGCCCCGTGACCACGGGAACGTCCCACGGATTGTCCCGCCGGGACGTTCCGGGGCCGCCCTATAAGGGGCCGGACGGGACGTTCCTGGGACGTTTCCAGGGTCCACCCTCGCGGCCCCCGTTTCTCACCCTCCGTCACGAAAGGATGATCATGGGAACCGAGTATGAGGAGCGGCTCCTCGCCCGGGCGCGCCACCTGACCTACCTGGCCGACCTCAAGCACGACACGCTGTCCTGCCTCGGCGCGGCCCGGCACGCCGGCCTGGACCCGGGCGCGGTGACCGGTCTGGTCGGCTGTGCGGTCGCGCTCGGCGCGACCAGCATCGAGACCTACACCGCCGGTGATGTGTGGACCGGCCGTCACGCCGACGAACGGGCGTTTCTCGGCCACGTCGCCAGCATCGAAGACGACATCGGGGAGCGCCTGGCCGGCGCGGCCCGGCTCGGCCGTGAAGTGAGCGCCGCGCTCGGCGCCGCCCGCGCCGACCGGGACGATGCCAGCCGCCAGCGCGCCGCCGCGCGCCGCCAGCTGGCCGCCGCCCGCGCCATGCCTGTGACCCGGCCGTGCGAGGGCTGCCACCGGCGCCGGGCCGCGGCGATCGAGGCCGCCGAGGCCGCGATCGAGGAGGCGGACGCCCACCTCGCCGAGTGCGAGACCCGGGTGGAGATCTGCGAGGAGATCGGCCGGGCCATGGACACGCTGGCCCAGCGGCTGCGGATCGCCCTGGCCCGGATCCGGGCCGTCCCGGGCGACCTCGGCGAAACGTATGAGGCGGTGTACCGGCTGATCCGCCGCGGCGGTCGGCTGCCGCATGAAGGCCGGTGGATCACCGGGGAGACCGCCAGCACAGCCGGGCACGCCTGATGGCTGTCTACGCCGACGACGCACGGATCCCGGCCCAGGCCGGCCGGATCCGTGCCCGCTGGTCGCACCTGTACGTCGGCAGCCAGGACGAACTGCACGCCTTCGCGCAGGGCATCGGCCTTCGGCGGGCGTGGTTCCAGCCGGCCACGTCATACGGCGGGAAGCCGTCCAGGCTGTGGCACTACGACGTGACCGAGTCCAAGCGGCAGGCCGCCATCCGGGCAGGCGCGCGGCCGGTCGGGCCGCGTGAGTTCCGGGCGATCATCGACCGCCGGGACGGGATGACGGGCCGGTGAGCGCCGACCGGGCATTCGGCCAGCTCGCCGCCGCCAGACTGGCCGTCCAGGTCGCTACCGCACCGCCAGCACAGCCGGGCTCGCCTGCTGGCTGCCGGATTTCCGCGCCGGGGATTCCCGGCATGGCCTGCGGCGCGTCATTGTGCCCCTATCCGGATGACAGGAGATGCCTGAGATATGCGCAGGACCTCCGGGCTCAGTGGCGCGACACGCCGGCCGGGCCGGGGTGCTTCGTTTCTGATTCCGTTTCCGGTAGGACGGTGGGCTATGGCTATGACCGAACGCAGGCCCTACCGTCAGCCCCGGCGCGGCGGCGGCCGTCCCTCCAAGGGCGACCGGTACCCGCGCACCATCAGATTCCCGAAGCCGCTGAACGAGGCGATCGAGGATGCCGCGGCCGCGGCCGGATACGACAACGTGAACGACTACGTCGTGGAGATCGTGATCCGGGCGCAGGCGGCCGGGCTGTTCCCGGCACCGGACGCGGGCGGCCAGATGCACCTGCCGGTCAGCGCCTAACCCGCTCCCTCAGTGTTCTTAGGAGGCATCCAGGCGCCACCGTGCCCGCGCTAAACGCGCGAACGCCCCGGTACATGACCGGGGCGCCGAACTGCTCAGTGATCTCGCCGCAAGGCCGCCAAGCTACCGGCGAGATCGATGCACCGCCCCGAAGGGCGGCCCAGCGCGGAGTCGGGGCTCTTACGTTCCCGAAACCGAGAAGGCTAGGAGGTCAGAATACTTCACGGCCTGCCGGTTAGCCCAGCACTATCCCCGGATGTCCCATCTGGGCGTTCTGGGACCGGCTACTCATCACCTGCCCGGGCGGCGCACGGCACCGGCCGTGACGGCCCGTCACGGTGGCAGATCGCCCGGGCGATCCAGGCCGGCACGCGCCGCACCCGGAACCAGCAGACGTGGATCGGTGACGTCCTGGCCGATGAGGAGTTCGCCAGCTTCCGCCCCGATCGGCAAAAGCACTGGGAACCCATGGTCCGGGCCCTGGCCGGCCACATGAACTGGGAGACCCGCTGCACCATGCCCGGGTGGGACACCCTGGCCGAGCGCGGTGGCCGCCCCGGCCGCGCCCTGCACAAGTCCACCGTGGCCCGGTTCCTGGTCTGGCTGCAGGGCCGCGGCTATCTCGGCGTGGTGCTGCCCGGCTGGACACCGGCGCTGCGCGCGGCCAGCCTCACCGATCCGGACGACGAGAACCAGCGGGCGGTCTACGTCCTGACCAGCCCTGGCCGGCACTCGCAAAAACGGGCAATCCGCCCCGCCGAAGGTCACGGGACAGTAACAAACGCGACCCTTACCCGGGAAGCTTTGCTTCCCTATAGTCCCTCGCGGGCGTGCGCCCGCGAGGAAGAGGAAGACGAGCAGGTCAAGAACCAGATCAAGGGCGAGGAGGAGCGCGCTGCGCGCGCACTGTCCGTGCTGCCGCGCGGTCGCGGGCCCGCCGCGGGTGCTGGCCGCAAGAGCCAAGACCGCGCCGAGGGCCTGGAATGGGCCCGGTCCGTGCGCGGGCTCGTGCCGGTGCTGGCCCCGCTCTCAGGTGCCCACGTGCGGCACCTGGGCCGCCGTCAGCGCCTCGCGGGCTGGTCGCCGCGTGATTTCGTCCATGCGCTGCAGCGACCGCGTCACGGCCGCCCCTACGGTTTCACCGCGGAGGTCCGGCACCCGGCGGCCTGGGTGCGGGCCCGGCTGGCCGCCTGGACGCTGCCGGGCGGCGAGCTCGCGCCGTCGCCGAGCGCCGCCCGCGCCGCAGCGCGGGCCGCCGAGCAGGCCGAACGGGCCGCGTACGAGGCCGAAAGGGTCGCTGTGGCGGCCCGGGCGGCGGCGGCCACCAGCATCCGGACGTAAAGTCGAGCGTCGCCGTGGTGGATGAAGAAGAGGGCATCGTACTGCTGTGGATGAATTTCGGCGATACGAACTCATATGCTCCCGGCAA
>PLRW01000358.1 GCA_003164955.1 Actinomycetota bacterium
ATGTCGTTCATCCGCGATACCGCAGGCAGGATTCAGCGCCGGCTGGATGCTGCCGGTGAAGTCTTCCTCGATGAAGCGAAGGCCTCCCTGCGGTGACCGTTACGCAGCAACTGTCCCTCATCGACTCGTCCGGCCCCCGGCACCAGGCAGCGGCCGGTGAGGTGCGACTGCTCGTTTTCAACGCCCAGCACGCCTCGCCGGGCCGCGCTCGCCGCCAGGCCGAATGGATCGCCGCGCAGGAGGCGGCCGACCTGCTTGTCATCAGCGAGGTTGGTTCAGGTCCCGGGGGCGCTGCCTTGATCGGCGCCCTGACGGAACGCGGCTACACATCCGTGCTTGCGCCGGGGGCATCGTTTGCCGGGTATGGCACCATCCTCGCTTCGCGCGAAGTGGGGCTGACTGCCATCCCCAGCGGTATCAAGGTTCTGCCGCACCGCGGCCCGGCCGCGACGTTTACCCTGGCAGGCGAGCGCATTGGCCTCCTCGGCCTGTACGTGCCCTCCCGTGGCCCGAAAGAACGGCGGAACGAGGATAAACGAGCCTTCCAGCGGGCGGTCACGGCGGCACTGCCCGGCTTCCCGGCACAGTTCGGCGGTCCTGTCATCGTCGCCGGTGACCTGAACGTCGTCGAGCCCGGGCACATCCCGCACCATGCAGTCTTCGGCGACTGGGAGTACGACTTTTACCGTTCCTTCGCCGGGGCAGGGCTGACCGACGCCTACCGGGCCCTGCACCCCGGACGCCCCCGGCCACAGCTGGTTCGGCCGCAGCGGCCAGGGCTACCGTTTCGACCATGCCTTCGTCACGACCCCGCACGCTGGCCTTATCCGCAGCTGTCGCTACCTGCAAGAACCCCGGGAGCTGGGCGTCACCGACCATGCCGCCATGACCCTCGTCCTCGGGCCGATTCATCCAAGTGACTAAACGGGCAAGCGACATTTGACGACATCAAGTGCCGGCCGTGCGCCCGTCATCCTTCTTCACCAGGACAACGTTGGACGGCGGGCGGTAGCTAGGACCAGCATCCTTGGCTAGCTTCGCCTCGACCTCGCGTTGCAGATCGACACCGGTCATCTCGGCCAGGCCGAACAGATAAATAGCTACGTCCGCCAGCTCCTCGCCGGCATCTTCGCGGCCTTCGTGCCAGGCATCAAATGCTTCCGATACCTCGTCCTGGAGTAAGCAGAACTCCAGCGGTACGTCGGTCGTGTTGAATCCTTTGGCCTTCTTGTTCTCCCACGCAAGCCGCTGTCTCGACCTGATATCCACTGCTTTCCTCCCGCCCGTTTCCTCCCGCCCGCTATCTTTCCCGATTGCGACGCGCCTGACACGGCTTTCGCGTACTTCAGGGCCGCCTTATAGAGAGGCGGACTCCCAGGCCCGGCAGAGCGCGTTGGCCAGGTACATCTGCCGTGGCGTCCGGCAAGCCACCCGGATCAGGTCACTACTGGCCACGATGACCGCCATCGCCCGGGCCCGGGACGTCGCCACGTTCAGCCGGTGCGGGTCGTACAGGAACTCCAGTCCCCGCGGCGCATCGTCCGCCGACGACGTGGCCATCGAGTAGATCGCCACGGGAGCCTCGCGCCCCTGGAACTTGTCCACCGTCCCGACCCTCACCCCGGCCGAACACCCCGCCCGGGACAAAGCGTCCTCGATCGCCCTGATCTGCGCGTTGTACGGCGTCACGACGAGCACCTCGTCCGCGCCGATCACCCGCCGCACCCCGTCCTTGTCCTGCCACTCCCGGCCCAGCAGCCCGCGCACGAGCCGGGCCACCTCGGCGGCCTCTTCCGGGGAAGCGTTCGTGTTCCCCTCGTGCGTCACCTCCACCACCCGCAGCCCCGAGCCCGCGAGCCCCGAGCCCCTGAGCCCCGAGCTCCCGACCGCCGGGCTCCCGAGCCCGGATCCCTCGATCCCCGAGCCCCCGAGCCCGGATCCCCCGAGCGCCCCCTCACCCAGAATCTCCTGCCGTTCCAGCCCGTCGGCCCAGGTCAGTTTCCCGTCGTAGAACGTCTCCGACGTGAACCGGCACAGCCGCGGGTGCATCCGCCAGGTCTGGTCCAGGAGCAGGCCCGCGTCCGCCGCCACGGTCGCGTGGTCGCCGAGGATGTGCTCCAGCGCGGACGCCCCCGCGCCGGGCGGGTGGGCGGCCTGGCTGGGCTGGGCGAGTTGCTGCGGGTCGCCGAGCAGGACGAGGTTCCGCGCCGCGCCGGCCACGGCCAGGATGTTGGCCAGGGACATCTGGCCGGCCTCGTCGACGAACAGCGTGTCGACGCTGCCCTGGAACTGCTCGCGAGCCCAGAGCCAGACCGTTCCGGCCCCTATGTCCAGGTCCCCCTCCCGCAGCCCGTTCTCCAAGGCCCCGTGCTCCAGGCCGGCGGCATCCGGATGCAGGTACGACGTGTCCTGGCCAGGACGCTGGCCGATACGCGGGCGGACAACCCCTAGCTCATCGGCCCGCGCGATGACCTGGCCGATCAGGTTGTGGATGACGGCGTGGGAGGGGCCGGTGATACCGACGGTGCGCCCGGCCTTGATGAGTTCGAGGATCTGCAGGGCGGCGGTGTACGTCTTCCCAGTCCCGGGTGGTCCCTGGATCGGCAGGTAGGAGCCGCGCAGCGCCAACACGAGCCGGACCGCCGCATCCGTCACCGCCTCGCCGTCGCCGCGCAACGGCCCCGCCGGCCCGGCACCGTCGTCGGAGCCGTCGCCGCGCAACGGCCCCGCCGGGCCGCTACCGTCGTCGGGCCGCAGCCGCAGCAGCAGCGCGGTCCCGGCGTCCTGGCCGGTCACGCCCTCGCGCACCACCCGGTCGCCGAGGTCGCGGAGCCGTTCCGCCAGCACCTTGGTATTGACCGGGCTGTCCTCGACCAGCGCCGCGGGCCACGGCCCCGTATACGCCTGCCCGACCTTCAGGTCGATGGTCCCGTGCTCGTCGTCCACGGCCCACACCAAAAAGCCCCGCCCAGAACCCGGATCGACGGCGGAATCCCCGCGCTTGAACTTGTACTCCTGCGGCGGGAACGAGAACCGGCGCACCACCGACCTCTTCACCTGCCCGACGACCTCGCCGCCGGTCAGGCCGCCCAGCGCGTCCGGCTCGTCCACCAGCTCGGCGGCGCTCAGCGTGCGGACGTAGAAGTAACGCCACCAGTCCGGCTTGGCGTCGCGCCGGTGCCAGTCGAGCAGATCCGCCAGCAGGGTCTTAGCCTTCTGCTCCGGCGTCCGCGTGGACTCATCCGCGGGCAGGCCCGCCAGCAGAGCCGAACGGATCCGGGTGACCTCGGGGTCCTCGGTGACCGTCGGCTCCTCCACCGCGGCGGGGCGCGGCAGGTCCGCACCGAGGCGCCCGGCCAGTTCGGCCCGCAACTGCTCCAGCCAGTCCCGCAGCGCCAGCGTGGCCCGGCAATCGTCCTCGTTGTAGGCGGCGACGACCTGTTTCGTCTCCGCGGCGTCCCGGGCGGTGCCGTCTTCCAGCGCGGCCTCGAACGCGATCAGGTGCTCGGTGGCCTGCCGCAGGTCCATC
>PLRW01000159.1 GCA_003164955.1 Actinomycetota bacterium
ACTGAGGAGGTGCCGTTCAGGGCCGGCTGGGGGAGGTGCCGTTCAGGGCCGGCTGGGGAGGGTGCCGTTCAGGGCTGGCTGACGTGTGAGCCCGGCTGGCGCAGCTCCGGGAAGTTCGCATCTACCCCGGTGATGTGCATGATCTTGACAATGGCAGGACGCGGCGCGACCAGGCTGAGCCGACGGGCCGCCTTCCGTGCGTGTACGGCCACCCCGACCAGCATGCGCAGCCCCCGTGCGTCGCAGAACGTCAATTCGGCCAGGTCAATGCCGACCGGCCCGTGGCTGCGGTCGATGACCCGGCGTACGTACTCATAGGCATGGTCGGCCGTGGCCGCATCCAGTTCGCCGCGGATGACGGCGACCGCGTGCCCGTCCGGGTAGATCCGGTGGGTAAGCCCCAGCGGAACCGGCGCCAGCCCCTCCGCCTCCGCCATCGCAGCGGCGTTCGCGCCGTTCCCGTTCAATCCGGCCCCGTTCAATCCGGCCCCGCTCGGTCCGGTACTGTTCCAGCCGACATTATGCCATCCAGTCCTGCTCTGCCCCTCACCAGTCTCGGGAGCGGCGGGTATGAAGTCCCATCCCCGTGCACGATCACACATCGTGAATCCCCTCCATGTATGGCGTTATGCCAGTGACAGGTCACACCTTCCCCAAGGCGCCCGGAACGGGGCCAGTAGCCGATCCCCCTTGCGGCGAGGCGATGGTCGTGCTGTACATGCTCGAACCTGAACCAGTATCGATAGTAAAGATGCCAAAACTTAGGGTGAAGTGCCGACTTCCTGAATGATTGAGCAACAAGGGTGCTCTTGTCTATCCTCTCGCCTCTGACGCGCCGGCGTAGTCTACCGGCCCAGGGTTCCTACACGCCGGTGATACTCGCCGACGTCGACCTCACCGGCGGTGTACCGGCGCACCAGGGTCCGCCCGGACGCGTCGTCCCCGCGATCATCTGTGTCCCGTATGCCGCCCGGGCCCCGCGGGCCGTCCGGGTTCGCGGGCCCGTTCCCGTCGTGCCGCGCCCAGCGTACGAGGGCCACGATCGCCCAGATGACCAGGATCCAGAAGACGGCCGTCGTGGCGATACCGAGCGCCCAGGCCCACCAGTGGAATCCGGTTCCCCACCCCGACATCATCGTTCCCGGCCTCCTCGTATCGCTCACCCACCACCATGCTGCCCGGGGCTGAAAGCCTCCTGAGCTAAACCTCCAAAATCGCCGGCGGCCGGGCCCCGCCAGCGGCCGGGGGCCGTCAGCGGCCGGGCCCGTCAGCGAGCGGGGTCCGGATGGCCAGCGCGCCGGGGCGCACGGTGACGGTCAGCGAGCCGGGGTCCGGATGGCCAGCGCGCCGGGGCGCACGGTGACGGTCAGCGACCGGCCCGGGGGAATGATCTCCCCGTCGGTCTCGCGGGGCAGTTCCGCGTCGGCGGTGATTTCCACCCGGCGCGCCCGGAAGCGTTCCAGGCAGTGGTCGTCGCGGCGGCTGCGAGTCAGCACGCGGTATCCGATCCGGGCCCAGTCGGTCAGGGCCGTCGGAGCGAGAATCCCGACATCGAGCAGGCCGTCGTCGGGCCGCGCGTCCGGCAGCAGCGGGAAACCACCGGGCAGCAGGCCCGCGTTCCCGACCACCACCGATCGGGCCCGCCGGTGCAGGACCCGCGCGCCGTCGAGCCGCACGGTGAAATGGTTCGGGGTGCCATGCAGGTGCCCGAGACCGGCCTCGGCGTACGCCAGCCACCCGAACCATAGCTTGCGCTCCCGCCGGGTCGCATCGACGACCGCGGCGTCCAGCCCGATGCCGGCCATCGTGGTGAACTCGGCGCCTTCGGCCACCCCGAGGTCCAGCGCGGTTTCGTGGCTGCCGAACCCAGCGGACAGGGCCGCGCCCAGCCGGTGCGGGATGCCCAGAGCGTGCGCGGCGAGGTTGGCGGTGCCCCGCGGGATGATCGCCAGCCGGACGCCCGTGCCGGCCAGGGCGCTCGCGCACGCGCGGACGGTCCCGTCGCCGCCGACAGCGAAGACGAGCTCCGCTCCGGCGGCGGCCGCGTGCCGGGCCAGCCCCTCGCCGTGATCTTCCCGGGTGGTCGGCAGGAACAGTGGCGCCCAGCCACGTGCTGCGGCCGCGGCACGGCATCGTCGGGCGAACCTTTCCGGGTCGCGTACCAGCGTCCGGTTGATGACGAAGGCGACGGCGGGGGAGGGGCCGGGCGCTCGCGCGCCCTCACTGGGCGTCCCCGGCGCGGATGGCCATGCGCCTCCACTGAGTGTCCCGGGCGCTCGCGTGCCTTCACTGAGTGTCCCGGGCGCGGACGGCCACGCGGTTCGGCCGGGCACCACAGTGGTTTCGTTCGGCACCAGTTCGCTACTTCGGGGGATCCGGCGGTGGCCCGGACCGCGCGGCCACCAGCGTGCCGACTCGATGCTCGCCGGCGGATCCATCATCCTCGCTTCCGTGCTGGCCCCACTTACCCCGTTGGTCTGGCCCACTTACCCCGTTGATCCCATCCTGGAACTGCGCGTAACTTACCCAAATAAACGTACATCATACGCAAAGAGAGTGCGTGGCCCGGCGGCACCCGGAGAGCCCCCTGAACGATTGAGGCGAGCCGGATAAATTTCCCCGAAATGGATTTGAATTCGCGTAGAGCTTCGCAAAGCGAATCCGATGTAAACTGGGTTGCCTGGTCGGGAGTCAATAATTATGTGCAGCTAATCAACCCCACGCACAGCAAGGGAGCAGCACGTGACGAAAAGCCGTTTCCCCCCTCTATCCGGGACAATAGTCGTCATAGCATGCGCACATAAGTTCAACGGGCCGCGGCCCGGGAAACCGGTGGTCAGGCTCCCGTCCCCGCGTCGGCCTGGCTCGTCCGGCATCGGGCGCGACCAGCTAGAACCGGAACATGGCGGCGTGAACGAATAACGTTGATACCGGATATCTCAGGCACAAAACGGGATTTCCATCAAGGACACGACAACCTCGGCGGAATTCTCTTTTGCGCGGCACGGGAGGAAGCGCGTCGGGTACTGTAACGCGCCATGGCAGGAATCTCGCTAACCATGGATCCGGGTTCGGTGAGTAGCAATTCGCGTGAAATATCCGCTCTATACCCAGGATGTCTTCTGATTATCGGCGGCGCCGAGGACCGGACGGGGGAATGCGTGCTGCTCCGGGCCTTCGCGGAGCGCTCCGGCGGCACCGGGGCACGGATCGCGCTGATCACGACGGCGTCGGGCGTGCCCGGTGCGCTCTTCGCCAAATATTTGGCGGCGTTCCGCCGGCACGGCGTACCCGACGTGTGCGAGCTGCGGCTGGCCGACCGGGATCAGGGCGATGGCGAGCGCACGCTCTCGGGGCTGGCCCGGGCGACCGGTGTCTTCTTCACCGGGGGAGACCAGTCCCGCCTCGGTCCGCTGGCGGGATCGCGGGCGAACCTGCTGCTGCGTGACCGCCTGGCGGCCGGCACGCTGGCCGTCGCGGGGACCAGCGCGGGAGCGACGGCGCTCGGCCAGGAGATGATCCTGGGCGAGGACGCCGCCGGCCAGCCGCTCACCGGACCGGGCCTCGGCCTGCTTCCGGAGGCCGTGGTCGACATGCATTTCACGCAACGGCGGCGGCTGCCCCGCCTGGTCACCGCGGTCCGCCAGCATCCTTCGCTCCTGGGCATCGGCATCGACGAGGACACCGCCATCCTCGTGCGCGGCGGCCGCTTCGAGGTGCTCGGCCACGGCACGGTCACCACCGTGGAGGCCCGGGGGAAGCAGCCGGACGTGCGGGTGCGGGTGTCGCGCGCGGGCGGCTTCTTCGACCTCGAAGGGCGGCGCCCGCTCCCCTGAGACCGGCCCTGCGGTAACCACCGCTCCCGCCCAGCCAAGCATGGATCAGTTCAACGAGAAATCGAGGACAACGATGCAGATCGTCGAGCTCAGACGAGTACGTGGCCCGAACATGTACTGCTCGCACCCGATTGCGGTGGCCCTGATCGACCTGCGGGAGTACACCGGCCGGGAGACCAGGGAGTTCCCGGGACTCACTCAGCGGCTGCTCGGCTGCCTGCCCCGGCTGACCGAGCACCATTGCTCGGCCGGCCGGCCGGGTGGGCTGCTGGCCAAGCTGGACGAGGGCACGTTCTTCGGTCACCTGCTCGAGCACGTGACCCTGGAGCTATCGCATCTCATCGGCCGTGATGTGTACTTCGGCCGGACGCTCTGGGCGGGCACGCCGGGATGGTTCCGGCTGATACTCGAGTGCCCCGACGACGAGTGGCCCGAGGACCCGGTGGCGCGGCAGTTGCTGACGCTCGGGACGACTCTCGTCAGCGACCTGGCGAGCGGGCGCGCTCCGGATCACATCGTCGGGCGGGGCGAACCCGGCCCGGAGCTTCAGCACGTCGCCGCGCTCTACGACGACTCACGGCTGGGGGTCAGCGCGGCCGAGCTGGCCCGCGCGGCGCGGGACCGGGATATCCCGGTCCGCAGGCTGACCGACGTGTCCCTGCTCCAGATGGGCTACGGCTGCCACCGGCGGCTGGTGTGGGCGGCGAGCACCGAGCAGACCTCGGCCATCGGCGTGGACATCGCCGGCGACAAGGCGGTGACCAAGCAGATCCTCGCCGCGGCGGGCATTCCGGTGCCCGAGGGTATCGACGTGCGCAGTGCCGAGGAGGCCGTGGCGGCGTTCGACTACTTCGGCGGTCCCGTGGTGGTCAAGCCGGTCTCCGGCAACCACGGGCGCAACGTGTTCGTCGCCGCCACGGCATCGGAAGCTAGCACCGCGTTCACCGCGGCCCAGGAGGGCGACGGGCTGGTCCTGGTGGAGGAGTATGTCAGCGGCACCGACTACCGCGCCCTGGTCGTGGGCGGCCGGGTCGTCGCGGCCGAGCTCTCTCCCCCTCAGGTGACCGGAGACGGCGTGCACGACATCGCCGCCCTGGTGCAACAGGTCAACGCGGACCCGCGGCGCGGGGTCGGGCATGACCGGCCACTCACCAGGATCGTGCTGGACGACATGGCGCTCGCGCACCTGAACCGCCAGGGCCTGACCCCCGCGTCCGTGCCCGCCGGCGGCCAGGTGGTCAGGCTGCGCCACAATGCCAACCTCTCCACCGGCGGCACCAGCAAGGACGTGACCGCCTCGGTGCACCCGGCGATCGCCCGGATGTGCATCCGCGCCGCGGCGGTCGTAGGACTGGACGTCTGCGGTATCGACCTGCGGCTGGCCGACATCAGCCAGCCTCCCGGCACCGGCACCGGCATCGCCACGAGCGGCATCATCGAGATCAACGCCACGCCCGGCCTGCGCATGCATTTGCACCCGAGCGAGGGCAGCTCGCGCGACGTGGCCGGGCACATCGTGGACACACTTTACCCGCCAGGCTCCCCCTCCCGGGTACCGATTGTCTCGGTCACCGGTACCAACGGCAAGACGAGCACCGTCCGGCTGACTGCGCACCTGCTGCGCCAGCAGGGACTGCGGACCGGCATGACCACGACCGCAGGCGTGTACATCGGCGGCGATCTGATCCACGTCTCCGACGCCTCCGGCCCGAGGTCCGCGGACATGGTGCTGGGCGACCCCACCGTGCAGGCCGCCGTACTGGAGACCGCCCGCGGCGGGATCGTGCGGCGCGGGCTGGGCTACGACCGGGCCGATGTCGCCGTGATCACCAACATCTCCAGCGACCACATGGGCACCGACGGGGTCGACACGATCGAGGACCTGGTTGGCGTCAAGTCCCTGGTCGCCGAGCAGCTACGTGAGGGCGGGCACCTGGTGCTGAACGCCGACGACCAGCACTGCGTCAGCGTCGGCCGGCGGCCCGCCGTCCTGGACCGGAACCCGGTGATCCGTTACTTCACCATCTCGGCGGGCAATCCGGTCGTCGCAAACCATCTGCGCGACGGCGGGGTGGCCTACCTGCTGGACGACGGCGAGCTGGTGGAGGCCGAGGGAGCGACCCGCCGCACGCTCGCCAGCCGGCGCGAGGTACCGCAGGGCTGGGACGGCGAGGCGGGGTTCATGGCCGCCAACGTCCTGGCCGCCGTCGCCGCCGCTCGTGCCCTCGGCATGACCGCCCAGGAGATCGGCGATGCGCTGGCCGCCTTCGAGCCGAGCCGTGACAACCCCGGCCGGCTCGACGTCTTCACGGCGGGCGAGGTTCCGGTGGTGCTGGACTACGCCCACAACCCCGCCGCGCTGGCCGCCGTCGGCGAGTTCGTCTCCCGGCGCTGGGACCGTGACAGCGTGGCCGTGCTCACCCTGCCCGGTGACCGGACCGACGCGCTGGTGGTGGAGAGCGCGCACGCCGTGGCCCGCGCCTTCGACCGTGTCGTCATCTACGAGGATCTTGACCTGCGCGGCCGCGAACCCGGAGAGATGACCAAGCTGATCAGCTCGGCGCTGACCGAGGTCCGCCCGGAGATCCGCTGTGGGCCCGCCGCCAGCATGGAGGAGGCGGTCACGCTCGGCCTGGCGCTCGCGACACCAGCTGACCCGGTGCTGGTGGTGTACGAGAAGCTGGAGCCGGTCCTGGCGCTGCTCCGCCGCTTGGGCGCGGCACGGAGCGCGGGGGTGCTCGCCGGAGCCCGCAAGCGATGAGCGATCCGGCGCCGAACGAGCTGATTGACGAGGCCTGGGAAGCCTACGACGCCGAGCTGACCGGTTCCCATCGCTTCACGGGCATGACACGGCGCCTGCCGTTCCTCATCGGCTACGTGGCCCGGATCGCCTGGTCGGCCAGCCGGGTGGACTGCGCCGCCACGGCCGGCGGCGACATCGTCTCTGGCCTGATGAGCGCGTTCGGCCTGCTCGGGACCACCCAGGTGCTGACCGCGCTGCTGGCCGACGGTCCGACGCCCGGCCGCCTGAAGGCGGCGTTGCCCGCGATTTTGTTCATCGGCGGCATCACGGTGGCCCGGACGATGCTGAACCTGGGGGCGGGCTGGGCCGAGGACCGGCTGATACCCGCGGTCGCCACGGTGGCCGAGCGGCGGCTGTACTCGGCGACCACGCGAGTAGACCTGGCCGCTTTCGACATTCCCGGCTTTTACGACGCGCTGCAGCGGGCGCGGGACCGCGGGCTGTCCGAGGCGCCGCGGGTGGTCCAGCTCGCGCTGAGCGTGCTCGTCGGGATCACCGGACTGTGCGCGTCGGTGAGCGTGCTGGCCGTGCTGTCTCCCGTCCTGCTCCCGCTGCTGCTGGTGGCCGCGGCACCGGACGCCTGGGCCGCGCTCCGCTCCGCCCGCATGCGTTATCAGGTCAGCTACGAGCTGGGGGTGAGCCGCCGGCGGAAGCTGATCCTGGCCGACCTGATGGCCGACCGGCGGGCCGCGGCCGAGGTGCGCTCGTTCACCATGCGCGACTTCCTGTTGCGCTCCTACGACGTGCTCGCCTCCTACGAGCGCGCCGTGCGCCTGCGGCTGGCCCGCCGCCAGTCCCTGGTACGGCTGGCCGGGGACGTGGCGGCCGGCGCCGGAATGGGCCTTGTCTACGTGGCCCTGGCCGTGCTGCTCAGCATCGGGTGGATCGGGCTCCCCGTGGCGGGCACGGCGGTTCTGACCATCCAGCTGGCCGTGTCGTCGCTGTCCCGGCTGCTGGTCTCGGTCAACCAGTGCTACGAGTCCGGCCTGTACTTCAACGACTATCTCGACTTCTGCCAGCAGGCGGAGCAGAGCCTCCCGTGCGCCGGGTCCCGGCCGGCGCCGCCCGGGTTCGACGTGATCACGGCGTCCCGGATCGGCTTCAGCTACCCGGGCTCGGCCCGTGCCGCGCTGACCGACGTGTCCGTGGAGATCCGGCGCGGCGAGGTCATCGCCCTGGTCGGTGAGAACGGGTCGGGCAAGACCACGCTGGCCAAGCTGCTGGCCGGCCTCTACGAGCCGTGCAGCGGCGAGATCGCCTGGGACGGGCGGTCCCTGGCCGACGTGGACCGCGAGCAGCTACGCGAGCGGGTCGCGGTCGTCATGCAGGATTACACGCGCTGGCCGATGACCGCCCTGGAGAACATCACGATGGGCCGCCCGCGCGACGACCGCCTGCTGGCCACGGCGACAGCCGCCGCGGGCACCGACCGGGTCATCGAGACACTGCCCGCCGGCTACGACACCCACCTGGACCGGCGGTTCCGGGGCGGCACCGAGCCGTCCGGCGGGCAGTGGCAGCGCATCGCAATCGCCCGCGGCTTCTACCGTGACGCGCCGCTGCTCATCTGCGACGAGCCCACCTCGGCCCTGGACGCCCGCGCCGAGCACGAGCTGTTCGAGATGATCCGGACCTACGCTGGGGACCGCACCGTGCTGCTGATCACCCACCGGCTGGCCAGCGTCCGGTACGCGGACCGCATCTACGTCCTGGACCATGGCCGGATCGCGGAGCAGGGCACCCACGATCTGCTGATGGCCGACGGAGGGCTCTACGCCGACCTGTACACGCTGCAGGCCTCGGCCTACGACACGGTCCGGCCGGCCTGACACATCTGGCTCGGCTGCCGGGCCAATCATGGCACGGCCGAGATCCCGCTCGCCTTTCCGCGGCGGCACCCCGGGCGGCCGGACCACCCGGGGCGCCGCCCCTGGCCGCCGGGTCCTCAGGCGGGCCGGGCCTCCTGCTGGAACACCGAGACGAACTGGGCGCAGAAGGCCGGGAGGTCGTCCGGCTTCCGGCTCGATACCAGTACGTTCGGCCCGCTCGTGCACACCTGGACCTCAGTGTCGACCCAGGTGCCGCCCGCGTTGCGGATGTCGGTCTGCAGGCTCGGCCATGACGTCAGGGTCCGGCCCCGGACCGCGTCCGCCTCGACCAGCGTCCACGGGCCGTGGCAGATGACCGCGATGGGCTTCCCGGCCTGGACGGCCGACCGCAGGAAGTTCACCGCCGCCGGCTCCATCCGGAGCTGGTCGGGGTTGGCCACGCCCCCGGGGAGCACCCGCCCGGCCCGATCGTGGCTCTCGTACTGAAAGCGCACGGCGATGCGATTCCCCTCGAACGCCCACAGTTCCTTGCGCAGCGCGTAATCGAGTTCCCGCTCCCACTTCGCGGTCAGGAACGCCACGATGGCGTCGCGCCCGGTGATGAACGTGTCCCGGTTACGCCAGACCGAATCCTCGGTGTAGGCCAGGGAGACCCGCTGCGGGTCACGCGTGTTCCACGCGTTCTCGGCGGCCTGAACTTTCTGCCGCGCCGTCTCTTCGGTGAACGGCGGCAGCGGCGGGCGAGTGCTCACGACATGTCCGGTGTGGGGAGCTGGTTCAGCGCCGTCACCGACGCCCGGGGGAGACGGAGGCTTCCTGCCGCGATGTTCTCGGCCAGATGGGCGGGGTCGGAGGTTCCGGGGATGAGCAGCGTGTTGTCGTAGTGCGCCAGCAGCCAGGCGAGCGCCACCTGCGCCGGCGTCGCGCCAAGTTCCCCGGCGATGCCGACGACGGTGGGGCTGCCGGTTGCCCTGGGCCGGTTGGGGAACCCCGAGCCGAAGGGGAAGAACGGGACCCAGGCGATGTCGTGTTCGCGGCACAACTCCAGGACGGGCTCGGCGGAGCGGTCGAGGAGGCTGTAGGCGTTCTGTACGCACGCGATACCGGCGGGCAGCGCCTGGCGGAGCTGACTGGCGGAGACGTTGCCGAGCCCGACGGCGCCGATCTTTCCGGCGTCTCGCAGTGCGGCCAGTTCGGCGAGCTGGCTGTCCAGGTCGACCCTCTGGTCGCCCTCGGCGATCAGGCCGGGCCGGGCGTCCAGGCGCCGCAGGTTGACCACGCCCACTTGCCCGGCGCCGAGCGTGGCGAGGTCGGCCTCGATCTGGGCGCGCAGTTGCTCCGGCCGTTGCGCGGGGACGAGCTTGCCGCCGGCGTCCCGGTCGGCACCGACCTTGCCGACCAGGACCAGGTCCTCGGGGTAGGGGGCCAGCGCGTCGTGGATGAAGGTGTTGCACGCGCCGTAGAAGTGGGCGGTGTCGATGTGGTTGACGCCTGCACTGATCGCCAGGCGCAGGATGGCAAGCGCCGTATCCCGCCCCACGGCCCGCTGCTCCAGCTGCATCGCCCCGAAGCCGATCCGGGCCACGGTGCCCCCCGCTAGCTGCGCGGTGCCGCCCGGCGCGGGCGCGCGGGAGGTCGTTTTGCGGTCGGCTGCCGTCATCGGTGATCCTCCGGGTGTGGCATAGTCATCAGGAACCGGAGGAACCTCCGGAAAGATCATCGTAACAGGTAATCGGAGGACCCTCCGTATCATGCCGGACCAGAGCCGAAGCCAGGGCCAGAGCCGGGGCCAGCCCAAACGTCTGCGCGTGGATGCCGAGCGCAACCGCGCCCGGCTGCTCGACGCGGCACGGGCCGCGTTCGCGTCCGGGCCGGCCCCGGTGACAATGGAGCAAGTCGCACGGGCCGCAGACGTCGGGATCGGCACGCTCTATCGCCACTTCCCCACCCGCGAGGCCCTGGTCGAAGCGCTCTACCGCAAGGAGCTGGCCGATCTCTGCGCGAGCGCCGGCGGCCTGCTCGCAGCACTTCCCCCCGAGCGCGCCCTGCGCGCCTGGATGGACCGCTTCGCGGACTACGTCCGGGCCAAACGGGAGATGGCGGACGCCCTCCGAGCCGTGTTCGCCGCGGGCAGCGTGACCGTGTCCCACGCACGTGAGCAGCTCACCGCCGCGGTGCAGACGATCCTCGATGCCGGGATCGCCGCCGGTACCCTGCGCGATGACGTCCGCGCCGAGGACATCGTCGCCACGATCGTCGGCATGTTCACCGCCACCTCGCTGGCCGGCGGGCACGAGCAACTGGAGCGCATGCTCGACCTGCTGATGGACGCAGTCCGGCGCCCGGGCCGTTGAGCCAGACCGGCCGGATCACGAGCACCTGGCCTGCCCAGCCCCATCACGATCTACGGCTGGCGGACCGGAAGCCTGCGACCAGGGATCGCTAGGCAGAGACCTTGTGGTGCCGCCAGGGCCCGGGGAGGAATTTCGCTGCCTGCCGCGCCGCCAGCCGCCAGCCCACTACGAACAGGCCGAGGAACACCAGCGCCACCACGATGAACGGCAGCGCCGTGCCCTGCCCGGCGATGACGCGCAGGACCATGCCCGCGGCCACCGTGCCGAGCCAGGCCGCGACCCCGGCCGGCACGATCGCGAGCGGCCGCCGCCACGCGCGGCCCGCCAGCCAGCCGACGGCGAGCCCGGCCAGAAAGGGCCACGACGTGCTGGCCAGCCCGGGAAAAGACTCGCCCTTGCTGTGGCTGGCCCGGCCGATCACCACGAATACCAGGACACAGCCCACGTCGGCTACCGCCGCCCACGCCGCAGAACGCATAACGGCCAGGCTAGCGGCCGCCTCCGGCGCTCGGCGAACCCCGCCCCCAGACCCCGGGGACCCCTCTCCCCACGACCCCGCCAGACCCGCCGATTCCTTGCCTCGCTCACGCTGCAGGGGCCGCCGAGGCCCCTTGGACGCGGCCGGTGAGCGGCCGTGCGCCCGCCCGGGCTCGGTAATGTTGAGGGGTGAGTGCTGAGGGCATTTGGACGCTTGGCCTGGCGGCGGCGGTCTGGCTGGCGGTGGGCTCGCTCGCCGCCTCGGGTGCGCGGCGCCGTGGCCGGCGCTTTGCCTGGCTGAGCGGGCTGTTCTTCCCCTTGAGCTGGGTGATCTGGTACATGGTCGACGAGCGCGCGGCAGGAGGTCGCGCGACGAGGCGGCAGCGCCGGGAGGCTCTGTAACCGATCATCATCGCCGTGCTGGCGGGATATAAGTCCGAACTCACCACGGCTGCTGTCGCACTTTCCCCGCGTACGGCTGGAGCAACTGACAGTCCGTCCGGTCACGCGCTGCCCCACCCGGCGAGAGTGGTAGCGGTCGGGAAACGAGCGGCGGCCGTTGGGCAGCGGCTTTGGCGGGCGGGCCCGGACGAGGTGAGGTCGGCGCAAAGCCCGGGCGGGTCAAGCGGCGGCGGGTCAGGCCTGGACCAGGTTCGGCGGGTGCTGGCCGGCCACGTAGGCGGCGACCTGGCGCGCGGCTACCTTCCAGGCCCGGCCCATGGCGCCGGCCGTGGCCCCGCCGACGTGCGGCGTGATCAGCACGCCGGGCGCGTCCCACAGCGGATGGCCGGGCGGCAGCGGCTCCGGGTCGGTGACGTCGAGGGCGGCGCGCAGCCGCTTCCGGTTCAGCTCGCCGAGCAGGGCATCGGTGTCGACGACCGCCCCGCGCGCGGCGTTCACGACGACCGCCCCGTCCGGCATCCGGGCCAGGAACCCCGCGTCCACCAGGTGATGCGTCTCGTCGTTGGACGGGATCATGATCACCACTGCGTCGTGGTCGCCGAGCAGATCGGGCACCTCACGCAGACCGCGCGCGCCGTCGTGCGCGGTGTGCGCCACCATGGTCACCGATGCGCCGAACGGTTCCAGCCGGGCGCGCAGGCTCGTGCCGAGGTCGCCCGCCCCGAGGATCATGATGCGCTTGCCGTCCAGGGTCTCCGTGACCGTCTGGTGCCACTCGTGGGCGGCCTGGTCGGCGGCGAACCGCGGAAAGTCGCGGAAGATGACCAGCAGCGCGGTGATCGCCCATTCCGCCGTCGAGCCGCCGTGCGCGCCCCGCGCGTTGGACAGGCCGACCCCGTCCGGAAGCTTGCCCTGCCACTGATCGGTGCCGGCGCTGAGCGTCTGCACCAGGCGCAGCTTGGGCATGTCGCGCATCGCGGCCAGCAGCGGCCCGGCCCGCCGCGGCGGAACGACGAGCACCTCGGCGTCCACGGCCTCGCCGGGCATCGCCTCGTCCGGGTCGTAGGCCACGAGGCTGACGTTATCGAGACCGGCAAGCGCCGCGCGGCCTTCGTCGCTGGGCACCAGGATCGTCATCGTCATGCGTTCTTCCTCCGGTCGCTCGTCCGGGAGCTCGCGCCTCATCCGGTGGCGGGGAACGGCTCCACGATCACCTTCAGGCCGGCCCGGCGGTTCGCCGCGCTGAACGCGCCGGCCACGTCGGTCAGCGGGAAGTGATGGGTGACCACCGGGCCGAGGTCGACCTGCCCGCGCGCGGCCATGCTGATCGCCCGCGGGTAGGCCTCGTTCATCCGCCGCACCATCGCCATCGTCAGGCCCTTCCGCCGCGCGGTCGACGCGCTGAACGTGGTCAGGTCGTCATCGGGGATCCCGGCCAGCACGATCCGGCCGCCCGGCCGGACCGCGTCGATCGCCAGCCGGACGGCATCGTTCGTGCCGGCGATCTCGAACGCGACGTCCACCCCGGACTCTGCGCCTTCCGGCAACGTGTCCGCCGCACCGGCCGCGGGGTCGATGACCCGGTCCGCGCCGAACTTGGCGGCCGCCTCCCGGCGGTGCGCCAGTGGGTCCGCCGCGACCACGGATCGCGCTCCGGCCGCGCGCAGGACCTGGATGAGCAGCAGCCCGATCGGGCCGCAGCCGATCACCGCGGCCGTGCCGCCCAGCGGCAGGTGCCCCAGATCGTAGGAGTGCAGCGCGACCCCCAGCGGCTCCAGTACCGCGCCGTCCGCGTCGGACAGCTCGTCGGGCAGCGGGTACAGCAGCTCATCCGGCCAGGTCATGAACTCGCGCATCGCGCCGTCGGTGCGGCCGTGCCCCGCGAACCGGACCCGGGGGCACAGGTTACGGTAGCCGTCCCGGCATGGCCGGCATACGCCGCACGGGATCGCCGGGTCGATCGCCACCCGCTCACCGCGCCGCGGCCCGTCCATGATGACGCCGGCACCCTCATGCCCGAGCACCAGCGGGTGCGAGATCTGCGCGTCACCGATGCCGCCCTGGTCCCACCAGTGCAAGTCAGACCCGCAGATCCCGACGGCCGTGACCCGGACGAGCCGTTCACCCGGGCCAGGCTCGGGGACCGCTTCGTCGCTGACCCGGATATCCCCGGTCCCGTACAACCTCGCGACCCGCATCCGCCCCTCCATATCTCTCGGCCGCATATCTCTCGGCCACAGGGAACCTTCCCGCGCCCGTAATCAGGGTTTACGCGCGACCCCGGCGTAGAGCGGAACCGTGGGGGCCCCCTCGCCCACGTCGACCGGATCCGGCCGCCACTGCGTGCAGGGCACCAGGCCCGGGTCGACCAGCTCCAGCCCCCCGAAGAACCGCGCGATCTCGGCTCCGGTGCGCGCCGTGATCGGCGGTTTGGCGTGGGCGTTCCAGAAGCGCATGGCCTCGGCGTTCGCGTCCCCGCCCAGCTCCGTCGTGGGGTGGGAGACCACGAGGTAGCTGCCGGACGGCACCGCATCCATCACGTGGTTGACGATGACCTCCGCCTCCGCGCTGTCCAGCACGAAGTTCAGGATGCCGAGCATCATCACCCCGACCGGCTGGGTGAAGTCCAGCGTCTCCGCGGCCGTGTCGATGATGCGCGACGGATGGTGCACGTCGGCGTCGATATAGGCGGTCACGCCGGGCGGCTCCGAGGTGAGCAGCGCCCGGGCGTGCGAGAGGACGAGCGGGTCGTTGTCCACGTACACCACGCGCGACTCGGGCACGAGCTGCTGGGCCACCTCGTGGGTGTTGTTGGCGGTGGGCAGGCCGGTGCCGATGTCGAGGAACTGCCGGATGCCCGCCTGGGTGGTGAGGAACCGGACCGCCCGGCCGAGGAACGCGCGGTCGCCCCGGGCGACGTGCACGATGTCGGGGAACATGGCGAACACGCGGTCCCCGGCCTCACGGTCGGCCTCGAAATGGTCCTTGCCGCCGAGCCAGTAGTTCCACACCCGGGCGTTGTGCGCCACGCTGGTGTCGAATCCGGCTGGCTTGCGGTCGCTTGCGGCATGAGCGTCGTTCACGCCGAGAGCCTATCGCCGCCCACGGCCTTCTCTCCTAGGCGGGCAGCGGTCCCGGTTCCGGCATCGGCGGGATGGACGGGTCGGGAATGGGGTCCGGTGGCATCGGCGCAGGCCCGGGCCGCGGGGGGGACGGAACCGGCCCCGGCTGCGGCGGGATCGGGGACGGTTCGGGTAGGGGTCCCGGCTGCGGCGGCACGGGGGAGGGCCCGGGCATGGGCCCGGGCATGNNCATGGGCCCGGGCATGGGCCCGGGCTGCGGCGGGACCGGGCTGGGCTCGGTCACTGACTCCATCGTCTTCATCGCGGACCCTTCCGTTATCTGAAGCGTTCCGTCTGTCGCGTGCTCCGCTCCTCTGCCCAGGAAAGCCGCGTTTAACAGGCCCGCACTTAACAGGCCCGCATTAACAGGCCCGCATTTAACAGGCACCGTGAACAGCACCCGTTAACCGCGCTCACGAGGATGCGGACGCGCTGGAGGCGCGGACCACGAGCCGGCCGGGCACGGTGCGCACGCCCCGGGCCGGTTCCCCGCCGATGGCGGCCAGCAGGTCCTCCGCGGCGGCCCGGCCGATGTCTTCCAGGCACATGTCCACGCTGGACAGCGGCGGATCCGCGCCGAGCACCATCGGTTCCCAGTTGTCGAAGCCGACGATGGCGATATCGTCGGGCACCCGCCGCCCGGCGGCCCGCAGCGCGTCCCCGACTCCGCGCGCGATCTGATCGCTGCCGCAGAAGATCGCGTCGGTCGCGGGGGCACGGCGCAGCAGCAGGCCGGCCGCCTCCCGGCCCCATCGCTCGCTCCACTCCCCGTACAGCACCTCCCCGGCCGCGAGCGGGACCCCGCCCGGGGCCAGGACGCCGCGCAGCCCCCGGGCCCGCAGCCGCGCGGCCAGGAATCGCTCGGGCCCGGTGATGTGCGCGATGTGCCGGCGGCCGGTCTCCAGCAGGTGGGCGCCGGCTGCGGCGCCGCCGCCCACGTCGTCGGGCAGCACGGCGGACCCGACCGGGCCGTCCGGGCCGCCACTGCCGTCCGGCTGGGTCATCGCGTACACCACGGGAACGCCGAGACCGGCGCCGATCGGAGGGCGCGGCTCGATCCGGCGCCCGGTCACGATGAGCCCGTCGACCCGCCGGCCGATGAGCATCTCGAGGTAGCGATGCTCCCGCTCCGGGTCGTCCCGGGTATCGCACATGAACACCGAGATGCGGCCGGCGCCCAGCGCGTCCTCGGCGCCGAGCATGACGGGGATGCTGAACCGCCCGAAACTGTCCGTCGTGATCATCCCGACGGTGTAGGTGCGCCCCGCCAGCAGCGCCTGGGCCAGCGGGTTCGGGGCGAAACCGAGGCGGCGAGCAGCCTCGGCCACCCGCTCGCGGGTCTCCGGGCGGAGACGGCCCTGGCCGTTCAGGGCCTTGGAGGCCGTGCCGATGGAGACGCCGGCGTCCGCCGCCACGTCCCTGATCGTCGCGTGCCTCATATCCCGGTTCCCTGCTCAGCCAAAGGGGCCGGAACGGAAGTTACTCCGTCCCGGCCCCCAATGTTCAGCGGGTGCCGTTCAGCGGGTGCCGTAAAGATGCTCCAGCGCGAGCTGGTCCAGCCGTTCGTAGCCCATCCCGCGCTCGGCGAAGGCCGGGATGTCGATCGCCGCGTCGCGCACGTCGCGCCAGGTCTCACCCTCGGCCAGGGTCGGCTCACGGAGCTGCTCGGCCCGCGCGGCCACCAGGGCCTCGATCACCTCTGGATCGAGGCGGAACTTCCGCACCTTGTCCCGCAGAATCAGGTAGTTCCGCATGCAGGCCGCCGCGGAGACCCAGACTCCTTCGTCGTTCTCGGTGCGCGGCGGCTTGTAGTCGAAGTGCACCGGCCCGTCGTAACCGCCCTGCTCCAGCGCGTCCACCACCCAGAACGCCCCGCGCACGTTGCCCGCGCCGAACCGCAGGTCCTGGTCGAAGCGCGGCCCGTGCTGGCCGTTGAGGTCGATGTGGAAGAGCTTGCCGTGCCACATGGCCTGGCTGATGCCGTGCGCGTAGTTCAGCGAGGCCATCTCCTCGTGCCCGATCTCCGGATTGATGCCCACCATGTCCGGGTAGGCCAGCCCGTTGATGAACGCGAGCGCGTGCCCGGCCGTCGGCAGCAGGATGTCCCCGCGGGGCTCGTTCGGCTTGGGCTCGATCGCGAACCGGATGTCGTAACCCTGTTCGGTGACGTACTCGCACAGCAGGTTCAGCCCCTCGGCGTACCGGCTGAGCGCGGCGCCGATGTCCTTGGCCGCGCCCGACTCGGCGCCCTCGCGGCCGCCCCAGAAGATATAGGTCTTCGCGCCCAGCTCCGCGGCCAGGTCGAGGTTGCGCATCACCTTGGCCAGCGCGAACCGGCGGACCTCCCGCTCGTTCGCGGTGAACGCGCCGTCCTTGAAGATGGGATGCCCGAACAGGTTCGTGGTGGCCGTGGTCACCACCACCCCGGTGTCTTGGAGGGCCTTGCGGAAGGCGGTGATCAGCTCGTCCCGCTCGCTCGGCGTCGCCTCGAACGGGAACACGTCGTTGTCGTGGAAATTCACGCCGTAGGCACCCAGCTCGGCGAGCTTGCGCACGGCCCGGTCGGCGGGCATCGGCGGCCGCACCGGGCCGCCGAAGACATCGACGCCCTGCCAGCCGACGGTCCATATACCGAACGAGAACTTGTCTTCCGGGCGCGGCACGTACGGGTCATTGGTCCCGGGGCTCACTGACGGCTCCTTTCGTGCCACCCTGCGGTGTCATCCCGCAGCGTGGCGTATCGGTCGCGGATGTCGGGGCATGGTTCGGCGGTGCAGGTGACGGCGGCAGAGCCCGCCCAGTCCGGCGGTTCGCCGGCCCCGGACAGCGCCCACGCGGCCTGCCGGGCGGCGCCGATGGCCACGTATTCGGCGGGGTCGGGGACGGTTACCGGCATGCCGAACACGGCGGGCGCGATGGACCGCACGGCTGCCGACCGGGCCGCGCCGCCGATGAGCACCACCCGCTCGGGGGTGATGCCGCACGCGGCGAGGTTGTCGATCCCGTCGGCGAGGGAGCACAGGACGGCCTCCACCGCCGCCCGGGCCATGTTCTCGCGCGTCAGGGAGGTACTGGTGACGCCGTTCAGTACCCCGGTGGCGTCCGGCCGGTTGGGCGAGCGCTCACCGTCGAAGTACGGCAGCAGGGTCAGGCCGCCCGCCCCGGGCGGGGCGGCCAGCGCCAGTTCGGACAGGCCTCCGGCGTCGGTGCCGAGCAGCCGGGCGGTGAGGGTCAGCACACGCGCGGCGTTGACCGTCGCGACCAGTGGCAGGAACCGCCCGGTCGCGTCGGCGAACCCGGCGACCGCGCCCGTGGTGTCGGCCGCGGGCACCTTGGTCACCGCGTACGCCGTGCCCGAGGTGCCGATCGAGACGACCACGTCGCCTTCCCCGACGCCCAGCCCCAGCGCCGCGCCCATGTTGTCGCCCGTGCCGGGGGACAGCACCGCCCCGCCGGGCGTGCGCCCCACCACCTCGGCCGGAGCGGCCAGCCGCGGTGTCGCCACCGGGCGGCCGAGCGCCATCTCGGCGATGTCGGGCAGCCACTGCCCCGCCGACGGGGAGAAGTAGCCCGTGCCCGAGGCGTCCCCCCGGTCGGTGACCGGTTCGTCGGCGCCCAGCCGCCAGGTAAGCCAGTCGTGCGGCAGCATGACACGGCTCAGCCGCCGCGCCGATTCGGGTTCCCGTTCGGCCATCCAGCGCAGCTTGGTCACCGTGAAGGAGACGGCCGGGACGCTACCGGTGCGGCGCGCCCACTCGGCCGGGCCGCCGAGCTCGGCGATGAGCTCGCGGGTCTGCGGCGCGGCCCGCATGTCGTTCCACAGAATCGCCGGGCGGATGACCTCGCCGGCTTCGTCGAGCGCGACCATTCCGTGCTGCTGTGCGGCCACGCCGACGGCGTCGGCGCGGTCGAGCAGGCCCGCACCGGCCTTGCTCAGAGCCTCCCACCAGTACGCGGGATCGCACTCGGTTCCGTCGGGATGCGGCGCCGACGCAGAGGCCACGATGGCGCCGTCCTCGGCCTGGCAGAGCACAACCTTCGTGGACTGAGTGGAACTGTCCACTCCGGCCACCAGCATGAGCGACTCCCGAAAAGTTTCGCGAAAAGCGGGCCGAACATGCGCCCGACGCCACCGTAAGCCGTTCGCCCCGGCCCGCGCCACCCGGGCCCGGCCCGTCCCGAACGTTAAAAAAATGTAAGCGTTTGCACCCGTCAGCGATAGAGGCGCGGAAGCTGGTTACCCTGAAAGGACTGCTCATCTGCACGCATCAAATGAACGTGCATCTGACCTTGCATCTGCATGAGATGTCCGGCAAGATGGGCTCTGCGCCAGTCACAAGATTGGCGGAAAGCCAGCGCTCCCGGGGTCGCGATGAGGTCGGAAAGTTTGAACCCGGTCGTTGTTAGCGTTCACAGCCGGGATAACCATAAGGCTCCGCTGCCCACGCGCACCAGGGTCCGGCCCATGACGCGGGCGGCGATCGCTGAGTCCGCCCCCAAGCACGCTGTGCCGGACCGGCCGCGGGTCGTGCGGATGCCCTCGGACTGGTGGGATGCCCCTTCCGTGGTCGCGCTGGCCCTGACTCCCGCGACCCAGCCGGCCAAGACCGCGCGCCGCTTCACCCGGTCCACGCTCACGCGCTGGGGACTCGGCCCGCTGGCCGACGACGCCGAGGTCATCGTGGCAGAACTGGTCGCCAACGCCGTCTGCCACACCGAGGCTGGTGCCACTTCGGACGACCGGGACCCCGGTCGCGGCGACCCCCGGATCGGCCTGCGGCTCTTCCGCCGGGCCGGCGAGGTGATGTGCGCGGTCCTCGATCCCAGCGACGCCGCGCCCGTGCTGAGGGCGCCTAATGGCGAGACCGAATGCGGCCGCGGCCTGCAGTTGGTCGATGCCCTGTGTGACGTATGGGGATGGAGCCCGGTCGTCGGCCAGGGCAAGGCCGTCTGGGCCATTCTGTTCTGCGCCTGAACCGCTGTTGTGCCCGCCGGGCGCCTTTCTTGGTTAACCGGTCTTCCTGGTGACCGGGCCCATCCGGGCCGATGACCGTATTTCCCACCGCTAGATCCCGCATTCATCGCGCCGGTCCGCGCGCGTCCCGGCTTCGTTCGGTAATGTCGCTAGCCGCACCACCCAAGCCTTGAGGAGGCGACGCGATCATGCCATGGACCTGGCGTTACGAGAAGAGCGACGGCGCGGTGGTCTCGTCGGGTGACCTTCCTGAGGCCATCTTCGCCAGCCAGGGTGACGCCGAGAGCTGGCTCGGTGAGAACTGGCGCGGCTTGCTGGAGGCGGGCGTGGACCAGGTGACGCTGTTTGAGGACGACCGCAAGGAATACGGCCCGATGAGCCTCCATCCGGCGAGCTGAGCCCCCGCCATACGACGGGGGCTCAGCAACAGTCGCCCAGACGGGCTACGGCGAGACGATCGCTACCGGCCCAGCGACCCCAGGNNGGTGAGTGGCCGGTGTGTCGGCGAGTTACCTCAGCGGGGCGCGGAGCGCAGCGGGGGGTTCCGGGGGGTCGCCCCCCCCGGGCCAACACAGCACCGCTACGGGCGGGCCGGCGGGCTCGCGGTCCGCGCCGGGTCACGCTCGATGTCGTCGCCCAGCACCTCGTCGATGCGGCGCAGCAGCCCGGCGTCCAGTTTGACCCCTGCGGCCTTCGCGTTCTCCCGGACCTGATCCGGGCGGGTGGCCCCGATGATCGCCGCGGACACGGTGGGGTTCTGCAGGGTCCAGGCCACCGCCAGCTGAGCCAGGGACAGCCCGGCCTCCGCCGCGATCGGCCGGAGTTCCTGCACCTTGGCCAGCAGCGGGTCGCGCATCCAGCGGCTGATGAAGCCGGCCCCCCCGGACTGGTCGGTGGCGCGGGAGCCTTCCGGCGGCTGCTCACCCGGCCGGTACTTGCCGGTGAGCACCCCCTGCGCGATCGGGGAGAAGACGAGCTGCCCGATGCCCTCCTTCTCGCACAGCGGGACGATCTCGGGCTCAATGACCCGCCACAGCATGTTGTACTGCGGCTGGTTGGACACGATCCGGTCGAAGTGCATCTCGTCGGCGATCCGCAGCGCCGCCGCGATCTCCTCGGCCCGCCACTCCGAGACCCCGATGTACAGCGCCTTCCCCTGCCGGACCAGGTCCTCGAAGGCGCGCAGCGTCTCTTCCAGCGGTGTCTCGTGGTCGTACCGGTGTGCCTGGTACAGATCGACGTAGTCGGTGCCGAGGCGGCGCAGTGACCCGTTCATCGACTCGATGATGTGCTTGCGCGACAGGCCGCGGTCGTTCGGCCCGGAGCCGGTCGGCCAGAACACCTTCGTGAAGATCTCCACCGACTCCCGGCGCGTGCCCGACAGGGCGCGCCCCAGCACCTCTTCGGCCCGGGTGCCCGCGTAGACGTCGGCCGTGTCGAAGCTGGTGATTCCCTCCTCCAGTGCCGCCGCGACGCAACTGCGCGCGGCCTCCTCCTCCACCTGCGAGCCGTGGGTGATCCAGTTGCCGTAGGTGAGTTCGCTGATCTTCAGGCCGCTCTTGCCCAGATGCCGATATTCCATAGGTCGACCCTATGAGACCGCGCAGGGACACCCCAGGTCAGGGTCGGAGGGCTCGAAGGGCTCACAGGGCGGGCTTGGAGGGCTCAAGGGCGGGACGGGTCAGACCTTGGTGCCGGGGACGATCCGGGGCGGCGGCACCCGGAACCGGCGGATCTGCAGCGCGCGGAACACCGCGTACAAGGTCACGCCGCGCGCGCTCTGGCCGGGCAGTCGCTGGGCGATCAGCCGCTTCAGGCTGTTCCTCAGGAAGAAGGCGTCAACGACCACGAAAACGAGCAGCAGCAGCGCGATCGGCTCGGCGTACCGCTGCACCGAGCCCACCTTGATGAACAGCACGACGATCATGGCGACCATCACGTACATGTAGAACTCGCTCAGCCGCCGGCGCGAGTCGACGTAATCCCGGGCCAGCGCCTTGACCGGGCCCCGGTCCCGGGCCGGCAGCGCCCACTCCTCACCGCGCCGCATCGCCTCGTTGCGCCGGAGCCGGTCCTCTTTGCTCGTGGCGCCGCCGCGCGCGGATCCGCCCCGGGATGGCTGCGAACGCCCCGGCGTGCCGGTAATGCCCTGACGCCGGCCTTTTTCGGCCTCGCTGCGCCTGGGCGTGGGACGGCCCTTGGCCGTCTCGGCGGCCGGCCGGGCCCGTCCGGGTTCGGCCGTTTTTGTCGTCTGCGGGCCGCCGGGGCTCTGCGCGCCCTTGTCGTCCTGGGCGGTGTTGCCGTGCGGCCCGGCGGTACCTCGTCGGAACACGCGCTCAGCCTAGTTGAACGGGCCGCCGGATGGGACGAGCGGGACAGGCCAATGCGGCGGCCCGGCCGCCGTGATCGCCCGCGCCGCACCGTCAATGCGGCGGCTCGGCTGTGATGGTCGCCCGTGCGCGGGCCACCGCGTAGGGTGGATGCCAATTGATAATTGGGCGGCAGTGTCTGCCCTGCACGCCACGACGACGGCCGCCGCGGCGTTCAGGCGGGCACAGGCACGAAGGGGACGGCCGCGTCTATGAGCGTGATGAAGCGGGTCACATTGATCTTCCGCTCCAAGGCCAACAAGGCCCTGGACCGGATGGAAGATCCACGTGAGACCCTCGACTACTCCTACCAGCGGCAACTCGAGATGCTGCAGAAGGTCCGGCGCGGTGTCGCGGATGTCGCCACGTCGCGTAAGCGCGTCGAGCTGCAGATGAACCAGATCCAGCAGCAGTCGAACAAGCTGGAGAAGCAGGCTCGTGACGCGCTCGGGGCCGGCCGTGAGGACCTGGCCCGCGAGGCGCTGACCCGTCGCTCCTCGGCGCAGACCCAGCTCGGCGACCTGCAGACGCAGTACGCGTCGCTGCAGGCCGAGGAGGAAAAGCTCACGATCGCGTCGCAGCGGCTGCAGTCCAAGGTGGACGCCTTCCGGACGCGGAAGGAGACCATCAAGGCCACCTACACCGCGGCCGAGGCCCAGACCCGGATCAACGAGGCCTTCTCCGGCATCTCCGAGGAGATGGGCGACGTCGGGATGGCCATTCAGCGCGCCGAGGACAAGACCGCGCAGATGCAGGCGCGTGCGGGCGCCATCGACGAACTGCTGGCCTCCGGTGCGCTGGAAGACGTCTCGGGCGCCCCGCGTGACGACATCCAGGCCGAGCTCGACCGGATGGGCGCCGGGAACGACGTGGAGTTCCAGCTGCAGAAGCTGCGGGGTGAGATCGGCGGCGGGTCCGCACCGGAGCTGGAAGCCGGTTCCGCCAGCGACAGCGCCGGGAACACCGCGCGCAACAATGCGCAGGTTCCCCGGCCCGCCACGCCCCCGGCCGATGGCGCCCAGCCGACGATCCCCGCCTCCGACGTGGGCGAGGCGGCTCTGCCCGCCGCCGAGTCGCCGCGGACCGGTGACGGCACATGATCGTCCGGATTCTCGGTGAGGGCCAGCTCAGCGTCGACGACGCGGCCACCGCCGGGCTCAACGAGCTGGACGCCACGCTGTCCGACGCCATCGACCGCGGCAACGAAGCGGAATTCCGCCGTGCGCTGAAAGCCTTGGTCGCCGGGGTCCGCGCGGCCGGAACGCCCGTACCGCCGGATAGCCTTCAGCCATCGGAACTGATCCTGCCGTACGAGGACGCGGACCTGGCCGAGGTGCGCAAGCTGATGACGGACGAAGGGCTCATCCCCGGCTGATCAAAGCCCGGCGCCCCCAGACCCTCGCAGGCTCTCAGTGTACGGATAGGGAACGTTCAGAACCTTTCCAGCGTCACCTGGATAGATTGGTAGTAGTGACACCAGGGCTGGCTTTGCCCGCTCTGGCCCTTGAACTGGAGGTGACGTGGTGGCGCGCACTAGGTATGCGCCCGACCGGGGACTGACGGTCCGCATGGGCCTGACCATGTTCCTGCTCGGGCTCGTATTCGTGGCGTTTGTCGCCGCAATCATCGGGATCTCGCTGCTCTTCCACGCGTCGGACGGTGCGATCGTGTTCTTCGCGCTCGTGCTCGGCGGGGGCATGGCAATCGGATCCCTCTTCTACTCGGACAAGATCGCCTTGTCCACGGCGCAGGCCCAGGTGGTCAACCCGACCGACTCGGGCGAGGCGGCCATGGTGCACGGCATCGTGGACCGGGTCTGCGCCCTGGCGGACATGCCCAAGCCGCGGATCGCGATCGCCCCGACGGACCTGCCGAATGCCTTCGCCACCGGCCGGAACAGCGAGCATGCCGTTCTGTGCGTGACGCGGGGCCTGATACGTCGGCTGACGCCCGAGGAGCTCGAAGGTGTCATCTCCCACGAGATGTCCCACGTGGCGCACAAGGACGTCATGGTGATGACGGTCGCCTCGTTCCTCGCTATCATCGCCGGCCTGCTGATCAGGTTCTCCTTCTACGGGGAGCTGTTCGGCGGCGGCGGCCGCCGGGGCGGCAATAACAACGGCAACCAGGGCGCGCTGCCCATCCTGCTGATCATCATGGCCGTCAGCATCGTGGTGTACGCGATCAGCTTCCTGCTGATCCGGCTGCTGTCGCGGTACCGCGAGCTGGCCGCCGACCGGTCCGGCGCGCTGCTCACCGGGCAGCCATCCGCGCTGGCCAGCGCCCTGCAGAAGGTGAGCGGCAGCATCGGCCGGATTCCGACGAAGGACCTGCGCGAGGCCCAGCCGCTGAATGCGTTCTTCTTCGCCCCCGCGCTCAGCGCGCAGCAGGCCCAGTCGAAGATCGGGGCGCTGTTCTCCACCCACCCGTCGCTGGAGAAGCGGCTGGCGCAGCTGGCCAAGATCTCCGAGCAGATGGGGCAGCGGTAGCAGTGGGTTTTCTGGACACGCTGCTGGGCCGGACGAAGCCGGTCCAGCCCAACCTGGACGTGCTGTTCCAGTTGCCGTCCGCGGCGGTGACGCTCGAGGCGGCGGCTGGCTTCACCCCGACCGGCACCGGGTCGGTGTGCTTCCGCCCGGTCGAGGGCCGTGCGTTCGCGGACGTCGAGAAGGACGTCCGCGAACTGCTCGACCTGAGCGGGGCCAAGAGCGGCTCGCTGCCGGTCGAGGTGACCAAGGATTCGTTCGGGTTCACCTGGCTGGTCAGCTCGCACATGTCCGATGAGGTCGAGGATCTGGTCACCGACCTGCACGCGGTGAACTCCGCCCTGGTGGACAACGGCTTCGGCCCTCAGCTGCTCTGCACGCTCGTCGCCTTCCGCGATGACCAGCAGCGGCGGCTGGCGCTGGTGTACCTGTTCAAGCGGGGCACGTTCTACCCGTTCGCCCCGCTGACCGGGGAGCGCCGGGACAGCGCGCTGGAGCTGCAGATCAAGGGCGCCGTGTCGGGCGACCTGAAGATGGAGCAGGACCTGTCCCGGTGGTTCCCCGTGTGGGGCGCACCCGGGCTGTGACGCGGTCGCAGAGGCGTCCGGGTAGGTGCGACCTCACACCGCTGGACGCGGAATGTACGTGCCGGGCTTATCGTTGTGGCTGAAAGTCAGGCACACTTGAATGAATAAACTGCACGCCGAATCACGCCGGAACCACACCCGAGGCGGGAGCTAGAAACAGATGAGCGTTCAGCAAGAGACCACCCAGCAGGGCGTTATCCTCACCGAGGGTGCGGCCGCTAAGGTCAGCAGCCTGCTCGTCCAGGAGGGCCGCGACGATCTCAGGCTGCGGATTGCCGTGCAGCCGGGCGGCTGCTCCGGTCTCAAGTACCAGCTCTACTTCGACGACCGCGCGATTGACGGCGACATCGTGGCCGACTTCAGCGGCGTCGAGGTGGTCACGGACAAGATGAGCGCGCCGTACCTGATGGGCGCGACCATCGACTTCGTGGACACGATCGAGAAGCAGGGCTTCACGATCGACAACCCCAACGCGTCGGGCTCTTGCGCCTGCGGCGACTCGTTCCACTGACCGGTGCGAATCGCGGTCACGGGGTCGGTGGCCACCGACCACCTGATGACCTTTCCGGGCAAGTTCACCGAGCACCTCATAGCGGACAAGCTCGACCGGGTCTCCTTGTCGTTCCTCGTGGACGGCCTGGAGATCCGGCAGGGCGGGGTAGCCGCGAACATCGCCTTCGGTATGGGCTGCCTTGGCCTGCAGCCCCTGCTGGTGGGCGCCGTGGGGCAGGACTTCGCGGACTACCGTGCGTGGCTTGACGCCCATGGCGTCGACACCAGCGCCGTGCTGGAGTCCAAGCGCAGCCACACGGCACGCTTCGTCTGCACGACCGACGTGGACGGCAACCAGATCGCGTCGTTCTACCCGGGCGCCATGGCCGAAGCGCGGGACATCTCCATCACCGACGTCGCCGCGCAGGCCGGGGGAGTCGACCTCGTCCTGATCGGGGCGGACGACCCGGAGGCGATGTTCCGTCACACGTCGGGCTGTGCGTCCGCCGGGATACCGTTCGCCGCGGACCCGTCCCAGCAGTTGCCGCGGATGGACGCCGACCAGACCCGGGCGCTGGTGGACGGGGCCGCCTACCTGTTCTCGAACGAGTACGAGCTGGCCCTGATCGAGCAGAAGACCGGCTGGGACGCGACGGAGATCGGCCGGCACGTCGACATTCAGGTCACCACGCTCGGCGCCGACGGCGCGCGGATCACCCGGGCCGGCCAGCCGCCGGTGACGGTGACGGCGGTGCCCGGCGTGCAGGCGGTCGACCCGACCGGCGCCGGCGACGCGTTCCGCGCGGGGTTCCTGGCCGCTATCGCCTGGCAGCTTCCGCTCGAGCGGGCGGGCCAGCTCGGCTGCCTGGTCGCGGCGTCCGTCCTGGAGACGGTCGGCACCCAGGAGTACCAGCTGACCAGCGCGTCCCTGACCGAGCGCTTCGGAACCGCCTACGGCCAGGACGCCGCCAAGGAAATCGCCCAGTATCTGGCCTAATCAGCCGCAGTACGCAGCAAGCGCAGTACGCAGCAAAAAGCGGGGCGGCCCACCGGGCCGCCCCGCTTTGCGCTGCCTGCTAGCGCCGGGAGTAGGACTGGATGTAGTACTCCGGCGAACCGACACCGGTCGAGTCGTCGTACCCCTTGACCGCGGGCAGGGCCGCGGCGCCTTCGCCGTCGATGCCGAGCGTGCGCAGGTAGGTGATGAGCGGACCGGTCTTGGTGGAGGGATCGGTGTAGTTGTTGCGGACCTCGGCCAGGTAGCCCGGGCCCAGCGGATGGTCGGTCACGTCGTGGTACGCGGACGTGCCGTACCGCTCGTAGATCGCCGGGTCGGCGAAGCCCAGGACGTGCCCGGCGGCCTGCTGGGCGTCCGCCTCGATGCCCGCGAACGTCGGGCAGGCGACGCTGGTGCCGCCGATCCGGCTGAGCGAGAAGGCGTAGGTCGTGCCGTCCGGCTGCAGGGTGGTCTGCCCGACCAGGATGCCCGTGCTCGGGTCGGCCAGTGCCGACACGTCCGGCACCACCCGCATCGGGGTCGTGGTCGTTCCCTCCGGCACGCTGGTGGCCAGGCTGGAGGGCACCACGCCCCGCTGGTAGAACGGCTGCGTGTACGTGGTGCTCACGCCGCCGCCGCTGGAGCCGTCGTAGTACTGCGGGTACTCACCGGGCGGCGTGAACTCCCACGACGTGCCGCTCGAGGCGAGCGGGTCAAGCAGGGTGCCCCACGACGTCTCGAATTCGTAGTTGTTGTTCTTGCCGATGGCCAGGCTGGTGCCGCCGACCGAGGTGACCCACGGGCTGGACGTCGGGTAATCCACCTGGATCTGGTCCGAGCCCGGGTCCTCATCCGTGGACTCGTAGCCGCTGTCGCCGGAGGAGAAGAAGAAGCCGATGCCCTCGACCGCGCCGACCTCGAACACCTGGTCGTACGCGCTGGTGAGCGTGGCGTCGTCGGCCGGCTCGCCCCAGGAGTCGCTCACGATGCTGGCCAGGTGGTTGTCCACGATGTAGGCCAGCGCGCTGAGCAGGTCCGGGTCGTTGCAGCTGGCGGCGGCCACGAAGCGGACGTTGGCGTCCGGGGCCTGGCCGTGCACCGACTCCACGTCGAGGGTTTCCTCGCCGTACCAGCCGGCGGCGTCACACTCGTCGGCCGCGGTGTCGGTGAAGGTGCTCGGCAGGTACTGCTGGTACTGCCCGGGCCGGAACGGCTCGTCCCCGACCACCTTGGAGAACTCGTTGGCGTCACTCTGCATGGTGGGCGAGGCGTACGCGTCGACGATGGCGACGGTCTGGCCCTGGCCCGTCATCCCGGACTTGGTCACCCCGTAGGCGCTGCGGACCTGGCTGGGGGTATACCCGCAGTTGTTCCAGGGCTGCTTCGTGCCGTACGCGGACGGCTCGGTCGTCGCGATCTTCTGCCCGTAGTACTGCGAGCACGGTCCGGCGACCCAGTAGTTCGGTCCCGGCGGCGGCAGCGTGTCACCCGGCTTCATCTGGTGGGTCGCGGTGTCAAGGCCGGTCACGGTGAGGACGGCGCTGGCCACCGAGGCCGGGGCGCTGGCCGCCTGGGCCGGGGCCCGGTCGGTCCGCTTGTCCGGGCCCTTGAAGTTCTGGAACGTCACGCTGAACGCCTTGGCCGCGTCGCTGACCGAGCCGGTCACCGCGACGTACCCGTCGACGCTGTCGTTGACCGAGGTCACCGTCAGTCCGTCGCCGGTGAGCCACGCCTTCACCGCGGTGATCTGCGCGCTGGTGGGCCCGAACTCCGCCGCCACCTGCGCTGCGCTCAGGAAGTGGCCGTAATCGGCGTTACCGGGCTGGGAGACGGCGGCCGCGTAGGCCGCCAGCCCGGCCGCGTTCTGCCCGGCCAGGTAGACGCGCGCGCTTACCGTGCCGGTGGTGACCGGCTGCGCTGAAACCCGCGCCGACGCGCTGGCCCACTCCGGATGCGTGCCGGGGATCGCCGAGCGGGGCGAGGACGCCTGGTTGGGGGACGCGGCGGCGATCGCGCCCGCGCACAGCGCGGCGGCCGCGGCAGCCGTCCCGACGGCTCTGAGCCGTTTTCTTGCCAATGGCATGTACGGACCATCCTCTGAGAGGGTGTGAGGTCTTGGTGCTATCTGTACCTTGACGACCCTGGGCCGGGAGGCGCAAGCGGTTACCTGCACTCTTGCGGCAAATATGTTGTTCCGTTACTTTCGCGCGGACAGGTGAAATTCCGGCGTAACGTCCGCATCGGCTTCGTTTCGGCCTGCTAATGAACCCCGCGCCCGCCTCCCGCGCCGTCCGAGCGGCCGCCGCCGCGGAGGATGGTAACCGGGACGGCCGGGTCCGTTGGCGGCCGCCGGCGGCGATAGCGTGGCAGGCATGGCACATGCGCTGGCCGGCGGCTACCACGGTCCGCCGGAACTGACGGCGGTGAGCGCGCTGACCGGATGGACGCTGGACGCCTGGACGCTCGCGTTCGTGCTGCTGCTCGGCGGGTGCTACCTGGCCGGCGTGCGGCGCCTGCGCCGCCGGGCACAGCCGTGGCCGATCTGGCGGACGGTGAACTTCGCCGCGCTGGGCCTCGGCATCGTGGTCATCGCGACCATGTCGTCGTTCGGCACCTATTCCGGGGTCCTGTTCTACATGCGGGCCTTCCAGACCATCCTGCTGCTCCTGCTGGCGCCGCTGTTCCTGGTCCTCGGGCGGCCGCTGACCCTGGCCATCACCGTGTTCCCGGTGGCTGGCCAGCGGATCGAGCGCGTGATCCACAGCCACGCGGCGAGGTGGGCGACGTTCCCCGCCATCACCACGCTGACGCTGGTCGCCGTGCCCTTCGTCATGTACTTCACCACCTGGTATACGGCGGCGTTCCACAGCCTGGCCGTACGGGAACTCACGCACCTGGCCCTGCTGCTCCCCGGTTTTGTGTTCTTCTGGACGCTGCTGCGCGTCGACCCGGTGCCAAAGATTTACTCCTACGGGGTGTCGCTGTGGATCACGGCGGTCGAGGTGATCGGCGATGCGTTCCTCGGCCTGGCCGTGCTCGCGGACACCAACCTGATCGGCGCCGGCTACTACCATGCGCTGGCCCGGCCCTGGGGCCCCAGCCTGGCCACGGACCAGATCCTGGGCGGGGGGACGCTGTGGATCTTTGGCGACCTGGTCGGCCTGCCGTTCCTGGTGGCCCAGCTCATCCAGTTCATGCGCGAGGACGAGGCCGAGGCCGCCGTGATCGATGCCGAACTGGACGCGCGTGACGCCGCGCGGGCGGCGCCGGGCGACGGAGCCCCGGCCGCGCCCGCAGCCCCGGCCGGCCCAGAACCTGCTGGGCTGGAGCCGGCTGAGCCAGCGCGCCCGGAAAATCCCGGCGACCGGGGGACTCCCGGCCGGCCGGAGAGCCCCGGGGCACCTCATCCGGACGATCCGGCCCGCCCGTGGTGGGAGAACGACCCGCGCTTCAATGAGCGGTTCCGCCAGGTCTGAGGGCCGCTGAGCGCCCGGCTTCCGCACCTCACGCGGCCGCGTTGCCCCTTCCGCGGCCACGCCCGGAAATGGCCGCGCCACGAATTAAATCTCCGGGGTGTTTCGCCGAGGCCGTAGCGTGGCAAATTTGATTCGTGGCTCAGATCAACGCCGCGGTCGACACCCTCGTGGGGGACTGGCTCTCAATCCCAGATGTCGCCGCCCGTATCAGCATCCCCATCGGCCGTGTCAAGCAACTGCTCCGCGACAGGAAACTCCTCGCTGTCGCGCGCCCGGATGGCTCGATCGCGGTTCCCGCCGCGTTCCTGGACGGTCCCCAGATTGTCAAGGGGTTGCAAGGCACGCTGACGCTGCTCGTCGACTGCGGTTTCGGCGACGTCGAGGCCCTGCACTGGCTGTTCACCGAGGACGAAACGCTGCCCGGCACGCCGATCGAGGCGATCTGCCGGAATCGGCGCACCGAGGTCAACCGCCGGGCGCAGGCGCTCGCGTTCTAGGCGGTGCTGGCCCGGGGGGCGACCCCCCGGACCCCCCGCATGCGCTCCGCGCCCCGCGGTGGTACCTCGCCGGCACACCGGCCGCTCACCGGGCACAAGGCCCGGTTCGTTAGGCCGGTAGCGAGCGCCTCGCCGTAGGTCCTGCTGCGGTGCTCGCCGGCAGCACCGGCCGCTCGCCGGGGCACAGGGCCCCGGCTCGCTGGGCCGGTCGTCGCTGTGGGCCCGTACGCTGCTGAGCCCGGGTGGTACCTGGGCTCGGCAGGCAATCAGGGCTGGCGGTCTGGTAGGACGGGAGCGTGACGGAGACCAGCCAGGGTGCGGGCACGCCGCCCCCGGCTGGTCCCGGGACGGCGAGGAAGGGCACCGGCGGCAGGCGGCCGAGCCGGGCGCGCGACAACGTGCCCGCCCGGCAGCGGCCGGTGGCCCGGGTGGCGGTGGACATTCCGCTCGCCCACCTGGACCGCCCGTTCGACTACCTCGTGCCCGAACGGCTGGCCGGTTCCGCCGTCCCGGGCTGCCGCGTCCGGGTCCGGTTCTCGGGTCAGCTCGTCGACGGGTTCGTGCTGGCCCGCGCCGACGCCAGTGACCATCCGGGCCGCCTTTCCTACCTGGACCGCGTGGTGTCCCCCGAACCGGTGCTCACCCCCGAGATCGCCGGGCTCGCCCGCGCGGTCGCGGACCGGTACGCGGGAACCCTGGCCGACGTCCTGCGGCTGGCCATCCCGCCCCGGCACGCGGGCACGGAGGCCAAACCGTCGCCGTCGGCCGCGAGCCCGCCGCCCCGGCCCGAACCGGGCTCCTGGGCTCGGTACCCGGCCGGCGGCGCCTTCCTGGCTGCGCTGGCGGCGGGCCGCGGGGTCCGGGCCGCCTGGTCGGCGCTGCCCGGTCCGGATTGGCCCGGCGAGATCGCCGTCGCCGCGGCGGTGACCGCGGCGGCCGGCCGGGGCGTCGTGATCGTGGTTCCCGACGTCAAGGACCTGGCGCGGGTGGACGCGGCCCTGACCGCCCGGCTGGGTTCTGACCAGCACGTCTGCCTGACCGCCGAGCTCGGCCCGGCCGAACGGTACCGGCGATGGCTGTCCGTTCTGCGCGGCTCGGTCCGGATCTCGGCGGGCACCCGGGCGGCCATGTTCGCGCCGGTGCACGACCTCGGCCTGGTGGTGCTCTGGGACGACGGCGACGACCTGCTGGCCGAGCGCCGGGCGCCGTACCCGCACGCCCGCGAGGTGCTGGCCCTGCGCGCGCACCGGCAGGGCACTGCCGCCCTGATCGGCGGTTTCGCGCGCAGCGCCGAGGTCACGCAGCTCGTCGCGGCGGGCTGGGCCCGTGCGCTGGCGGGGGACCGGGGCGCCCTGCGGACCGCCGCTCCCCGGGTCCGGCCCGCGGCCGATGAGGATGAGCTGGCCCGGGACGAGGCGGCGCTGAGCGCGCGGCTGCCCAGCCTGGCGATCCGCACCGCACGGGCCGCGCTGGGATCCGGCCCCGTGCTGGTCCAGGTGCCACGGCGCGGCTACCTCGCCGCCATCGCCTGCGGCCGCTGCCGGGCGCAGGCCCGCTGCACGGTATGCGCCGGCCAGCTGGAGATCGCGGGGGCCCGGCAGACCCCGCAGTGCCGCTGGTGCGGCGCGGTCGCGGCCAGTTGGAGCTGTCCCCGGTGCGGCTTCACCCGGGTCCGGGCGGTCGTCACCGGGGCGGCCCGCACCGCGGAGGAACTCGGCCGGGCGTTCCCGTCCGTCCCGGTCCGCTTTTCCGGCGGCCAGAACGTGATCGCCGCCGTGCCCGCCGACCCGGCCGTGGTGGTGGCCACGCCGGGCGCCGAACCTGTCGCCGCGGACGGGTACGCGGCCGCCCTGCTGCTGGACGGCTGGGCCCTGCTGGGGCGGCCGAGCCTGCGGGCGGGGGAAGAGACGCTGCGCAGGTGGCTCAACGCGGCCGCTCTGGTCCGGCCGGCCGCGCGCGACGGCAATGTCATCGTGCACGCCGATGCCAGCCTGGCCGTGGTCCAGGCCCTGATCCGCTGGGACCCGGCCGGCTTCGCCGAGCGTGAACTGGCCGAACGTGACGAGCTGTCGTTCCCGCCCGCGGTCCGGATGGCCGTCGTCTCCGGCCCCGCCGCCGCGGTCGGCGAACTGCTCGGGGTGACCGGTCTCCCGGCGGCGGCCGAGGTGCTGGGTCCGGTGCCCGACGATCAGGCGGCCGACGGGGCCGCGCGGGCCGGCGACGCGGACAGCAACGGGGCGGCCGCCCCCGGCGGAGACGCGGACAGTCTCCCGGTCCGCGCGCTGATCCGGGTCCCGCGGGCCGAGGGCTCGGCGCTGGCCCGGGCGCTGCAGTCCGCGCAGGCCACCCGCAGCCCGCGCAAGGACCACGGCATCGTGCGGGTCCAGCTCGATCCCGCGGAGGTCCTCTGATCGGCACGGTGGCCCCGAGCACGGTGACCCACGTCGTAAGGTGCATGCGTGGCAACCTCGCATGAGAGCCTGCCGCCGCGGTCGCGGAGCTCGCGCAGCCTCACCCGGCTGCCCCCTGTCCGCCTGGCGTCCCGCGAGGAACTGACGGCCGCGGCCCGGGTGGCCCCGCTGTTGCGGGTCGCGCACGACCTGGCGGCCTGGACGGGTACGGGCCGGCCGGTCACCTCCGGCGGTGAGCTCACCCCGGCGGACGCCGCCGCGGCGACGGGCGCCCTGGACGTGTCCGCCGAGGAGTTCCGCGCCGCGTGGGCCATCGCGACCGGGACGGGCATGGTCGCGGTGTCCGGCGACCAGGCGGGCCCCGGCAAACGATTCGGCGTGCTCGAGTCCGGGCGCCCCGACGAGGCCCTGGACACGTGGTGTGAGGCCGCGGGGGCCGTGCTCAGCCAGGAAAACCTGGACGGGCTGGCCACCGCGCTCTACACCGCCGGCCGGCCGGTGCGACTCGATGCCCTGTTCGAGGCGTACGCGGCCGCGGTCGGGGCGATGACCGTCAGCACCGGCGACGAGAAGCTGATTTTTAACGATCACGATGCGGACCCGGCGGCGGGATCGGGCTCTCCAGCGGGATCGGGCCCCGCGTCCGGATCGGGCTCTCCGAACGAACATGGTGCGGACCCCGCGGCGGGATCGGGGCCGGCGGGATCAGGGCCCGTCCCGGGCTTCTCGCCGGGGCTGGAACCGGGCCTGGAACTGCTCGCCGACCTCGGCGTGGTCGAACTCGGCGCTGACGAGGACGAAGACGAGGCCGGGCTCACCGTCACCCTGTCGCCGATCGGGCTGTGGGCGGTCCGGGAACGGCTCAGTGCCCGGGGCTGGCGCGTCCCCATCCTGGGCGGCAGCGCCGACGGCGGGGCCACCGCCGTGCTCGCCGTGCTGGCCGACTACGACGCCGACGACGGCGAGGCCGAGATCGCGGCGTGGCTCGGGCGGCGCACCCCCGAACGTGCCGCCGAGGAACTGACCGACGCCGCCAGCCGGGGATCACCGGGACTGCGCGGCGCCGCCTTCGCGGTGATGGACCGGGTCGGGGCGGCCGCCGTGCCCGCCGTCCGGCAGGCGCTGGCCGACCCCGTTCTGCGGCCGCACGCCGCGGTCTGGCTGCGCGAGCACGGGGAGGAGGCCAGCCTCAGCCGCGAGGACAGCGCCTGGCTGCTCGTCGACCTCGGGGCCGGCCTGCTGGAAGAGGCCGCACCGGAGGACGTGGTAGCCGAACTGCTGCCCGAGCTTCCGCCGCAGGCGCAGGCGGAACTGGTCGCCGGGCTGTGGCGGGTGGAACACCCGGGGGTGACCGAGCTGCTCACGACGCTCAGCAATCACCACCCGGAACCGGCCGTGGCCAAGGCGGCCCGCAAGGCCGCGTTCAAGGCCCGTTCGCGGCTCTGAGTCCGCCGGGCCCCCTACACTGGGAGCACATAAACGAGGCCCAGCACGGCCGGGGAGGATCTTTTTTCGTGAGTGTGAAGCCGATCCGCCTTTTCGGTGACCCGGTGCTGCGCACCGCGGCCGACCCCGTCCGTGACTTCGACGCCGAGCTGCGCAAGCTGGTCAAGGACCTCACCGACACCATGATGGACGCGCCCGGGGCCGGCCTGGCCGCGCCGCAGATCGGTGTCGGGCTGCGCGTGTTCACCTACTTCGTGGACGACGAGCTCGGGCACCTGATCAACCCCGCGCTGGACCTGTCCGAGGAGGAGGACACGGACGAGGAAGGCTGCCTGTCCTTCCCCGGCCTGGCCTTCCCCACCAAGCGCGCGTGGGGCACCGTGGCCAAGGGCTTCAACATGTACGGCGACCCCGTGACGCTCGAGGGCACCGAGCGGATGGCGCGGTGCTTTCAGCACGAGACCGACCACCTGGACGGCATCCTGTTCATCGACCGGCTCGACCCGGAGCAGAAGAAGCTGGCCATGCGGGCCATCCGCGAGGCGGAGTGGTCCGGGGTCGCCGTCCCCGAGGTGAAGGCTTCGCCGCACGCCACGTTCGGCAAGGCGTTCTGAGTTCAGACTGTTATCCCAAAGATCGGTGACCTCATGCGGCTTGTTTTCGCCGGGACGCCTGGGCCGGCCATCCCGGCCCTGGAGGCTCTCCTGGCATCTCACCACGAGGTCGCCGCCGTCGTGACCCGGCCGGATGCCCCCGCCGGGCGCGGACGCCACGTGGAGCCGAGCCCGGTGGCGCGGCTGGCGCGGGCGGAGGGGATCGAGACGCTGACCCCGCGACGCGTCCGCGATCCGGAGTTCCTCGACCGGCTCCGCGCGATCGGCCCGGACTGCTGCCCGGTCACCGCGTACGGCGCGCTGCTCCCGCAGTCCGCCCTGGACATTCCGCCGCACGGCTGGGTCAACCTGCACTTTTCTGTGCTGCCCGGGTGGCGCGGCGCGGCGCCGGTCCAGCATGCGCTGCTGCATGGGGACGACGTCACCGGCGCCACCACGTTCCACATCGTCAAGGAGCTGGACGCGGGCCCGGTGTACGGCGTGCTCACCGAGCCGGTGCGCCCCCGTGACACCGCCGGTGACCTGCTCGACCGGCTGGCCGTCTCCGGTGCGCAGCTGCTCGCCGACACGCTGGACGGGATCGAGTCCGGTCAGATCCAGGCGGTGCCGCAGCCGGACGAGGGCGTCAGCTACGCGCCCAAGCTGAACCCCGAGGACGCGCACGTCGACTGGGGCCTGCCCGCGGCGGCCATCGACCGGCTGATCCGGGCCTGCACCCCCGAGCCCGGCGCGTGGACCGAGTTCGCCGGCGCCCGGCTGAAGCTGGGACCGGTGGTGATCCCGGCCGATTCCGCAGCGCTGGCCCCGGGCGACGTGCCAGCGCTGGCCCCGGGCGAGCTGTTCGTCACCCGCAACTCCGTGCTCGCCGGGACCGCGACGGAGCCGGTCCGCCTCGGGACGGCACAGCCGCCGGGCAAGCGCCCCATGCCGGCCGCCGCCTGGGCGCGCGGCCTGCACCAGTCCAGCCCGAAGTTCGGCTGAGATGCCGCCCGCGCCTCGTTCACCGCGCAGCCGTTCACCACGCAGCGGTGCGCCCTCCGGCGGTGCACCCCGTAGCCGTTCACCGCGCACCCGCTCCGACCCGGCCCGGCGGGTGGCGTATGACGTGCTGTGGGCCGTGGACCAGCGGGACGCCTACGCTAACCTGCTGCTGCCCGCGCTGCTGCGGGAGCGCGGCATCGAGGGCCGCGACGCCGCCCTCGCCACCGAACTGACCTACGGCACGCTGCGCGGTCTGCAGACCTACGACGCGATCCTGGATCTGTGCAGTGACCGTTCACCCGGCGACATCGACCCGCCGGTCCGTGAGGTCCTGCGGCTGGGCACCCACCAGTTGCTCGCTACGCGCGTGGCCAGCCATGCCGCGGTCGCCACCTCCGTGGACCTCACCAAGGACGTGGCGGGCATGCGGCCCGCGGGGTTCGTCAACGCGGTGCTCCGCCGGGTCAGCACGCGCGAAAAGGCCGAATGGCTGCAGATCATCGCCCCCGACCGGACGGCGGACCCGATCGGCTACCTGTCCGCCACCCGCGGTTATCCGCGCTGGATCGTCGAGGCCTTCCGGATCGCGCTCGGCGAGGATGCGCGCGGCGGCCTGCCCGAGACGGACGAAGCCCTCGCGGCCGGCAACGTCCGCCCCCTCATTACCCTCGCGGCCCTCCCCGGCCTGACCGCTCCCGGGGAACTGACCGCCCCGGCGGAACTGGCCGGCCCCGGGGGAGAGGCCGGCCCCAGGGCGGCGCCCGCGCGCTGGTCGCCGTTCGGAGTCATCCTGTCCGGCGGTGACCCCGCCGCGATCCCGGCCGTCGCCGAGGGCCGGGCGTTCGTCCAGGACGAGGCGAGCCAGCTGGCCGCCCTCGCCCTGGCCCGCGCTCCCGTGGACGGCCCCGGCGACCCGGCCGCGAGCCCCGGCGGCCCGGCCACGCCCGCCACCGGCCGCGCCGCCGACGCCTGGCTCGACCTGTGCGCGGGCCCCGGCGGCAAGTCCGCCGTGCTCGCCACCCTCGCTGGCCCCGCCCACGTGCTCGCGTCCGACGTACGGCCGCACCGCGCCGAACTGACCCGCACGCACCTGCGCCGCCTTTCGGGCGCCGCCGTGGTGGCCGCCGACGGCCGGTCCGGTGCCTGGCGGCCCGGCACCTTCGCCCGCGTGCTCGCCGACGTGCCGTGCTCCGGCCTCGGGGCGCTGCGCCGCCGTCCGGAGGCGCGCTGGCGCAAGTCGCCGGAAGACGTCGAGAACCTCGGCGGCCTCCAGCGTGATCTGCTCGGCGCGGCCATCGACGCGGCCCGCCCCGGGGGCGTGGTCGCCTACGTCACCTGTTCCCCGCACCGCGCCGAGACCCACGACGTGGTCCGTGACGTGCTGCGCCGCCGCACCGACGTGACGGTCCTGGACGCGCCCGCCATCCTCGCGGGCGCCCTGGGCGGTGCCTCCCCGGACCCGGCCGCCCCGGGGACCCCAGGCGCCGAGATCCCCGGCCTGCGCAGCCCGGGCCCCGATGGCCGTTACGCCCAGTTCTGGCCGCATCGCCACGGCACCGACGCCATCTTCCTCGCCCTCCTGCGCCGCGGGCCCAGCGCTCAGGACCCGGCCGCCAGCGGGTGAGCTTGTGCGTCGCGAACGCCTCAGCTCAGGCGGTCAGGGGGCGTCCGGTCCTCAGCCGGGCCGGGCTCCGCGGCCGGCCGCTCAGGCTCCTCTGGTCAGTGCCCGCCGGTTAGGGCCCGCCGGTTAGGGCCCGCCGGTTAGGGCCCGGCCGCCCGGGCGCAGGCGCTTCCCGCCGATGTCCGCGCGCTCGCCCTCCGCGTAGCCGGAGCGGTAGCCGTTCCCGGAGTAGGTGATCCGCAGCTTGCGGGTGACCGGGTAGGCCTCCTCGCAGTGCCGGCGGACGACCAGCGACCGGTCGGCCAGGACCAGCTCCGTGGCAGGCCCCTGGCCGTGCCGCGCCGAGTCGGCGTCGCTGGCGGCGCGCTCCTCGGCCGCGCGGACCCGTGTGATCACGGCGGACGTGTATCCCAGCAGCCAGCTCCGCCGCCAGGCCCGAACGCTCCGTGCCGCCGCCGGCACCGCTGTCGCGGCGAGCCCGTGCGCCATCTGGACCAGCAGTGACGTGTACAGCATCTCGGCGCGTTCCAGGTCCGACTGGTAGCCGAAAACGTGCACCCGCTTGCCGCCGGTGGCGGGCAGCAGCACGCACTGGCAGCGCATCGCGGTCACCACCCCGGCCAGCAGATGCGCCCGCACGTCGGCCCACGGGTTCGGCACGTCGATGAGGCGGTTGCCCGGGCGGTCGGTGCCCGGGCGCGCCGCGGCCAGCAGGGCCCGGTCGATGCCGTACTTGGCCATCAACGCGGCGGCCTTCTCGGTCAGGGCCTCGGCTTCCGCCGGGGACACCCCGTTAGCCTCCGCCTTGATCAGCAGCTTGCGGACGCGCTCGAGGAGCGTGCCGGACGGTTCAGCGGAACTCACCCTCCGAACGCTACCCATAGGGGATGACAGTCCGGGGCCAACCGGCACAATGACTTCTATGGCCGTTCAGATCTCACCCAGCATCCTGTCCGCGGACTTCGCCCGGCTCGCCGACGAGGTGGAGGCGGTCGCGCCCGCCGCGGACTGGCTGCACGTGGACGTTATGGACAACCACTTCGTGCCCAACCTGACCCTTGGTCTCCCGGTGGTGCAGTCGCTGCTCAAGCACACCAGCCTGCCCGTCGACTGCCACCTGATGATCGAGGATCCGGATCGCTGGGCCCCCGGCTACGCCGAGGCGGGCGCGCGGAACGTCACGATCCATGCCGAAGCGGTGAAGTCCCCGGTCCGGACGTTCCGCGAGATCCGGTCCGCCGGTGCCCGCGCCGGTCTGGCCGTCAACCCGGGCACGCCGGTGGAGCCGTACGCCGACCTGCTGGCCGAGATCGACATGCTGCTGCTGATGACGGTCGAGCCCGGATTCGGCGGCCAGCGCTTCCTGGACCTCGTGCTGCCGAAACTCCGGCGCGCCCGCGCCCTGGTCGCGGCGCACGGCGGCTCGGTGTGGCTGCAGGTCGACGGGGGAGTGAGCGAGGAGACCATCGAGCGGTGCGCGGAGGCCGGCGCGGACGTGTTCGTGGCCGGCTCCGCGGTCTACTCCGCCGGCGACCCGGCCCGCGCGGTCCAGGCGCTCAGGAAGCAGGCCGAGCGCGCCACCGCCCACGCCGCCTGGGCGCAGGCTTAGCGCCTGCGGGGCACGGGGCAACGGCACGGAAGGCTCCCGGCCCCGCGCGGGAGGCGCTTACTTGGCCGCTGCCCTCTGGTAGAGGGCATAGGAGGCCCGGCGGACCAGGCCAGCGGCACCCAGGCGTCGTGCGCCGCGGCACCGCCCTCGAAGAGCTCGCGGACGGCCGAGGCGGTGACGCCCAGCGGCTGGTTGCGGGCGAACGGCTGCAGCCAGCCGGGCAGCGTGCTGGCGGGCACGATGGCGTTACTGGCGAACATGAGGAGGAAGGCCGGGCCCGTGGCCGCGTTCTGGGCGCTCTCCGGATCCCCGGCAGAGATCCCGATCGCCGTGTTCATCCAGCTGAGGGAATACCCGAACGCGAGGATCAGCAGCATGCCCGCCAGGATCCGGCCGGCGTCGCTGTGGAAGCGGAACCCGACGGCAACGCCGAGGCCCACCATGATCGCCAGCGAGATGACGTTGCGGACGAGGTCGGTGAGCGACCGGCCGCCGATGACGGCCGAGCGGGCCATCGGCAGGCTGCGGAACCGGTCGATCATCCCGCTCTTCAGGTCCTCCGCGACCCCCCGACCGCGGACCTGCGGACCCGCGCGGCGCTCATGGTCGCCATGGCGCTGGGCATCCCGGCGTTCCGGGCGCACATCTCGCGCAGCATCGGCGCCGACATCTTCTCGCCCGAGGGTGACCGGCGCATCGCCCTGGCCCTGCTCGACATCCACTCGCATCCGACCCTCAGCCCGGACACCGCCCGCACGCTCCGGCAAGGGCTGGACAAGCCGGACGCCTGACCAGCGAACACAATCGCACGATTAACCCCCTTCTCGGCGTGGGAAAACACGCCCATAATGTTGGCTTGGCCGCCTCCTTCTTGTGGGCCGCCGGTAACCGTTCCGGTCTTAATGTCCGCCAGGGACCGCCCGGCGGCACCGGCCGGGGGAAGAGGAGGGAACCATGCCACAGCATCGCCATCGCAGCGCGAACGCGGCCCGGATAGCCGCGCTGGCCGGCTGCCTGTCCCTGCTGGGCGGCACCACCGCCACCGGCACGGCCGGCCCGGCGCTCGCGGCCGTCAGGGCCCCGGCCCGCGCTATGGCCCACGCGGCGGCCGGCGGCACGACCGGCTGCCAGCTCGGTAACGGGGTCAAGCACGTCGTTGAGCTGACGTTCGATAACGTGCACTTCTTCCGCGATAACCCCAATGTGCCTTCCGACCTGCAGATGATGCCGAACCTTCTCAACTTCTTCACCAGCAACGGCACGTTCCTGTCCAACAACCACACCCCGCTGATCGCGCACACCGCCGATGACCTGCTGACCACGTTCACCGGCCTGTACGGCGACCGGGAGGGCATGCCGATCGCCAACTCCTACCAGGCCTACAACACGGACGGCACGACCGACCCGGCCGCCTCGTTCGCCTACTGGACCGACCCGATCTACGACACGGCCGCCCACCCGAACGCCGGCCATGACACGAACCCCTCGCAGGTCTACTCGGCCACCCCGCCGGCCACGACGACCCCCGCCCCCGCCCCGGACAAGAGCACCCCGGCCCCGTGGGTGCCGTTCACCCGGGCCGGCTGCAACGTCGGCGAGACCGGCACAGTGAACCAGGACCTGGAGAACACCTCCGTCGACATCCCCAAGGTCTTCGGCGCCAATTCACCGGAGAACGCCCAGCTCACCGCGGACCCGGACAGCTTTAAGGACGCCGAGACGGCCGACTACGTGGGCATCGCCGTGCATTGCGCCCCGGGGAACGTGTTCTGCGCGACCGCGCAGGGGGTCAAGTACGGCCAGACGTCGGCCACCCCGACCGCCTCGCCCGACCTGCTGCCCGACGAGCCCGGCGGGTACACGGGCTTCCAGGCCCTGTTCGGGCACCGCTACGTGGCCCCGCAGCTCGGCGCGGGTACCCCGAACCTGACCAGGGACGGCTACCAGGTGACGAACGCGGCCGGCAACCTGGTCGACCTGAACGGCAACCAGATCAACGGCGCCTTCCTGACCGATCACCCCGGCTTCCCGGGGTTCGGCAGCATCAACGCCTCCCAGACGCTGGCCTACATGTCCGACATGCTGGAGTCCGGCGTCCCCGTGGTCAACGGCTACATCTCCGACATCCACGGCAACGAGCACATCCCCGGGCTGTCCGCGTGCACCAGCGCCCCGTCCGCGCTCGGCAGCGGGACCGCCTGCTACGTCGCCCAGGCGCAGTACTACAACCAGGCGTTCGGCGCGTTCTTCCAGCGCCTGGCGGCCGAGGGGATCACCCCGCAGAACACCGAGTTCCTGCTCAGCTCGGACGAGGGTGACCACGAGGCGGGCGCCAACGTGGGCCGCGCTATCCAGCCCACCCCGGCCGGCTGTGACGGCGTGACCGTGCCATGCACCTATCCCGCGGGCTCGTTCGGTGAGCTGGCCGGCAACCTCACCGGCCTGCTCGCGACGGAGAAGAACGACACCACCCCGTTCAGCCTGGAGAACGACACCGCGCCGGAGTTCTACGTGACCGGGAAGCCGGCCGCGAACGCGCCCCAGGTACGAAAGCTGGAGCAGGACGTCGGCGGCCTCACCGCGGCCAATCCGTACACCGGGACGACCCAGGACATCACCAACTACCTGGCCGACCCGACCGAAGAGGCCATCCTGCACATCGTCAACGCGGACCCGGCCCGTACGCCGACGTTCTCGATGTTCGCCAAGCCCGACTACTACCTGTCCACCGGCTCGGCGACGTGCGCGGGCTCCTGTGTCACCCAGAACAGCGGGTTCGCCTGGGACCACGGTGACTACGCCGCCGAGATCAACACGAACTACCTCGGCATCGCCGGTCCCGGCGTGCAGCACCTCGGCCTGGACGGCGACACGGCCAGCGAGGGCCCCAGCTCCGCGGGCCCGGACAGCGGCCAGATCACCGTCCCGGGCAGCGGCACGACGGGCACCTGGATCGACGAGACCGACATCCGGCCCACCCTGCTGTACCTGGCCGGCCTGCGCGACGATTACCAGACCGACGGGCGGGTCATCACCCAGATTCTCACCCACGCCAACCAGGCTCTCCGCCCGGCCGCGGTGACCGCGCTCGGGGCCTGCTACCAGCAGCTCAACTCCAGCGTCGGCGAGTTCGGCACGGCCACGCTGCAGGCCTCGACCAAGGCGGTCGAGAGCAACAGTTCCGGGGACGCGACCTTCCGGGACGTCAACCTGGCCCTGTCCACGCTGGAGCAGGCCCGTGACCACCTCGCCGAGGCGATCAAGGGCGAACTGTCCGCCGCCGCGTTCCAGAACCGCCCGGTGCCCGCCGCCGGCCCCCAGACCGCGGCCTGCCAGGCGATCATCACCGCCGCCGAGCACCTGTCCGCCCGTTCCTGAAAAGATCATTTAACTAAACGGGCCCGGCCGGGACTTACCCCCCGGCCGGGCCCGTCCGTCGTTGACAACGCCAAAGCGGCCAACGGCGAGCCGCTCGTACCGCCGGTGTGTCGGCGAAGTACCCCAGCGGGGCGCGGAGCGCACTGGGGATCCGGGGGGTCGCCCCCCGGGCCAGCACCGCTAACCCAGTACTTGGGTACCGATTACCGCGAGCAGCTTTAGTTTCTCGGCGGCTTCGCTTCCGGGGGCAGCGGTGTAGACGACGATCCGCAGGTCGCTGCCGTGCACGGTCAGGACGTCGCAGTCGACGGTGACCGGCCCGACGTCGGGATGGCGGATCGTTTTGCGGGCCGCCTCGTGTGTACCGACCGCCCCGGTGTCCCACAGCTCGGCGAACCGGGCACTGGCCGCGCGCAGGTCCGCGATCAGGCTCCGCAAGCCCCCGTCCTCCGGATAACGGCCTGTCGCCGAGCGCAGGTCCGCGACCATCGATGCCTCGAAGGAGGCCAGCTCCTCCGCCTCGTGCCGCACCCGGTTCGGCGCACCGGTGAAGTGACGCCACGGGACGTTCCGGTCCCGGCCCGGCGCGCTGGACGGGTCCCCGAGCAGCGCGGCCCACAACCGGTTCCACGCGATGAGGTTCCACGCCGCGTCGCTGACCCCGACCGGGACCCCTTCCATCTGGTCCAGCAGCCGCTGCACGCTGGGTGTCAGGTGCGCGGCGATCCGCCCCGGCTCCGGCCAGGCCTGCCCCGCCAGCCGGAACAGGTGCTGCCGCTCGTCGTCGGTCAGCCGCAGCGCCCGGGCCAGGGCCGTCAGGACCTGCGCGGACGGCGCGGTCGCCCGGCCCTGTTCGAGACGCGTGACGTAGTCCGCGGACATGCCCGCCAGGATGGCGAGTTCCTCACGCCGCAGGCCCGGCGCACGGCGGGGCCGGCCCGCGGGCAGCCCCACGTCGCCGGGCGCCACCCGGTCCCGCCAGCCGCGCAGCGCCGCCCCGAGTTCGCCGTGATCCGCCACCTTGTCAGTATGCGCGCCCGGCGCGCGGTCAGACTGGTACCGCCAGTCCCAGGAAGAGCCCTCTACTGCCTGAATTCCGCCGGATGGGGCAGTCTGGATGGCATGACCACCACATTGATTACCGGAGCCAACAAGGGCCTGGGGCGCGAGGCCGCCCGCCAGCTGATCGCCGCCGGGCACACCGTCTACATCGGATCCCGCGACGAGCAGCGCGGCAAGGAAACCGCCGGCCAGCTCGGGGTGCGCCTCCTGGTCATCGACGTCACCAGCGACGAATCGGTCCAGGCCGCCGCCGAACAGGTCCGCCAGGAGGCCGGCCGGCTCGATGTCCTGGTCAACAACGCCGGCATCGCCGGCGGCCGGCAGGCGCCCGCCGACGTGACCGCGGCCGACGTGCAGGCCGTCTACGACACGAACGTCTTCGGCGTCGTCCGCGTCACGCACGCCTTCCTGCCCCTGCTCCAGGCCAGCGACGCCCCCGTCATCGTGAACGTCAGCAGCGGCCTCGGTTCGCTGGCCGTGACCACGAATCCGGAGCGGATGGAGTCGCGGTTCCCCACCCTCGCCTACTCATCCTCCAAGGCCGCCGTCAACATGCTGACCTCGCAGTACGCCAAGGCGTTCCCCGCCATCAGGATCAACGTCGTCGATCCCGGCTACACCGCCACCGACCTCAACGCGAACAGTGGCACCCAGACGATCGGGGAAGGCGCCGAGGTCATTGTCCGGATGGCCCAGATCGGCCCGGACGGCCCCACCGGCGCCTATTTCGACCGCCACGGCACCGTCCCCTGGTAACCGCGCCCCCTAGCCGCCCCGCGCGAGCGAACACTCCGATTTGGGCAGAGTTTTCCGCAGCATGTGCGGTTTTCTCTGCCTAAATCCGGGCGGTCTTCGGGTGGGGAGGGGCGGGGGGCTGAAGTCCCGGCGAGGAGGGAGAAAGTCCCCTGTCCGGCTGCTCGGCGTGCGAGGAGCATCGCCTTGTGTCCAGGGGACAGCTCCGCGTTTATCTCGGCGCAGCACCCGGTGTCGGGAAGACCTACGCCATGCTCGCCGAAGGGCAGCGGCGCAGGGTACGCGGCGAGGACGTGGTCGTCGCGCTCCTTGAGGCCCACGGCCGCCGGCTGACGGCGGCGATGGCCGAGGGACTGGAGGTGGTGCCGCGGCGCTCGATGAGCCACCGTGGCGCGGCCTTCACCGAAATGGACCTCGACGCGGTGCTCGCCCGCCGTCCCCAGGTGGCGCTGGTGGACGAACTGGCCCACACCAACGTGCCCGGCAGCCGGAACGGCAAGCGGTGGCAGGACGTCGACGAATTGCTCGACGCGGGCATCAACGTCATCACCACCCTGAACATCCAGCACCTCGAGTCAATCAGCGACGTAGCGAAACAGGTCACCGGCGTGGAGCAGCACGAGACCCTGCCCGATGAGATCGCGCGCCGCGCCGACCAGATCGAGCTGGTCGACATGACGCCCGAGGCGCTGCGGCGGCGGATGGTGCATGGCAACGTCTACCCGCCGGACCGGATCGAGGCCGCGCTTACTCATTACTTCCGGCCCGGTAATCTCACCGCGCTGCGTGAGCTGGCCCTGCTCTGGCTGGCCGACCGGGTGGAGGAGGGCCTGCAGCGGTACCGCGCCGAGCACGGCATCGCCGGGCCGTGGGAGACCAGGGAGCGAATCGTCGTCGCCATCGCGGGCGAGAAGGAGGACGAACTGGTCATCCGGCGTGCCGCTCGGATCGCCGCCCGCACCCCGGGCAGCGACCTGCTTGCCGTGCACGTGTACAGCGACGACGGGCTGACCGGCCAGGCCCGGCCGCTGGACCGCCAGCGGGCGCTGGTGGCCTCGCTGGGCGGCAGCTTTCAGCGGCTGCCCGGTGACGACGTGGCCGGCGCGCTGCTCCGGTTCGCCTATGCCGAGAACGCCACCCAGATAGTGCTCGGTACGAGCCGCCGTGGCCGGCTCCTCACCCTGCTCGCGGGCAAGAGCATCCCGACGAGGCTCGCGCGCCAGGCCGAGCACATCGACGTGCACCTGGTCAGCCGCAACGGCGCGAGCCGGCGCGAGCCGGCGCTCGCCTGGCTGCTGACTGCGTTGCGCTCGCGTCGTGGCCGGGCCGCGCGCGCGACCGCGGAGGCGGCCGCGCTCACCCGGCTCGCGGCCACTGTGCTGCGCGGGCACGGTGACCCGCCCGCCCTGCTGGAGGAGATACGCGAGATGTTCGGCCTGGCCGCGGTCAGCCTGCTGGAACGGCGGCCGGACGACGCAGGCCCGTACACCGTGGCCAGCGCGGGCGCGGGGCCACCCGAAGGTCCCGGTGCCGACGTGGAAGTCCCCGTTAGCGAGACCTTCACGCTGGCGGGCCGGGGACACCCGCTGGGCCCGGATGATATGCGGGTGCTGTCCGCCTGCGCGATCCAGCTGGTGGCCGGCCTTACCTGCCGCCGCCAGGACGCGCAGGACGCCCACGCCGCCCAGCACGAGGCAGACCTCCGTTCCCGCACCGCCCTGCTCGCCGCCACCGCTCAGAACGCGCGCGAACAGCTCGCTGCGGCCCAGGCGGCCCTGGCCGGGCTGGCCGACGACGGACTCGCGGCCACACCGGACGAACGCGCCGCTCTGGTCGCCGCCGCGCGCCGGGCGGTCGACCGCGTCGGCAGGCTCGTGACCGACATCAGCGACCTCAGCCGGCTGCACGCCGGCGCGCTGGAGACCTATCTCCGGCCCGTCGATCTGGACGACGTTATCGCCGCGGCCCTCGAGGACCTGGGCCCGGGTGGCCACCACGTCACCGTCAGCACGCCCGAGGACCTGCCCGACGTGATCGCCGACGCGGAGTTCCTGACCCGCATCCTGACCAGCCTGCTGGCCGACGCCCTGCATCGCAGCCCCGCGGACGTCCCGACCGTCCTCACCGCCGCCGCCCTGGCCCGCCAGGTAGAGATCCGCATCGCCGACCCGGGGGGCGCCCCGCAACCGGACGACACCACGGCCAGCCTGGCGCTCAGGCTGGCCCGCGACCTCACCGAGGCAATGGGCGACACGCTCCGTTTCATGGAATCCCCTGACGGCGGCCGCACCGTGATCATCACGCTCCCCGCCGCCGCGCTCCGCCCGCCTCAGGTAGCGGCGCGGGAATTCGCGGCCCGGGCGCTTGGCCGCACCTAACATCCGCGGAACCCGCTCGTCCCTGACCGGAGCCGGCGCGGTCAGCGCACCGTATAGACGCCGGTCGGCTCCGCGTCGCCTACCCCATGGGTCAGTCCAGCGTCCTGGGCGAGCTCTTCGCCGGCCAGGGCTGGGCGGCGCGTTCGGGCGGTAACTACTTCGGCCGGACGAACGTGCCACGGCCACGGATCGTCACCACAAGACCTTCATTCCGAAGTGTCTCTATGGCCTGCCTGACGGTCCCACGGGCTATCCCGTGCTCTTGCATGAGCTGGGACTCAGACGGCAGGACGTCACGCGGCCCATACTCACCCGACTTGATGGCTCTGCGGAGTATGGCCGCTAGCTGGACATGGAGCGGTGTCTCGTCCAGGTGGTCAACGTGATCATCCGGCACGGGCATACCGTAACTGACCAGGCCAGACAACTATCGCATTCGGTATATCTTACTTACTCTAGATATTTGACTTATGCAGGTTAAGTAACATGTCTATCTTGTATAGTCAGTATCAGGCACGCCCGGGTGCCGGCCCGTGGGCCGGGCGCGCCCACACCAGCGGGTCCTACGGGTCGGGATGGGTTAGCTCATGGGGTTGCCGCTCGATCAGGTGCTCAGGGAACAGCGGTTCATCAGAGATCATCCTGAGTGGTCTATTCATCGGCTCGAATACGGCAGCGAGTTTGCCGCGCTGAAGGTTGACGGGCCGAATCAGCACATCGTTGCCGGGATGCCGCTACCCGCGCTCCTGGACCGGCTCGAAGAGATCACGGGTGATGCCGGGTGATCTTATGGGCAGACGGCCCGTGGACGATCCCCGATACCGACGCGGCGGGCCGGATCGTCTTTCAGCTAAGGAATCCCGGCTGGTACATCACGTCACCTTGGTACAGCGTCAAGGAGCGCTGGCACGCCCAGGACGGCGCTCACCCATCCAGGCCAGTCCCGCACCAGCGTCCGTTCCGTAATCGAGCCCACGACGTCCGTGCCGGGCGAGGCCAGCACGTCCAGCCCGACGACCTCGTAGCCGTGGCCGCGCAGCACCCGGGTCGGCGCTTCCCCGAGATGCCCGGCACTCCCGGTGATCAGTACCCGCGTCATAGTCGCCACGATAGAGGCGCCGCTGCGCCCTGGTCATCGCCGGACGCTGCGGTGACGTAGGCCGTTCATGAGGAGGGCGAGCAGGCGGTCGGCTTGAGCTGTGCTGTCCGGGGTGTCCTGGGCGGCCCAGGCCATGGCGCCGACCATCTTCAGCACATCCGCTTCGTCCGCATCGGCGGCGACCACGCCTGATTGCCGCGCCCGCGCCAGCAACGCAGCCCCCACCTCGAACAGCTCCGCATGCCAGGTCGATACCAGGCCATTCCCGCGGTCGAGCGCCGAGTTCATCACCGCGGCCGACAGACCTCGATAGGTCAGGGCATGCATGAGCGCAGCACGCAACCAAGTGGACAAGGCGTCGAATTCGTCCTCGGCCGTCAGCAGCCCGCGACCAAGGCCGGCCAACTCGGCTATCTGCTCGGCCAGTACCGCCTCTATGAGATCCAGCCGAGTGGGGAAATGCCGGTACAGCGTCCCACTGGCCACCCCAGCCCGCCGGGCGATCTCGTCCAAGGAGGCGTCCACGCCGGACTCGGCGAACGCAATTCGCGCCTGCTCGACCAGCTGACCGTAGTTACGTCGGGCGTCTGCACGCCTCGGACGCCCGGCGTGCGGCCGCGAATCGTGACCTGCCAGCGCAATCACCACACCCTTGCTAACCGGGGATACAGTCCGCTACCGTTTTCATCTAACCGGACTATGCCTCACTTTACTCGCATGACGCACCCGGAGCATGGAGGGGCCGCCCCAATGGCGCTGTCGGAACAAGACCGAATCGACATCAACGACCTGATCAATCTCCACGGCCACCGCACGGACGCCGGCGAGCTGGATCAGGCGGGTGGGCTGTTCACCCCAGATGTCACCTATGACCTGGACGACTTCGGCCTCGGCTCGTTGCACGGGACCGCGGCCATGCGTGCGGCCGCGCTCGCATTGGGCGGCGCCAACCCGGTCGGTCATCACATCACCAACATCGTGATCACTCGGATCGACGATCGCTCGGCGCGGGTCCAATCCAAAGGAATCGGCATCAAGGCCGACGGAACGGCCGGCAGTGTCGCCTACGACGACATCGTCACGCGCCAGCCCGACGGCTGGAAGATCAGCTACCGCAAGGTGACGGCCAGGCGAGCGGCACTCGGCGAGCAAGAAGCTGGTGCGCGTGAGGTTCTGGAGCGTCTCCGCCAAGCCGCTATCAGCCAGTCCGCCGATGACATGAGCCGTGTGTACGCAGTCAACGCGGTCCATGAGTTCCCGTTCACACCCCCAGGGGTGCCGTCCCGGCTTGAGGGCCGGGACGAAATCGTGAACTGGATAGCCGCAGGATGGAAGGCCTACCCGCTGAAGTATGAGCGTTACCGTACTCTTGCCATCCACGACACGAGCGATCCGGAAACGATCATCGTCGAGCAGGAGGCTCTCGGGACCAGCGCATCCACCGGCGAGTTCGCGCTGCCCAACATCGTTGTGCTCACCGTGCGCAACGGGCAGATCGCCCGTCTGCGCGACTACGTCGACATCCCGGCCGCCGCAGCCGCCATGGGGCGCGATATGTAAACGCGGCCCACATGGGCATGCAGGTCACAGACGCGCGGTCACCACCTATCGAGCAGCGCCGGGAGCTCCGACAGGCGGGTGATCACCGCGTCCGGGACCGCCTCGTCGAACGGCGGCACGTCGCTGTTGGGGATGAGCACGGCCCGCATCCCGGCGCTCTTGGCCCCGTGGATGTCGTCGTACGGGCGGTCGCCGACGAACACGCACGCGGCCGGGTCGTCCACGCCCACGGCGGCCATCACCGCGCGGAACGCCTCCGGGTGCGGCTTGGCCCACGGGATCTCGCTGGTGTAGACGGCGGCGTCGATCAGGTCGAGGATCTCGTCGCGGCTGAACACCCGCTCGTGCGCGCTGCGCGGCCACATCGTGTTCGACAGGACCCCGATCCGGAGCCCGCGCTCCCGCAGTTCGCGCAGCAGGGGAGCCGCCTCGGGGTCGGTCAGCGTGTGCGGGTCCCAGGTCTCGAAGTACCCGGCCAGCAGGGCGTCCGTCGGCTCGACCCCGGCGCGCTCCATGACCTGCGCGAGCGTAGCGCTGGTGTGCGCGGTCCCGGTCTCCGCCCACAGTTCGTGTTCCGCGGTCCGGATGGCCGCGGCGACCCCCGCCGCCTGCCCGGCCGGGAAGTGCGGCGTGCACACGTCGCGCCAGAGCACCTCGTGGTCGACGGCGTGCCACGGCGTCAGCGTCCCGCCCCAGTCGAAGATCACCGCCTGCACCGCCACATTTAACATTCTAGAAGCCGCCTGGATCCCGGTCGCGCCTTCTCTTATCCCGCGCGGGTCGTCACACTGGGAATCGTGCATGACTTCGACCTCCTGGTGATCGGTTCGGGCCCCAGCGGGCAGAAGGCCGCTATCGCCGCGGCCAAACTCGACCGCCGGGTTGCGCTCGTGGAGCGGCCGGAAATGCTCGGCGGGGTGTGCCTCAATACCGGCACGATTCCCTCCAAGACGATGCGCGAGGCGATCCTCTACCTCACCGGGCTCGACCAGCGCGAGATGTACGGGTCGAGCTACCGGGTCAAGGAAGAGATCACCATCGGCGACCTGATGGCGCGCACCCAGCACGTGGTCAGCCGGGAAAACGACGTGGTGCGCAGCCAGCTCACCCGTAACCGGGTCACGATCCTGCCCGGCCTCGCTCGTTTCATCGAACCGCACGTGCTCGAAGTTGACCGCAACGAGGGACTGAACCGCCGGGTCAGCGCGGCCAACATCATGATCGCGACCGGGACGAACCCGGCCCGCCCGGCCAGCGTCGCCTTCGACGAGCGGACCGTCCTCGACTCCGACGGGATCATCCACCTGCAGCGGGTGCCGCGGTCGATGGTCGTGGCCGGCGCCGGGGTGATCGGGATCGAGTACGCCTCGATGTTCGCCGCCCTGGGCACCAAGGTCACCGTGGTCGAGCAGCGCGACCGGATGCTGGAGTTCTGCGACCTGGAGGTCGTCGAGGCGCTCAAGTACCACCTGCGCGACCTCGCCGTGACGTTCCGCTTCGGCGAGACCGTATCCGCGGTCGAGGGCCACCCCGAGGGTGCCATCGCCCACCTGGCCAGCGGGAAGAAGATCCCCGCCGAGACCGTCCTGTACTCCGCGGGGCGGCAGGGCATGACCGAGAAGCTCAACCTCGAGGCAGCCGGCCTGTCCGCGGACAGCCGCGGCCGGATCAAGGTGAACGACTTCTTCCAGACCGAGGTGCCGCACATCTACGCGGTCGGTGACGTCATCGGCTTCCCGGCGCTGGCCGCCACCTCGATGGAGCAGGGCCGGCTGGCCGCGCACCACGCCTGCGGCGAGCCCGTGCCCACCGCCCACACCATCCAGCCGATCGGGATCTACAGCATCCCGGAGATCAGCTTCATCGGGCAGACCGAGGACCAGCTCACCCAGGAGTGCGTGCCGTTCGAGGTAGGCATATCCCGCTACCGCGAGCTGGCCCGCGGGCAGATCATCGGCGACTCCTACGGCATGCTGAAGCTGCTCGTCTCACCCGATACCCGCAAGCTGCTCGGCGTGCACGTGTTCGGCACCGGCGCCACCGAGCTGGTGCATATCGGCCAGGCCGTGATGGGCTGCGGCGGGACGATCGACTACCTGGTCGACGCGGTGTTCAACTACCCGACGCTGGCCGAGTCCTACAAGGTCGCCGCGCTGGACGCCACCAACAAGATGCGCGAGATCACCCGGTTGTCCAGTGACCAGAGTTCCCCGCTGTCGGCGACCTGACGCACGTCCCGGCCCGCAGTGTGACGGACGCCGCAATCGCGGCGGAATAGCTCGTGTGGCAGACTGTTAGACAGTACAAGCGTGCTCCGGGGTCGGTGAAACTCCGAACCGGCGGTGACAGTCCGCGACCCAAGGCCCCGCAAGGGGGTTTGGTTGATCCGGTGGAACTCCGGGACCGACGGTTAAAGTCCGGATGGGAGGCAGCACGCGCGCGTCAGGCGTTGAGCCTGTCGCGCTTCATGCGCGCGTTACCGCCCGCGTCCCCCGGAGCCACCGGCTGGTTCCGAGGAGGGAAACGCGGATGTTCACCGGAATCGTGGAAGAGCTTGGCGAGGTCGTCGCGATCGATGATCTGGGCGATGCGGCGCGGCTGACCGTACGCGGCCCCCAGGTGACCGGCGACGTGGCCAACGGTGACTCCATCGCGGTCAGCGGCGTCTGTCTCACCGTTTCCAGCCATAACGGCGACGCGTTCAGCGCCGATGTGATGCGCGAGACCCTGATCCGCTCCAGCCTCGGCACGCTCGCGCCCGGAGCGGCGGTCAACCTGGAGCGTTCCGTTCGCCTCGCCGACCGTCTCGGCGGCCATCTGGTCCAGGGCCACGTCGACGGGACGGGCACCATCACCTCGCGCGCCCCGGCCGAGCACTGGGACGTGGTCCGCATCGCGCTGCCCCCCGGGCTGCACCGCTACGTCGTGGAGAAGGGCTCGATCGCCGTAGACGGGATCAGCCTGACCATCGTTTCTGCCGGGGAAGACAAGGACCCGGGCAAGGACCCGGGCAAGGACGCGGGCAAGGACGCGGGCTGGTTTGAGGTGAGCCTCATACCGGAGACACTCAAGCGCACCACGCTGGGCACCAAACAGCCCGGGGATACGGTCAACCTGGAGGTCGACATGATCGCCAAATACGTGGAGAAGCTGCTCGGCGGGACGGTGCGGCCGTGACTCCGCAGAGCTGCACCCCCACCGTGCTCCGTCCCCCCGCGCTGAACGCCCCGGCGCGGCGGACCCCGGCCCCCGTGGCTCTCGACTCGGTTGAACAGGCCATCGCCGACATCGCCGCGGGCCACCCGATCATCGTCGTCGACGACGCGGACCGGGAAAACGAGGGTGATCTCGTCTTCGCGGCCAGCAAGGCCACCCCCGAACTGCTCGCCTTCACCATCCGGCACGCGCGCGGCCTGATCTGCGTGCCCATGCTCGGCGAAGATCTCGATCGGCTCCAGCTGCCCCAGATGACCAGCGACAACCAGGAGCACATGGGCACCGCGTTCACGATCAGCGTGGACGCGCGCGCCGGCATCACGACCGGCATCTCCGCCGCCGACCGCGCCCGGACCATCCAGCTGCTGGTCGGTCCCACAACTGCGGCCGCCGATCTGGTCCGCCCCGGCCACCTCTTCCCGCTCCGCTACACCGACGGCGGCGTGCTGCGCCGCGCCGGGCATACCGAGGCGGCGGTGGACCTGGCCCGGCTGGCGGGCCTGCCGCCCGCGGGCGTCGTGACCGAGATCGTCAACGAGGACGGGACGATGGCCCGGCTGCCCCGGCTCCGCGAGTTCGCCGACGAGCACGGCCTCACCCTCATCTCCATCGAGCAGCTCATCGATTACCGGCGCCGCACCGAGCCCGTGGTGACCCAGATGGCCCGCACCCGGCTGCCGAACGCCTACGGCGAATGGCAGGCCTACGGGTACGTGAGCACGGTCGACGGCACCGAGCACATGGCCCTGGTGCTGGGCGACCTCGGCGACGGTGATGAGGTCCTGGCCCGGGTACATTCCGAATGCCTGACCGGCGACGTCTTCCATTCGCTGCGCTGCGACTGCGGGGCCCAGCTGGAGGCCGCGATGGCGCTGATCGCCGCGGAGGGCCGCGGTGTCGTGCTCTACCTCCGCGGCCACGAGGGCCGAGGCATCGGGCTGATCAGCAAGCTGCGCGCCTACCAGCTGCAGGACCACGGCTCGGACACGGTCGACGCGAACCTGGAGCTCGGCCTCCCGGTCGACGCGCGCGACTACTCCACCGGCGCCCAGATCCTCAGCGACCTCGGGCTCCGCTCGGTCCGGCTGCTGACCAACAACCCGGCCAAGGTCGAGGGCCTCGTCCAGCACGGGATCGGCGTCACACCGGTCCCGCTGCCGGTACCGGTCACCGCACACAACCTGCGGTACCTGGCCGCCAAACGCGACCGGCTCGGCCACACGATCGAAAATCTGCCCATGCCGAACGGACCCGTGGTGGAGTCGGCATGAGCGGCGAGGGACGTCCTGTGCTCGACACGGTCGACGCCACCGAACTCACGGTGGCCATCCTCGGCACGCGCTGGCACGCCGACATCACCGACGCCCTGGTCGAACGGGCCGCCGCGGCCGCGGTCGCCTGCGGGATCGACGATCCCCTGGTGCTGAGGGTCGCGGGAGCCATCGAGCTGCCCGTCGTCGCGGCCGAATTGGCCCGCCACAACGACGCGGTGGTCTGCGTCGGCGCGGTGATCCGCGGCGGCACCCCGCACTTCGAGTACGTCTGCGACGCCGTGACCGCCGGGCTCACCCGGGTGGCCCTCGACGCCGGCACGCCCGTCGGCAACGGCGTCCTGACCTGCGACACCCTCGAAGACGCGCGGGCCCGGAGCGGCCTGCCCGGCAGCCATGAGGACAAGGGATGGGAGGCGGTCGTGGCCGCGCTGGATGCCGCACTGCTGCTGCGCTCCATCCGCTGTTCCGGTCCGGACCGGCGGCCCACCCAGCCCCGGCCGCGCAGTTTCGCCGCAGGAGGTCGGCCCCGGCGCTGACGAATAGCCGCGCCGTAGCCTCGTCCGGCTAACTCAACGCGACTGCGGCGGGACGTAAGGTTGGCGGCGAGACGCCGATCGCCTGCCCCTAGCCGATCGCGCCCCGACTCGGCCATGGTCCCGCCCACCTGCGGGCCTGCCCGGCCACGGTCCCGTCCCGCCTGCGGGCCCCCGACCACGGGCCTGCCCGGCCCACGAAAGGTTCTTCCGTGCTCTCCCTCGTCCTGCCCAAAGGCTCGCTGGAGCGGGCCACCCTCGACCTGTTCGACGCCGCCGACCTGACCGTGCGGCGGTCATCCGACCGCGACTACCACGCCTCCATCGACGACCCCCGGATCGACCGGGTCCGGTTCCTGCGGCCCCAGGAGATCCCGTCCTACCTGGAGCGCGGCCTGTTCGATCTCGGTATCACCGGGCGCGACTGGATCTCTGAGACCGAGGCCAACGTGGTGTCGCTGGGCGAGCTGCAGTACTCGAAGGTCACGTCGCTGCCGGTCCGCGTGGTGCTCGCCGTGCCGGAGAACGCCCCGTGGCAGACCGCGGCCGACCTCCCGGAGGGGGTCCGGATCTCCACCGAGTTCCCGTCGCTGACCAGGCGTTTCCTGGAGGCCCACGGGGTCAAGGCCATGGTGGTTCCCTCCTACGGCGCCACCGAGGCCAAGGTCCCGGACATCGTCGACGCGATCGTGGACCTCACCGAGACCGGGTCCTCGCTGCGCAAGAACGGCCTGCGCATCCTCGACACGCTGCTGACCAGCTACACCGAGCTGGTGGCCAGCGCCGCGGCGTATGCGGACGAGGCCAAGCGTGCGGCCATGCAGGACATCGCGCTGCTGCTCAGCGGGGCGATCCAGGCCCGCGGCCACGTGCTGCTCAAGCTGAACGTCCCGGCGGACAAGCTCACGGCGGTGACCGACATGCTGCCCGCCCTGTCGTCCCCGACGATCCTCTCGCTCGCGCGCGGCAACATGAACGCCGTCGAGACCGTGGTGCCCAAGCGCGGCGTCAACACACTCATCCCGGCCCTCAAGGCAGCCGGCGCCCAGGACATCCTGGAGATTCCCATTTCAAAGATCGTCGAGTAACGCCCGGGCCCCCCGCGCCGGTCCCGGGTCCCGGCTCCGGGCCCCGTCCCGGCTCCTCGCCCGCGCCACTCCCGCCCCCGCACTGCTCCCGCCCCCGCACTGCTCCCGCCCCCCGCGCCGCGTCTCGATCCAAGACCGCCGAATAACTAACGCCCAGGTAGCGTTGTCAGAGCTATAGCCGATGCTGAGGTGGTCACGTTGCGCGACGTCCTAAACGACATCATGAAATGGTGGGACGCGGGCGAGACGTTCGGGCTGGCTACCGTTGTCCGCACGTTCCGCAGTGCGCCGCGTGAGCCCGGGGCTGCCCTGGCGGTTTCCGCGCCCCCCGAACGCGAGGTGGTCGGCAGCGTGTCGGGCGGCTGCGTCGAGGGCGCGGTCTACGAGCTGTGCGGCGAGGTCATCGCCAGCGGCCAGCCCGTGCTGCAGACCTACGGCGTCAGCGACGACGACGCCTTCGCCGTCGGCCTGACCTGCGGCGGCATCCTGGATGTGTTCGTCGAGCCGGTCAGCCGTGAGCTGTTCCCCGAACTCAGTGACCTGGCTGCGGCGGTGCAGCGCGAGGAGCCCGTGGCGGTCGCCACCGTGATCAGCGGGCCCGGTGCCATCGGCGCACGGCGCATCATCTACGCGGACGGCACCACCGCGGGCAGCCTCGGCGCCGGCGACCGGCTGGACGCCGCGGTCGACGACGACGCGCGCGGCATGCTGGCCCAGGGCCAGACGGCCGTGCGCCGCTACGGCACGCAGGGCGAGCGCCGTCACGACGAACTGGCCGTGTTCGTGAACTCGTTCGCGCCGCCGCCGCGGATGCTGGTCTTCGGCGCGATCGATTTCGCCGCCGCGGTGGCCCGGGTCGGGAAGTTCCTCGGTTACCGCGTAACCGTGTGCGACGCGCGCGGCGTTTTCGCCACCCCGGCCCGGTTCCGTGACGCGGACGAGGTCATCGTGGAATGGCCGCACCGCTACCTGGAGAACGCGACCGTCGATGAGCGCACCGTGATCTGCGTGCTGACCCACGACCCCAAGTTCGACGTGCCGCTGCTCGAGGTGGCGCTGCGCACCCCGGCCGGCTACATCGGCGCCATGGGCAGCCGCCGAACGCACGAGGACCGCCTCGCCCGCCTGCGCGAGGCCGGCCTGACCGAACCGGAACTGGCCCGCCTTCGTTCCCCGATCGGCCTCGACCTCGGCGCCCGCACTCCGGAGGAGACCGCCGTCTCCATCGCCGCCGAGCTGATCCAGCTCCGCTGGGGCGGATCGGGCCGCCCGCTCACCGCCACCGACGGCCGCATCCACCCCATCACTGCAGCCCGCGAGTTAAGCGGCCACAGTCAGCGCCAACCGCAGCCGCAGCCTTCCCACTCATTAGCATCACGGCCCTCCCTCGTCCCTCGCGGGTAGCGCAGACGGCTCGGTCTTCGTGGCCGGAGGGCTCAGTCTTTGCGCCCGGAGACGGCAAGGCTCGCGCCGATGCCGATCATCACGAGGCCGCCCGTCCCGCCGATGAGTTCCAGCCGCCGCGGTGACCGGCCGAACCACGCCCGCGCGGTCCCCGCGGCCAGTGCCCAGGCGCTGTCGGACAGCAGCGCGATCCCGGCGAACACCGCGCCCAGCAGCAGCAATTGCTGCGGGATATGGCCGGCCTGCCGGTCGACGAATTGCGGCAGCACCGCCGCGAAGAAGATGATCGACTTGGGGTTGCCGATACCGACCGCGAACCCGTCCGCCATCATGCGCGCGACGTTCTTGTGCTCCATCCGCGCCGCCAGCGCCTCGGCCAGGCGCCTCCGGTGCCGGATCGCTTGGCCCCCGAGGTAGATGAGGTACGCGGCCCCGCCCAGCTTGATGATCGTGAACACCGCCAGCGAACGCTCGACTAGCGCCCCGATCCCGAACGCGACCGCCATCACCTGGACGTACTCGCCGGTGGCGTTCCCGGCCACCGTGGCCACCCCCGCGATCCGCCCCAGCGCGAGCGCCCGGCCCACCGTGAACAGCACGCTCGGTCCCGGCACCACGATCAGCGCGAAGGCAGTCAGCGAGAACGCGAGCAGATGCGTCGTCGGAAGCACACCGCGACCATAGACCGCTCCCCAATCCCGCCGCCATTGAATAAAGGCTCTACCCCGGACCGGCAAACCGCGGCGCCCGACCGCGGTACGAGCCGCATGGCCGGCCACTGGAAGACCGTCTTTGAGCGGGCGCAGGGAGCGCGCTGGAGCGAGCGGGCGCAGGGATGGCGCGGGAGCGAGCGGGCGCAGGGAGCGCGCCGGAGCGCGGGCCGCGCCGGAGCCCGCGCCGGAGCGCGGGCCCCGCCGGAGCAGGACCATTGGGTGGGTTCGCCGGACCGGGGCGCCAACTGCCCGACGCCGGCTTCTGGCCGTCGGCTGCCTGGTGCCGTGGCCCCGGACCGTCGGCTGCCTGGGGCGCCAGCCCAATCCGTCGGTAGCCTTGGGCCCATGCAACCGCGTGTCGCCGGAATCCTCCTGGCCGCGGGCGAGGGCAGCCGTCTCGGCCAGCCCAAGGCTCTCGTCGAGATCGGCGGCCAGCGCCTCGTCGACCGCGGCGTCCTGCTGCTGCGCGCCGGGGGGGCCGATCCCATCATCGTGGTCACCGGGGCCGCGCCGGCCGATGTGCCCGGAGCGCTCGTTGTGCACAATCCCGAGTGGTCCACCGGCATGGGTTCATCCCTTACGGCCGGGCTTTCGGCTCTGTGTGCGCTGTCCCCGGAGGAATGTAGCGCCGCCGAATGTAGCGCCGCCGTGATTGCCCTCGCCGACCAGCCCCTCGTTACTCCAGAGTGCGTAAAGCGCCTGATCGCATCCCACCGAGGCGATGCCATCACGGCCGTCGGTCCGGACAGGGCTGATAGTCCAAGCGCCGTCGGCACTCCCAGTTCGGCCGGCACTCCCGGCCCAGCTGTCGGTCCCGGCCCAGCCGGCACCCTCAGGGCAGCCGATGGTCCCGGCCTAGCTGTCGGTCCCGGCCCAGCCGGCACCCTCAGGGCAGCCGTCGGCCCCGGGGCAGCCGATGGTCCCGGCCTAGCTGTCGGTCCCGGCCCAGCCGGCACCCTCAGGGCAGCCGATGGCCCCGGGGCAGCCGTCGGTCCCGGCCCAGCCGGCGCCACCATCGTGCCCGGAGCTCTCGGCGCGACTGATCGCACGTCCCCGAGCGGCGGTGCCCGTCTTGCGGTCGCTGCCTATGGCGGCCGCCCGCGCAATCCGGTCCTGATCGCCCGTGAGCACTGGACCGAAGTTCTCACTCTGGCACACGGTGACGCCGGGGCCCGCCCCTTCCTCCGCGCGCATCCCGATCTCATCACGCTCGTTGAATGTGGCGACGTAGGCAGCCCTGACGACATCGACACCCCCGAAGATCTCGTACGCGTCACGGAAATCCTGGCGCGACCTGATCAAGCCTGACTTGATCGAACATATTTTCGACCATCATAGACAGTGCAATAGAAATGCGCTACTATATTCGAGAACGAGATTTTCCCGATTCATCACCCGAACGAGCTGGCGGTGGCGGATGGCATCCGGATCGGCGTCAAACGCAGGGCAGGGTGATCCGCCGCGCCGTGAGACGAATCCCGGAGCATCGGACCGTCCCGAACCGGGCCAGAGTCAGCCAGGGGCACGTCGAGATGAGCCAAGTCGCAAAGAGCCACCTCGTGAAGAGGGAGAGCCATCGCGCGAACAGGCGACAGCGCCACTAGGGACAGCGCCACTAGGTAACGGCACCGGTCGGGAGGATGACGATGATCTCGACTTTGCCTGGGCACCGGAGTATGCGGGAGCGGCCCCGGGGGACCTGATGGATGAAGAAGGTATCCAGGCGGCGCGAGCCGCGAACTTGTCCGCTGAGGTCATGGAAGCTGGCTTCTGGCCCCGGGGGGAGGAGAGCAGCTCCGGGCCACGGTCCATGCCCAGGTCACTCTCCGGTTTCGGATCGGGCGACGAGCTGGATGTATGTGAGCCAGGGCCGGTGCTCGCTGGTTTAACCGACGCCGCCGCGTACGATGGCAACCTGGCCAACCTGGATGACGACGAGCTCATCGGCGTTATCCGCGCGTGGCGCCGTCTTGAGTCATGGACCGCGGCTGGAACCCTGTCCGCGATTGCGGAGCTTGCCCGCCGGCGTCCGGCTGCGAAGTCGCCGCCCGCACAGCCGGGCTCATTTCCGGGTCAGATGAGCGAGTTCATCAGTGATGAAATTGCCGCCGCGCTAACCCTGACGGGGACGGCGGCGGACAAGTGCCTGGACCTAGCGCTGGATCTGGCCATGCGGTTGCCGGGTACGGCGCGGGCCCTCCGGGCGGGCGCCATCGACTATCTAAAGACCCGCATCATCGCCGAGGCCACGAAGGTGCTCGGCGATGATGATGCTCGCAGCGTCGAGAACCTTGTTTTGCCGGACGCCAGCCAGCAGACGACCGGGCAACTGCGCGTGGCGCTAGCCCGCGCGGTACTGGCCGTAGACCCGGAAGCAGCGGAACGCCGGCGCGAGCAGGCTCAGAAGGACCCGCGAGTACGCCGGTGGCGGGAAGATGCCGGGACGGCGGCACTCGCCGGGTACGGCCTGCCGCCAGCCGAGGTCCTTGAGGCAGACCAGCACCTCACGTCGCGTGCCCTCGACCTTCGTGACGCCGGCCTGAAGGGCTCGCTCGACCAGCTACGCGCCCGCGCCTACCTCGACGCCCTGCTCGGGCGTGATTCCTCACCCACCGGACCACCCCTGGCTGGCGAACCGGTTGTTCCTGGTGAGCCCGTGGTTTCTGGTGAGCCCGTGGTTCCTGCTGAGCCGTCGCCGCCCGGGGAGTCGTGGCCGACCGCTCCGGCGGAATCCTCCCGTGCCCCTGCTGGCGGACGGCTGGCGGCGCGAGTCAACCTGACGGTGCCGCTGACCACGTTGCTCGGGCTCGCGAACGAACCGGCCAACGTGGCCGGATTCGGGCCCGCCGATCCGGCTTTGGCCCGGCAGATGGGCACGTGGGCGGGGCTCCATCCGGCCACTCGATGGTTTCTGACGGTGACCGATGACAACGGGCAGGCGATAGGCCATGGCGCCATGTCCGGTCGCCGCCCCGCGGAGGTATTCGCTCACGCCAGCGGCGGGACGGGCGCTCACGCCAGCGGCGGGACCAGCGCCCACGCCAGTAGCAGGGCCAGTAGCGGGGCCAGTCCCGGCGACCGAGCGGGAATGGGGGAGCGGCGGCTTGGTGCGCGCGAGCTCACGGTGAAAATCACCGCCCTGGCGCGGGATACGTGTGACCACCGGAACGAGGAGCCGGGGTACGCGCCGAGCCGGCGGCTGCAGAACCTGATCCGGGCGCGAACGGCCACATGCTCCGCTCCAGGCTGCGCGCGGCCTGCCGGGCGATGCGACCTGGACCATACGGTTCCCTACGACCGGGGCGGCCGGACCTGCGAGTGCGGCCTTGCCCCACTCTGCCGGCGTCATCACCGGTGCAAACAGGCCGAGGGCTGGCGGCTGTTGCAGTCTTCACCGGGGCAGATGTGCTGGATAACGCCGTCCGGCCGCCGTTATATCACCGCGCCCACGGCTTACCCGTAGCGTGCGCGAATGCCCCTAACGGGGGATGCGCAAGCGTGACCTCGCCCAGGGTGGGAGTCATGATCAGGCCGGTAATTGGCCGCTGAGTGCACCGGCGGGCGCCGATGGGCGTCGGCGCGTCCTGGCTACACGACTGTTCCGGCCAGCGTGCTGCCCGGGCTGGCGCCGCACGGCGCGTTCGCCGATGGTGCCAGGATCAGCTCTTCGAGCTGCCGGACGATGGTCGCGGGCGGGATCGGCAGCGGCTGGGCGAATACGTTCAGCAGCGCATCGACGGACTGCGCGACGGTGAACCTCATCCCGGCGTCTTGCCTGGCGGCCGGGGAGAGCGGTCCGCTCTCCACTGCCTCACGGATACCCCAGGCGAGCGCTTCGGCGTTGTCCGGCTTCACGAGCGATACCCCGCCGCAGTCGGTCTCGGGCAGGCCGCCGTCGTCGGAGGCGATCACCCGGCAGCCCGAGTGCTGCGCCTCGATCGAGACGATGCCGAAGGTCTCGTGCCAGTACTGGCTGTTGGAGGGCATCACCACGATGTCGTGGCCGGCCATCAGCGCCGCCATCCTGGTCGGCGTCTTGCAGGTGGCTACCAGGGAGATGCCGGGGTGCTCGCCGAGCAGTCGCTCAATGATCTTCCCCTGCGGCTTGTCCGCGCCCGCTGTGGTCGCGGTGAACGTGAGTGCCGCGTCCTGGTCGATGATGTCGATGTGCAGCGTCTCCAGCAGGGTGTAGATGCCCTTTTCCGGGCTCAGCCGGCCGGCGAACAGGACGCGGGTCTTGCGGGTCTCGTTTCCCGGCCGGGACTGGGCGGCGAAGCATGGTTCGGCGAATGGGTACACGACGTTGATCGTCGAAACGTCGACGTCCAGATATCTCGACCACAGCGCGGCCGCGTACTGGCTGGTGGCGATCAGGGCGCGATCCCTGGTGCCGTCGATGGCGAACGCCTTGTACCGTTCCCGGATGGGCGGCGGGTTGTGCAGGATCAGGAACGCCGGATACCGGGTCGGCACGATGTGCGGTTCGTTGACGAAGACGACGGTGCTGTCGAGCTGACCGACCTCGGTCAACGTCGACAGTGACCGGAACGGGATGTCGGTGAAGTCGTCCCGGCCGTCGCGGTCACCTAGGCCGACGGTAACCACCTGCGCTGGTACGCCACGCCGGTTCAGTTCCCGGACCTGCCCGACGGTGTAATTCTCCGAGCCGCCGGTGCCGGCCGGAAGTGCATTCCCCGGGGACCAGATGAACGATATCAACATCGGTTGCCCACGTTTCTTTGTGCCCAGGTCCCGTGGTCCAGAGGTGCCCAGGGTGCGGAGAGAATACAAACGGATGCCCAGACAGGATCCGTGCGTGGCCGACCGCGGCGCGCGGTGCGAGTGAGAAAAAGCAGTACGGGATCGCTGTCAGGCCCGCGACGGGGCTACCGTTCGATCCTTCAGTTAACACTCGAAACCGGGATGCCGACGAAAATCGCGACATTCGCGCTGGTGAGCGGCGATAACTGCTCGCAGCATAGCACGGTGGCACCAGTTGACCCGAGCCTTCTGTGCCCACGGCCGGTCCGTAGCGGGCGTGCCGGCCAAGGCGGCGGCTCAGTTACGCCTGATGCGCCTGAACACCCCAGTGGTGCGTGACGGTCTCACCTGGTGCGAGGACGATGAGGCTGTCACCGGTGACGAAGGCGTTGGGCGGGCAGCTCATCGGCTCGATGGCGAGGGCCTTGCGGTGTCGGTCACCGTGTAGCGTGTCGCTGGTGAACACCTGGAGCCAGGGGCAGTTCGGGCCGGCCCAGAGCGAGACCTGGGCAGCGGCCGAGCGGAGGTGCGCCCAGGCCCGCCCATCGCTCTCCCGCGTCAGGCCGGTGAGTGCATGATCGAGGTGGGAGCTCCCAATCGCCCGCGGTGACCGGAAATCACACACGGCACCGTCGATGTCCTCGGCCGGGCCCGAGGGGATCCCGCGCTGGTCCACCGCCAGCCACCGGGTGGCGGGCAGCGCCAGCTCCCACTCGTCCAGGGCTGACGCGCCGACGGTGAGATAGGGATGCTGCCCGAAGCCGTACGGGGCGGGGCGGGTGCCGCGGTTGGTGGCTGAGATCGTGACGTGCAGGCCGGCGTCCGCGGTGAGCCGGTACTCGGCGTCGGTCTCGAGGCAGAACGGGTACCCGGCGTAGCCGTGCGGCAGGTGCCTCAGCACGACGCTGGCCGGCTCGTGCCGGACCGGCACCCATGCGGCAAGCCGGGTGAGCCCGTGGATCGCGTTACCGTTCCCCACCTCGCTGAGGTCCAGCTGGAAGTCGGCGCCACCGAAGTGGTAGCGCCCATGGTCAACCCGATTGGGCCACGGTGTCAGGAGCTGGCCGGCGGCACCAGGAGGCAGCTCATCAGGTTCGTAGCCGAAGACCACCGGGGTGCCGCCCTGGCTCAGTTCGCGCAGCCCGGCACCCAGCTCGGTGATCACGGCGCGGTAATCACCGGCGGAAAGCTCATACTGCGCGCCGGTGACCGGAACACTCGCTTCCTGACTTCCGGTGCTCGCCGCCAGCGCCTGGGGGGCCTGAGAGGGGGTGTGAGGCGTCATGGTTGTCATCCTGGCAGCGGCCGGGCCGTTCGCGCGCACCGGGAGGCAGAACCGCGCCGTCGGGGCCGCGGGGGGCGACCGCCGTCAGGGAGCCGCAAGGGCCAGCGCCGCTCCACATCCGGCCATGAGCCCCCAGGTCAGTGCGGCTCCCGATTCGCCTCCTGCCGCCAGCAGGCGCCGTGCCGCGGGTTCCACCGGTTCCTGTCCCGCGAAGCCGCGCAGCACCGCCGAAACCTCCTCAGCGGCTTGCCCGCGCGCGGCGCAGTGCAGCAGCGCGGCTCCCAGCGCGGTGGTCCGCTGCTCGGCGTAGCATGTGACGGCCGCACCGAGCCAGTCGGCGAGCCATACCGCTCTCGTTCCGCCGGCGGTCGCCCCACCGAGCAGGCGCAGGGCCAGCAGCAGGCCGCTGATCATGCTGTCCCCGCTCGGGGCCAGGCCGGAGCCGAGGCCCACCAGGCTTTCAGCCAGCTCGACCGCCCCGGCGAGGTCACCCGCCGCGCAGCACGCGGCCAGAGCCGCCGGTCCTTCGTGCCCCTCCAGGCCCGTTTGGCAGTCGGCGGCCGAATACACCCGGGCCAGGGCGGCCAGCCCGTGCTCCAGCCGGCCCCGGGACAGCGGACCGAATACCGGGCACGGATCCCACCAGCGGCGGACCTGGACGTCCATCCCACAGGCCAGGACGCGACCGTTGCCCGCCCACGCCTCGTCTCCGTGGCCGGGTATCCCCTCGGTGGTGGTCGTGTCACGGGCAGGCGCTCCGTTCACCGTGGCCACAGTAGGCGCGTCCTTGCTGGAGAACTTCAGCGCGATCGCGTTCGGCAGGCAGATCGCGCCGGGTGTGGTCAGCGCGATCACCTGCGGCTCACCGGCGTATTCGCCGAAGTCCAGGTAGATGCCGCCGGCCAGGGCCGCGATCACGCGACCGGGCTGGAACGGCTCACGAAGCAGGCGGTGCAGCGCCAGGCTGGCCACCCCGGGAACGACAACTGGCCGGGCTGGCGCGGGCCGGTCAGCCGAACCCGCCGGCCATGGCCCGTGTACCGGCGTCACTCCCGGCACCGTCCTTGGCGCCGCCGTGTGCGACTGCCTTCTTGCGCTGCGGGCCACGGCTCCCACCGTACCGGCCGTAAATCTTGCCGAGGACCAGCAGAATTAATTCAGCGGTTTTTCGGCAAAAGACTGACTATCCCGTAGTCCCGGAGAAAAAGACCATGGTATTTGCGGAAACCGGGAGAGCTTAAGAAATCTACTGCGGCATCTTATTCGCCTGTGCTGCCGCGGCTGGCTGCGGGAATTAGTAGCCAAATGCCTGTGGATGCGGGCCGGCGGGGCTGCTTGGGGAGCGGGGGACCGTCAGCCCCGCCGGCTACTGAACCCTAGCCCCGCCGACGGCCGAAGCGGAGCCAACTTATAATCGACGTAAGGTTTCTGCAATGGGTTGCGTTCGGTAATCATGCTGAGCGCCTTTGCGGTCACTGTGTCCGCCTTGCCGGTGGGGGAGACGGGGCCACCAGCCAGCTTGGTGGCCAGATAAGCGTCACGCCAACCGATTAGTCGGCGCTGGCCCGATTTGCCGCGCTGGCCCGATTAGCCACGTGGACTCGATTAGCCAGGCGTCAGCCTAATAAGCGGTACGCAGGCCTGAGGTTATCTCCGGCCGGACGGATAGCCAGGCTGCGCCGATGTGCTGCGGTGCCCGGGCGGGGCCGTCTGCGGCCCGAGACGGCCGCTCCGTACGGCCTCGGCGGCCAGGATGCCGAACAGGTAGAAATAGGCCGCTTCCTCGTCCTCGAAGTGACGGACCTCGTGCCGCGTCCGATCGGCGGAACTGAACACCTCGTAGCCACCCCGCGCCCGGACCAGGCACATCGCGCCGTCGACTTCGGCGTCCACCGCGTAGGCCGACTGGGGGATGGACGCCAGTTCCAGCAGCTGGGAAAACACCGCCTGCGCGGTCACCCGCGTCTTACCGGACGACCTCCGGCTGACGTGCCGGCCCGGGGCCGTGCCGTTCATCCCGGGGTCTGCCGGTCCGCTACCGATGGCGAGCCGCGGCGAGTTTCCCCGGCCGTCGGCCACGGGCACCGGCGCTCCCCACCGTCCCGAGTCCTCCGGGCTGGGCGAGCCGTGCCAGACCACCGCCGCGTCCGGGGTCCGCTGCTGGGCCGCCGGGCTTACCACCCCGTTCGCCGCGGGGCGCAGGACTTCGTTCGGCTCCCATTCGGCCATCTCGCGAGCGTCCAGGACGGGCCGCGCGTGCGCCGGGACCGGGCCCGGCGCACGCGAATCCCACCGCTCCACCGACGATTGGGTTACCGGCGATTGGGTTACCGGCGATTGGGTTACCGGCGATTGGGCCACCGGCGCTTGCGCCGCCGGCGTATTGGTCACCGGCGTCTGGGCCGGCGGCGGGTACGACCCTGACGGGGAATCCCATTCGCCGGAGCTCACCGGGTTCCAGGCCAACGTATCCTGCGGATCCCAGCGCTCCGCCTCTCGCTGGCCGGTTGGCGCCTGGCCAGCGTCCCAGCGGCCATTGCCCCGGGCGTCCCGGGCGTTTCCCTCGCGTGCGTCCCAGCCGTCAGCCTCCGGGGCGTCCCAGCGGCCATTGCCCCGGGCGTCCCGGCCGTTTCCCTCGCGTGCGTCCCAGCCGTCAGCCTCCGGGGCGTCCCAGCGGCCATTGCCCCCGGCGTCCCGGCCGTTTCCCTCGCGTGCGTCCCAGCCGTCAGCCTCCGGGGCGTTCCAGTGGCCATTCTCCAGGCCGTCCCAGTGGCCATTGGCGCGGCCGTTCTGCGCGGCCGGCCCGACGTCGTCCCGACTGTTCCAGCTCCCCGTGGTGTTCCTGGCTTCCCGCGCGTCGCGGGCGGCCGTGTCGGCGCCTTCGCGTGCGCTCCACCCGCCGGTGTTCCGCGAGTTCGGCGTGGCCTGGCGGTCGGGAGCCTCCCGTGCGGCCCGTTCGGCTACCTCACGGGCATCCCATGTGCCGGTGTCGGGCCTTTCCCACCCGCCGGTGTCGCGGGCACGCCAGCCGCCCCGGTCACGTGGGAACGGCCCGCCGGATTCCGGCATGTTCTGCGGATCCAGGTCGCGTATGGCGGCCCAGGTGCCCGTGTCGCGCGGATCCTGGGCCTGGTCGTCACGCCCCTCCCAGCCACCGTCGTCCCAGCCGCGGGATTCCTGCGGTCCCGGCGCGTCCGTGGCCCACGACGGCCCGGTGTCCACCAGCTCACGCGGGAGGCTCGCGACCTGTGAGCGCAGCGGGCCGGTGTCCGGCGCGGAGCCGTAGTCGCGCGGATTGGACGCCCAGGTCTCCCGGTGGCCGCCGTCCCACGTGCCGGGCAGGGTGCCTTCGTCAAGGACCGCGAGCTCGTATTCGCCCCGCTCCTCCCGCAGATCACTGATCTCCTGGCGCGGCACGACGACCTCGAACACGCCGCGGTCCACTTCCCAGAAACCGAGCCGCCGCGCCATGTACAGGTCCCGGCCGAGGTACGCGATGTGCATCCGGTCGCCCAGGTCATCAAGCACCATGCAGCGTTCGCCGCGGTAGCGCCCGATCGGCCGCGACTCCCACAGGGCGTCGATTTCCTCCACGCTGACCCGCTTGCGCCAGTGACCCGACGAGGAGCGGAACCCCAGTTCCTCCGGAGGCGGGCAGGCGGCGAACAGGGTCACCTCTTCGTCGGACGGGCCGATGCCCGCCTGGTACGGAGCACCCTGGAAGCTCGCCATGAGCCGGTATCGCATGCTCATACCTCCCTCGTCGGCCGCCGCCACGCCAGGCCGTCGTACCTGGCAATGAGGTCATCACCGCGCGCGGTGAGCCGGGATATCGACGCGCCCACCGGGATCGGCATGGGATCGGTGTAGAACTCGGGGACCACGCGGACGTGTGAGGTGGCCATCGTGGCGCGCGCGGCCGGGGACAGCTCCTGCCATCCGCCGCCGGGCTCATCCGGTCCCGAAGCCGCCACGTACGTGTCCATCTCCCTTGCCAGCCAGGAGAGGAAGTACACCTCTGGCATGTCGGCCGTGAATTCGGAGCCCTCATAGCCGAGGCCAAGGGCGACAAAGCACTCCGCCGGATCGCGGAAAGCGACGTCGCGCCCGCGGTAGACGAAACCGGCGATGATCGAACGCTGGCCGTTGAGATAGGGCCCGACCAGCCGCGGCGGAACCACTTTCCGCATCGGTGTACCTGGCGCGATACTCATGATCTGCTGCTCGGGCCGGGTCACCGTGCCGCCGACGCTGGAGCCGCCCGGTGATCCGGGGAGCCGTGCGCACAGCACGCGAACGGGTCGCGGCCGCTCCACGCGATTGCGCGGGGAGAACACGCAGTGGCCCGCCAGCCAACCGCGAACCTCACCTCAGGCTCCTCTCCGTATACCCCAGGCCGGAATCCCCGCGTTCACACCAGGAAAGAGGCCAATCTCTTCGCTGGCTGCAGTGCTGTGCCGTTCACGAGAGTCCCATATCTACAATGGGCTCTCAACTGATTCGGCCAATCACGTGGCCACCAGCCTGGTCAAGGCCGTAATAATATCCGCTCTATTACTTAACGGAGTCACTTGGTTACAAGATGCGCTTTGACGGCCGAACGAAATTACTGTATCTCGTTTCCTTCCCGTGGCGTGTTAACAGTGATCTTGTGATAGTCCGCATGGCGTGCCCAATTTCCCGGAGTGCGGCGCATCCCGGCGAAGAAAATGGCCTTTGGACACTCCCGACCGTTATGGGTCCAACTGGGGGATTCGGGGGCCCGGAGCGCCCCGTCGCGCGGGAGCCGAGAGATAGGGTCGGAGCCGTGGGCGGGCTGAACACCGGCGGCCAGCGCTTCGCCGGCGATGACGGGAAAGCGGATCCGCGCGCCGCCGCGATCCTGGCGGGCTACGCGGCGGGCCGGGAAGCCGAGCAAGCGGCCCTGGCGGCCCTGTCGGGAACGCGGCTGCTGATTCCGCTGGTCGAACACGAGCCCGCCGGGGCCAGTCCCGCCGAGCCCGCCGAGCCCGCCGAGCCCGCCGGGGCCAGTCCGGCCGGGGCTGAGCACCACCCCGCGCACGCCTGTGGCCCCGCAGGTTCCGCTCCCGGCCGGGAGATGGCGTTCCCCACCCTCATCGGCCGGGATGGCCGTCCGGCGCTGCTGGCCTTTACCTCGCTGGAAGCCCTCACCCGATGGCGAGCCGATGCGCGTCCCGTTCCGGCGCTGGCTGCCCAGGTGTGGGAGACCGCCGTGGCCGACTCGTGCGCCGTGGTGATCGACGTGGCGGGCCCGGTCCCGCTCGCTGTCGACGGGGCCCGGCTCGGCGCACTCGCGAGGGGCGAACCGCCGCCCGCCCCGCAGGACGATCCCGACGTGCGCGCCCAGATCGCCGAGGTCCTGGCCGGTGAGCCCGCCATCGCCGGCGCAGAACTCGGCAGCGGAGGATCCGGGGGATCCGGGGGCGGCACCGGCACTGGCACGGACCTCGCCATCCGCCTGGTCATCCGTCCCGGGGCCACGCCGCCCGCGGACGTTCAGCGGGTGGCCGAGGCGATCGCGGCCCGGCTCGCCGGACGGCTGCGCCGCGGGATCGAGGTATCCGCGGTGCCCGCCCCCCGCATCCGCCGGTGAGATCCTGGGTCACGGCCGTGGCCTGTGCGGTGGTGGGCTTGCTGGCCGGCGGCTACGTCACCGTGCTCATCGACCGGGTCCCCGCGTCGCGGACGATCTCCGGCTCGTTCGGCGAGCTGACCAGGCACCCGGCGGGGGAGTGCCCGCGGTGCGCGGTGGGGCTGCGCGCCGGCGACCTCGTCCCGCTGCTCGGCTGGGCCCGGACCGGCGGTGTCTGCCGGTACTGCGGCGAGCCCTTCGGCGCCTGGCATCCGGCCGCCGAACTGCTCACCGCGGTCGTCTTCGCCCTGATGGGCCTGCGCTTCGGGGTCAGCCCGGTACTGCCCGCTTATCTCTTCCTGGCTTCGGTCGCGGTGGCCCTGGCCTTCATCGACGTCGCGCACCGGCGACTGCCGGACCTGCTCACGCTCGGGTCCTACCCGGTGGCGTTCGTCCTGCTGGGCGCGGTCACCCCGGCCGTCCGTGACGGCCCCAGTCACCTCAGCCACGCCTTCATCGGGCTGGCCTGCGCGTCGGCCTTCTACCTGATCCTGGCGCTGATCTATCCGGCCGGTATCGGCTGGGGCGACGTGAAGCTGTCCGGGCTGCTCGGTCTTTACCTCGGCTGGATCGGCCCCGCCGCGCTGTTCATCGGCCTGGCCGCGGGGTTCGTGCTGGCCGCCGTGGTGGGCGTCGCGATGATCGCGGCGGGGAAGGCGACGCGCAAGTCCCAGATCGCGTTCGGCCCGTTCATGCTGGCGGGCGCGATCGCGGTCATCGCGGCCAGCGGGCTGTAGGGTTCTTAGTTTCCGCGCTTACGATCTGCTTGCCTGTCAGTGATCTCACCTCCCCTGGCTTCTGCGCGACGGCAGCCTGGGTGTGCCTCCTATGCGAGCCGAAGGCGGAACAGAAGTGAGCGAGGTGTTGTCCGCGGCGGTGCGGCCCGTCGCTGACCGGTCGGACGCGAACGGTCGCGGTTTCCGTCCAGACATCCAGGGCCTGCGGGCGCTCGCCGTGTCGATGGTGGTGATCTATCACCTCTACCCGTCGCTCGTGCCCGGCGGTTTCGCGGGGGTCGATGTCTTCTTCGTGATCTCGGGCTTCCTGATCACCGGGCATCTCTGGCACGGTTACCAGCGCGACGGCCGAGTCCGGCTACTCGATTTCTGGGGCCGCCGGGCCAGGCGCCTCGTGCCGGCGGCCGCTCTCGTGCTCGGCGTGACCTGGGTCGTCGCGCGTCTCGTGCTGCCGCCGGGCCGGCTGGCCGATACGGCCGGACAGATAAGGGCCAGCGCGCTGTACTTCCAGAACTGGCAACTCGCACACGAGGCCGTCGATTACCTGGCGTCCAACGATGCGGCCACACCTGTGCAGCACTTCTGGTCGTTGTCGGTAGAGGAGCAGTTCTACCTGGTCTGGCCGCTGCTCTTCGTCGTCGCGGCTCTCGCGGGCCGCCGATGTCGCCGCGTCGTACTTGCCGGGCTCGTGGTGACGCTCGTGGCCGCCTCACTGGCGTACTCGGTGTACGAGACGCGGGTTGACCGCGCCGCCGCCTATTTCCTCACGACCACCAGGATATGGGAGCTCGGCGCCGGCGGACTGCTCGCCATGCTCCCCGAACGCGTTGATCACGTGCTTCGCAGGCAAGGCTGGCTCGGATGGGCCGGGCTGGCTGCCGTGCTCGCCTCGGCCTTCGTGCTGCGCGGGACATCCGCGTTTCCGGGAGCCCTCGCACTGCTGCCCGTCGGAGGTGCCGTCATGCTCATCGCGGGAGGATCTAACCTGGGACGGCGCGGCCCGGCGCGGCTGATGTCGGCGCGGCCGATGGTCTTTCTCGGCGGCATCTCGTACTCGCTCTACCTGTGGCACTGGCCCATGATCGACCTGTGGACCGCCGACCGCGGCAAGAGCCCCGGTGCCCTGAGCGGCCCGGCCCTGATCGTAGCTTCGCTAGCGGCGGCGTGGTGGACCAAGGTCTACGTCGAAGACCAGGTGCGGCTCTCGCCGAAGCTCACCGGGCACGGCTGGCGTTCCCTGTCGACCGCGCTGACGGCTGCCTTGCCGGTGATCCTGGTGTCGGTTTACATCGCGAGCGTGCCCGGCCAGTGGGACGGCAAGCTAGGGCCGGGCTATCCCGGTGCCGCGGCGCTCGCGGGCAAGGCTGTCAGCGTCCCGGCGAAGCCCGTCCTGCCGCCGCCGGACGACGCGCTCGCGGCTATTCCCGGGTACTGGCAGCAAGGCTGCCTGGATGGCGAGTACGCCGTCGCGCCGAAGGTGTGCGTGTACGGCGACAGGACCGACCCCACGCTCACCGTCGCTCTGGTCGGTGACTCTGTCGCCGGCAACTGGTTCCCGGCCCTCGACGAGGTTGCCCTGCGTTATCACTGGAGGCTGGTCACCGACCTGCACGCCACCTGCCCGTGGACCGCCACCTGGATGACCGATCCGAACACCAACGTCCCCAACGTCCCGTACACATCGTGCCACGAGTGGGACGTCACGGTGCAGCACGACCTGCTCACCAGTATCCGCCCCGACGTCGTGATCACGTCCGACTTCGACGAGATGGGGTCCGTGGCACACCCCCAGGTCGGCTCCGCGGCCCACGCGGACATCGCGGCGGGGATGGCACAGTACTGGGAGCAACTCCAGGATCATGGCATCTCCGTGGTCCCGATCCAGGAGACCCCCGCGATGGACTTCGATCCGGCGGATTGCGTTTCCGAGTACGGCGCCGCTTCGCCGGCCTGTGACCGTCCGGCTGCCGAGGCGATCCTGCCGGATCCGCCGACCGTCCAGGCGGCGCGTTTGATGGCGGGCAAGGTGAAGGTGATCGACATGAACCAGTTCATCTGCGGGAACGGTGTCTGCCCGTCGGTCGTCGGCAACGTCCTCGTCTACTTTGACGCCCACCATCTGACCAGCAGCTACGTCGCGACGACAACGCCGTATCTCGCTCCACGGCTGTTCAGCAGCAGCGCCGTGCTGGCCAGCCATCGGTAGCGGAGAGCATCCGCCAGCGTTACGTTCGACCCGACTGGGCTGAGGAAAATGCCACGAGATTGAGACGCAGCCCTCCGCCGCGGCGGGAAAATCCGGGCCAGCCACAGGTCACAAGAGCCTGATATGCCATCCGCGCTGAGAACCGGCACGGGCTCCAGCAGTCGCCTTCCCCGGGACACGCTGCCGTCGTTCCCGGGGAACACGCTTCCGCCGCCCCATAGGATCAAGGACATGCTTCGCTGGCTTACCGCGGGTGAATCCCATGGGCGCGCGCTCGTGGCCATCTGCGAAGGGGTCCCCGCGGGAGTGCGGGTGGGCACCGACGACATCGCCGCCGCGCTGGCGCGCCGCCGGGCCGGTTACGGCCGGGGCGCCCGGATGAAGTTCGAGCAGGACGAGGTCGAGCTCACCGGGGGGATCCGGCACGGGGTCACGCTCGGCGGCCCGGTGGCGATCCGGATCGCGAACACCGAATGGCCCAAGTGGGAGACGGTGATGTCCCCGGACGCGGTCGACGCCGGCGAACTCGCCGCGCTGGCCCGGAACGCCCCGCTGACCCGGCCGCGCCCCGGGCACGCGGACCTGGCCGGGATGCAGAAGTACGGCCACACGGACGCCCGCCCCGTGCTCGAGCGCGCGAGCGCGCGCGAAACGGCGTCCCGGGTCGCGCTGGGCGAGGTCGCGCGGCAATTCCTCCGCCAGGCGCTCGGCGTGGAGGTCATCAGCCACGTCGTGGCCCTGGGTGCGGTCAGCGCCCCGGACGGGCTGCTGCCCGGTCCGGAGGACGCGGCCCGCATCGACGCGGACCGCGTTCGCTGCGCCGACCCGAAAACCAGCGCCGCGATGGTGGAGGAGATCGACGTGGCCCGCAAGGAGGGTGACACCCTCGGCGGCGTCGTCGAGGTGCTGGGCTTCGGCCTGCCGCCCGGCCTCGGCAGCTTCACGCACTGGGACCGGCGCCTCGACGCGCGGCTGGCCGCGGCCGTCATGAGCATTCAGGCCATGAAGGGCGTCGAGATCGGCGACGGGTTCACCACCGCCCGCCGCCGGGGATCGCAGGCCCACGACGAGATCGAAACGGGCCCGGATGGCGTGCGCCGGCGGACCAACCGGGCCGGCGGCGTGGAGGGCGGCATGAGCAACGGCGAGGTGCTCCGGGTCCGCGCCGCGATGAAGCCCATCTCCACCGTGCCGCGTGCCCTCGACACGATCGACGTGCAGACCCGCGAGCCGGCCAAGGCGATCGACCAGCGCAGCGACGCGACCGCGGTGCCCGCGTCCGGGGTGGTGGCCGAGGCCATGGTCGCGCTGGTGCTGGCCGACGCCGTGACCGAGAAGTTCGGCGGGGACTCGGTGGACGAGATCCGCCGCAACGTGCGTGCCTACGTCGACGCTCTGGTGATCACGTGACCGCTGAGGCGCCTAGCACGGAACGGCCTCTCGTGGTTCTGGTGGGACCGCCTGCGGCGGGCAAATCGGTGGTGGGGACCATGCTGGCCGGGCATCTCGGCGCCGCCTTCGTCGACACCGACACCGACGTCGAGGCGGTGGCGGGCAAGCCGGTGGGTGACATTTTCGTCGATGACGGCGAGCCGGCGTTCCGCGCACTGGAACGCGCCGCGGCGGAGCAGGCGCTTGCCGCCAGTGGCGCCGTCGTCGCGCTGGGCAGCGGCGCGGTGCTCGACCCGGGCATCCAGCAGTTGCTCGCCGGGCAGCCGGTGGCCTACCTCGCGGCCGGGTTCACCGCGGTCGCGCGCCGTCTCGGCCTGGACCGGCCGCGGGTCATCATCCCCGGGAACCCGCGCGGCCGGCTGCGCAGCATGCTCGAGGAACGGCGCCCCATCTACGAGCGGCTGGCCACGTTCACCGTGTCGTCCGATGATCTCGCGCCGGAAGAGATCGCCGACGAGATCGCCGCCTGGCTGGCGGAGAACTCTGGCCCGGACGGAGTAACGGCGCGATGAGCATCACCAGGATCCCCGTCGGCGGCGAGCGCCCCTACGAGGTGGTCGTCGGCACCGGCGCCCTCGGCGAACTGCCCGGCCTGGTCGGGAAGGAAGCCGCCACGGTCTTCGTAGTCTCCTCCGGCAGCGTCAGCCACATCGCCCACCCGGCGTGCCACGCGCTCGAAGACGCCGGATACCGGGTGGTGGCCGAGCAGGTCCCGGACGGCGAGGCGGCCAAGCAGATCCCGGTCGCGGCGGGGCTCTGGTCCCGGCTGGCCGCCGAGCGCGTCGGCCGTACCGACTGCATCGTCGGCGTCGGCGGGGGCGCGGTGACCGATCTGGCCGGCTTCGTCGCGGCGACCTGGCTGCGCGGGATCCGCGTCGTGCTCGTCCCGACCACGCTGCTCGGCATGGTCGACGCCGCGATCGGCGGCAAGACCGCGGTCGACATCCCCGAGGGCAAGAACCTCGTGGGCGCGTTCTACGCCCCGGCGGGAGTGCTGGCCGACCTGGCCACGCTGGAGACGGTGCCGCGGGCCGACTACGTCGCCGGGCTGGCCGAGGTCATCAAGGCGGGCTTCGTGGCGGACCCGGCCATCCTGGACCTGGTGGACGACGATCCGGAGGGCGCCACGGTCCCGCACGGGCGGCACACCCGGGAGCTGATCGAGCGGGCGATCCGGTTCAAGGGGCACGTGGTCGCGGCGGACTTCCGCGAGGCGGGCCTGCGCGAGACGCTGAACTACGGCCACACCCTCGGTCACGCGATCGAGCGCGCCGAGGAGTACCGGTTCCGGCACGGCGACGCGGTGGCGATCGGGATGGTCTACGCCGCCGAGCTGAGCCGGCTGGCGGGCCGCCTGGATGGCCAGACCGCGGCCCGGCATCGCGGCGTGCTCAGCTCCGTCGGGCTGCCCACCGCGTACCGGCCCGACGTCTGGCCGGAACTGCGCGCCGCGATGGCGGTCGACAAGAAGACACGGGGCGCCCGCCTGCGCTTCGTGGTCCTCGACGGGCCGGCCCGGCCCGCCATCCTCGAGGGACCTCCCGAGGAACTGCTGGAACAGGCGTACCTGGAGGTGTGCCGGTCATGACGCAGGTGCTCGTGCTCAACGGCCCGAACCTCGGCCGCCTCGGGATCCGCGAGCCGGACGTCTACGGCTCGGCCACCCTGGCGGATCTGGCCGAGACATGCCGCGAGACCGGCCGCCAGCTCGGCCTGGACGTGACGGTCCGGCAGACGGACGACGAGGCCGAGATGATCCGCTGGGTCCACGAAGCCGCCGACGCGCGCACGCCGGTCGTGCTGAACCCGGCCGCGTTCACGCACTATTCCTACGCGCTGCGGGACGCGCTCGCGATGCGCACCGCGCCGCTGGTCGAGGTCCACCTGTCCAACCCGGCCGCACGCGAGTCGTTCCGGCACACCTCCGTCGTCGCGGGCGTGGCCAACGGCACCGTGGCCGGCTTCGGCCTGCAGTCCTACCAGCTCGCCCTGCAGGCCATCGCAAAGCTCGTGGGGGCCGGGACCCCGGGCAGCGCCCCGTGATCGTCCTGGTCGGGTTCATGGGGGCCGGCAAGACCACGGTGGGCCGCCTGCTGTCCGGGCAGCTCGGGCTGCCGTTCATCGACGCCGACGCGGTGATCGAGGAGCGCGCGGGACACCCGGTTTCGAAGATCTTCGCCGACCACGGGGAGCAGGCGTTCCGCGCGGCGGAGCACGAGACCATCGCCGGGCTGCTCAACGGGCCCCCCGCGGTGCTCGCCCTCGGCGGCGGCGCGGTGGAAGACGCGCGGACCCGCCGGCTGTTGCTCGCCGCGGACGTGGTCTACCTGCACGTTCGTTACGACGGCGCGGTGGCCCGGGTCGGCGGCGACGACGGGCGCCCGATGCTGCGCCGGCCCGACCTGCCCACCGTCTACGCCGACCGGCTGGCGGCCTACGAGGCGGTCGCGACGCACACGGTGTCCACCGACGGCCGCGAACCCGCGGACGTCTGCCGCGACATCGTCGGCCGCCTGGGCTCAGCAGTGCCGCCCCGGACCGGTTAACGTTCATTCATTGGCCGAACGGAACTCGGTGAGAGTGGAACGGAAGGCTGGAGCATGCGCGTCGGGATGTCGATCAACTACGCCGGGGGCTTCGCTGAGACAGTCACGGAGCTGGCCGACTACGAGAAGGCCGGTCTCGGCATCGTGTTCGTGCCGGAGGCCTACAGCTACGACGCGGTGAGCCAGCTCGGCTATATCGCGGCCAAGACCGAGCGGCTCGAGCTGGCCTCCGGCATTTTCCAGCTGTATTCGCGCACCCCGGCACTGACCGCGATGACCGCGGCCGGGCTGGACTACGTCTCGAACGGCCGGTTCACCCTCGGCCTCGGCGCGTCCGGCCCGCAGGTGATCGAGGGCTGGCACGGCGTGCCCTACGACGCCCCCGTCGGCCGGACCCGCGAGCTGATCGAGATCTGCCGGATGGTGTGGCGCCGGGAGCGGCTCAGCTACGACGGCCGGTACTATCAGCTCCCGCTCCCCGCGGATCAGGGCACCGGCCTCGGCAAGCCGCTCAAGCTGATCAACCACCCGGTGCGCGAGCGCATCCCGATCATGGTCGCCTCGGTTGGCCCGAAGAACGTGGCGCTCACCGCCGAGCTGGCCGAAGGCTGGCAACCGTTCTTTTACCTGCCCGAGAAGGCGGGGGAGGTGTGGGGCGCCCCAATGGCCGAGGGGATGGCCAAGCGGGACCCGGCGCTCGGCCCGCTGGACGTGGTCGCCCAGGCTCCGCTGATGATCGGCGCCGACGTGGCCGCCTACCGCGATCTGGCCCGCCCGTTCTTCGCCCTGTACATCGGCGGCATGGGCGCCCGCGGCAAGAACTTCTACCACACGCTGGCTCACCGGCTCGGCTACGGGGCCGCCGCGGACCAGATTCAGGACGCCTACCTGGACGGCCGCAAGGCCGAGGCGGAGGCCCTGGTCCCCACGGAACTGCTGGAGAAGACCTCGCTGATCGGCCCGGAAGGTTACGTGCGGGAGCGGCTCGCCGCGTTCCGTGCGGCCGGGGCGACCACGCTGACCGTCATCCCGCTGGCGGGGGACCATGCCGGCCGCGTCCGCCTGATCGAGCGCGCCGCCGAACTGGCCGCCTGAGGACGGCGAGGTCGCGGGGCCCGGCAGCACCGGGCCCCGCGAGGACGGTCAGGGGGCGTTGGACGTACACGGTCCGAGCGGGCCGTTGTCGATGAGGGTGAACTCGTCGCCCGACGAGCTGCCGCCATCCGCGCCGGGGGACTTCGACGGCACGTAGGCCACGATGAAGACCGCGGTTCCGGGCGGTATGGCCGCGGGATGGATGATGAACGCGATCGTGCCGTTGGTCTCGGCCGCCACCGAGCCGAACGAGAAGATCTTGTTGAACGCGCCGGGATCAAGGCGCGGATGCGGCGGGTCGTAACTGCACGCGGGATACCCGGTGACAGGGCTCCCCGGCTTAGGTGCTCACACTCTTACTCACCCGCAGCGGCCGTGGGAGTTCCGCTCTTTCCGGCTACGCCGAACGGCCCGGGAAGAGGAGTCCCATGGGACGCTCAGCCGTGCAGACATCCGGGGGTTGCGTTGGCTGGGGGCCAAACGTCCCGATTTCGCGGGCCGGACGACTGCTCTAGAGTCGGGGGATGCCGGAAATTCACGCCGCCCGGCGGGCCCGCGCGCAAGCCAAGGTCGCCGCGCTCGACGCCGACGCGGTGCTGGTCACCTCGCCGCCGAACGTCCGCTACCTCACCGGGCTGGCCAGCTCCAATGCCGCGCTGCTCCTGCCGGCCGAAGGTGGGCCGGCCGAAGGCGGGGGGCTGCTCGCCACCGATTCCCGGTACGCGCTGGCCGCCCGCCGGGACTGCCCCGACCTCGAGCTGACCATCGAGCGGTTCACCGAGCTCGCGCTGGCCGGCGCGATGACCCGCCGCGGGATGCGCCGGGTCGGCTACGAGGCGCACGAGGTGACCGTGGAGCGCCACGGAGCCCTCGCTTCCAGCGCGGAGGGCATCACCCTGGTCCCGTTCGGCCACGGGATCGAAGACCTGCGGATGGTCAAGGACGCCACCGAGATCGGGCTGCTCGCCGCCGCCTGCCGGATCACCGGCCAGGCACTCGCCGATGTGCTGCCGCGGATCCGCCCGGGTCTCACCGAACTGGCCCTGGCCGGGGAGCTGGACCACCGGATGGCCGAGCTGGGCGCGGCACGGCCCGCCTTCGAAACGATCGTCGCCAGCGGGCCGAACGGGGCGATCCCGCATCACGCTCCGTGCGACCGGCCGCTGCGCCGCGGGGACCTGATCACGATGGATTTCGGCGCCTGCTACGCCGGCTATCACGCGGACATGACCCGTACCGTCGCTCTCGGCGAGCCCGCCGGGTGGCAGCGGGACATCTACGAACTGGTCGCGGCGGCCCAGCGGGCCGGCTGTGCCGCGGCCCAGCCGGGCGCGGAGTTCGGCGACGTCGACGCGGCCGCGCGTGACCTGATCTCCGCGGCCGGCCACGGCGCGCATTTTCAGCACGGGCTGGGCCACGGCGTGGGGCTGGAAGTCCACGAGGCACCGCTGATCGGGTACGGAAGTACGGGTAAACTGGAGGACTGTGTTCCGGTCACCGTCGAGCCCGGTGTCTACCTGCCCGGCCAAGGCGGCGTCCGGATCGAGGATGTCCTTATCGTCGGGGCCGGCGCGGCCCATGCTGGGCACGACCATGTTGGGCACGAGGCGCCGGCCGCCCAGATTCTTACGACCACCACTAGGGAACTGCTCGCCCTGTGACGGAGCGGGCATAGGGATGAGACGGCTGACGTGGCGACCACGAATGACCTGAAGAACGGCATAACCCTGAACCTTGACGGCAACCTGTGGACCGTCGTTGAGTTCCAGCACGTAAAGCCCGGCAAGGGCGGTGCTTTTGTGCGCACCAAGCTGAAGAACGTGATGACCGGCAAGGTGGTCGACCGGACCTTCAACGCCGGCGTGAAGGTGGACGTCGCCAACGTCGACAAGCGCGAGATGCAGTACCTCTACCGCGAAGGCGAGGACTTCGTCTTCATGGACACCCAGGACTACGACCAGCCCCGGGTCCCCGCCGGCACCGTGGGCGACTCCGCCAACTACCTGCTCGAGGAGCAGATGGTGACGGTCGCGTTCAACGACGGTGTCCCGCTGTACGTCGACCTGCCGGCGGCCGTGGAGCTGACGGTCAGTGCCACCGAGCCCGGCCTGCAGGGCGACCGCTCGACCGGCGGTACCAAGCCGGCCAAGCTGGAGACCGGGGCCGAGGTCCTGGTCCCGCTGTTCATCTCCACCGGCGAGAAGGTCAGGGTCGACACGCGCACGGGCCAGTACCTCGGCCGCGCCTGAGGTGGCCGCTCGTAGCAAGGCACGCAAGCGCGCGCTGGATCTGCTCTTCGAGGCCGAAGTGCGCGGCGAGCCGGTGATCGCCCTGATGGAGGAACGCACCGCGCTGGGCCCCGACGGCGGCCCGCCGGTGCCGGAGTACGCCGCCGAACTGGTGCGTGGCGTGCAGGCGCACCGGGAGCGGATCGACGAACTGCTCGCCTCTCATTCCGTGGGCTGGACGCTGGACCGCATGCCGGCGGTGGATCGCAACGTCCTGCGGATCGGCGCCTACGAGCTGCTCTGGGCGGACGGCGTGCCCGACGGGGTGGCGATCAGCGAGGCGGTGGAGCTGGCCCGGGATCTGTCCACCGATGCGTCCCCGTCGTTCGTCAACGGCCTGCTGGCGCGGCTGCTCGGCCTGAAGCCCGAGCTCACGCTCTGACCGGGGCGTTACCCCTATACGGGGGCAAAGCGGACATGCAGGCCGGACTTGCGGATCACCGAGAAGAACCATAGCGCCGACAGGCCCGCGCCGAACACCACGATGCCCGTGGTAACCGCCGTGGTGAGGAGCAGGAACAGGGTCAGCGGCTCGGTGAGCATCATGACCGAGAATCCGACGGTCATCAGGAAGAACAGGCCCGCCCACAGCCACGTGGCGTGCTGGAAGAACCGGTGCAGGGCCGGATGGTGGGTGGACGGCTGACGGAGCGCGACGACCTCCGCGGCCAGTTGCGCGATCAGTGGTTTGCGCGTCGGGGCCGTCCGGGCGAACAGCAGCGCCATGGCCAGATTGGCCAGCGGGAACTGCAGCAGGAAGAAGAACACGTTGCCGGTGCTCACCACCACGGCGGCCTGCACCGTCATGACCAGGGCGGAGATCGTGACGAGCCCGGGGACGCTGCCGGTGGCCACCTTGCGCACCACCGCGGTCAGCCATAGTACGGCGGAGGCCGCGATCATCGCCGCGTTCCGGCCGGCGAGTTCCTGGCCAACGATGTAACCGATGCCCGGCAGCCCTACCGATTCGGTGAGGTTCCAGGCCACCGTCCGCAGGAGCCGGCAGGGGCGTGGGAGCTCGAGGTGCTCAGCCATGGCCCAGAGGATATGGCCTGAGGCTGAAGACAGCGCCCATATCCCGTCAAGGTGTCCGGAGTCCGTTAGAAATTAGCCGCCGACCTCGGGAAACCGCCCAGAAAAAGTATTCCGGCGCGTCACCGCGTCCCGGCCCGGCCCCGCGGCGGGCCGTTTCCCGGCCGCGCCGGGCGCGGCCGCGCGGTGGCCCCCGGGCGTGTCGCGCGCACCGGACCTCGCGACCTCCCGACATTGTCGGTGGGCGGCACTACATTGAAGTCATGTCGCGAGGAGGCGGGGCTTTGGGCGGTGAGGCGCTGGGGACGCGCGCGTCCGTTGTCTGGGACGTGCTGCGCGGCGTCCTCGCGGCGCGGGCCGCGGACACCGGCCGGGACCGGCTGGACGTCATCGACGCGGGCGGCGGGACCGGCGGTTTCGCCGTGCCACTGGCCGCGCTGGGCCATGCCGTTACGGTGGTGGACCCGAGCCCGGACTCGCTGGCGGCCGCGCAGCGCCGTGCGGCCGAGATGGACGTGCGGATCAGCGCGGTCCAGGGTGAGGCCGCGGGCCTGGACAGCGTGGTGGGGGAGGCGGCCGCCGATCTCGTGATCTGCCACAGCGTCCTCGAATACGTCGATTCGCCGGCCGACGCGCTCGCCGCCGTCGCCCGGGTGCTACGGCCCGGCGGCACGGTGAGCGTGCTGGCCGCCAGCCTCGCCGCTGCGATCCTGCACCGCGCGGTCGCGGGCCGGTTCGCTGATGCCCGTGCGCTGCTGGACCGCGCCGGTGGCCAGTCCGAGCCGGGGCGCGTGCCCGCCGGTGCCCCCGTCCCCCATTACTTCACCCTGCCCGGCCTCGGCGCGCTGATCGAAGGAGCCGGGCTCTACCCCGGCGCCGCGCATGGCGTGCAGGTCTTCGCGGACCTCGTGCCCAGCGTCCTGGTGGACGCCGATCCCGGTGCCGCGGAGGCACTGCGATCCCTGGAGGCGGCGGCCGCGACGTACCCGCCGCTGCGCGACATCGCCGCCCGGCTCCACATCCTGGGGTGCCGCTAATCCGATGGACGGCCCGATGACCGACCCGATGACCGACCCGATGACCGGTGCAGCGCGTTCCGGCGACCAGCCCGCGGACGACACGGCCTGCCACATCCTGCACGTCGACATGGACGCCTTCTACGCCAGCGTGGAGATACGGGAGCGTCCGGACCTGGCCGGGAAGCCAGTGATCGTGGGCTCCCCGAGCGGGCGCAGCGTCGTGCTGTCGGCGTCCTACGAGGCGCGCCGGTTCGGGGTCCGTTCCGCCATGCCCGCCAGCCGGGCCCGGCGGCTGTGCCCGCAGGCGGTGTTCATCCCGCCCCGGCATGCGGTCTACAGCGCGGTATCCAGGCAGGTCATGGCGGTCTTCCGGTCGGTCACGCCGCTGGTCGAGCCGCTCGCCCTGGACGAGGCCTTCCTCGATGTCTCCGGCGCGGAGCGCCGTCTCGGCTCCCCGGCGTGGATCGGCGCGGCGATCCGGCGGCAGGTCGAGGCCGAGCAGGGAATGACCTGCTCGGTGGGCGTGGCGCCGAGCAAGTTCGTGGCCAAGATCGCGTCGGTGCATTGCAAGCCGGACGGCCTGCTGGTCGTGCCGCGCGACGGGGTGCTCGGCTTCCTGCACCCGCTGCCCACTTCGGCGCTGTGGGGCGTGGGCGAGCGTACCGGGGAGATCCTCGCCCGGCTCGGGCTGCGAACCGTGGGTGACATTGCTCACGCCCCGGTAGCCACGCTGCAGCACAACCTGGGCGCGGCCGTCGGCTCGCACCTGGCCGCGCTCGCCTGGGGTCGCGACCCGCGGGCGGTGACCCCGCATGCCCCGGACAAGAGCATCGGCGCCGAGGAGACCTTCGCCACCGACATCAGCGACCCGGACGTGGTCCGCCGGGAATTGCTGCGGCTGTCCGAGCGGACCGCGCGCAGCCTGCGCGAGGCCGGCTGTGTGGCCCGGACGGTGACGGTGAAGCTCCGGCTGGCCAATTTCACGACGATGACGCGATCCCGGACCCTGGCCGAGCCGAGCGACCTGGCCCGTAAGATTTACGCGACCGCGTGCGCTCTCTATGCGGGCTCCGGACTGGACCGCCAGGCGCGGCTGCGTTTGGTCGGCGTCCGTGCGACCGGTCTGGTGCCCGCGTCGGCGGCGGCCACCCAGCTAGCCTTCGGTGACCGGCCCGCTGGCTGGCGGGAGGCGGAGCAGGCGATGGACCGGATCGCCGAGCGGTTCGGCAACGGTAAGGTCCGCCCGGCGGAGCTCTGGAGGAACATGTGAAGCGCGCAGGCAGGCCCGCGAAGACGCCTAGCGCCGGGCGCTCTTCCACGCGGCCCGTTCCGGCTCGTATTCTGGAGATGGGCCGGAGAAGACTGGTGGAAGTCACCGAACCTCCGGTCCTGCGTGCAAGGTTTCATGGGAGGCGTCGTGCCGCTGTCTGAGCATGAGCAGCGTCAGCTCGAGCAGATCGAGCAGGCGCTCTACAGCGAGGATCCGAAGTTTGTGCACACGGTTCGCTCCAGCGACCCGCGGGTGCACTACAAGCGCCGGGCCTACCAGGCCGTGGCCGGATTCGTGCTGGGCGTCGGACTGCTCCTGGGCGGGGTCATATCCCAGTACATCTGGGTCGGTGTCGCGGGCTTCGTCGTCATGCTCGTCTGCAGCATGTGGGCGCTCACCAGCTGGCGGCACATCAGCGGGATGTCGGCGGCCGCGTTCGGAACGGCCCGGCCGAAGCGTGCCTCGCGGCGCCGCCGGCGCCAGCAGCGCCGCGCGACCGACCATACGGCGGGGCCGGGCATGATGGAGCGGCTCGAAGAACGGTGGCGCCGCCGGCAGGAGGGCGGCTGACCGGCCCAGAGCCCGGGGCGACATGCTGCGGTTCAACCAGCAGAAGTAGAGCCCGGGACCGGGTTCCGCCGCCATCCCCGTGGTCCCCTGAACCGCCACATGCTGGACTGGGCCCGGGTGGCCGCCTCGGCCAGCTGCACCACCCCGGTGCGGGCGGATGTGAGCGCGGACGCGGGAAACAGGCGCGCACGCCAGCGGGCCCGGCGGCCCACCGACGCCGCCAGCCCGCGCCGGATCTGGTCGAGGTCGGCGTGCCCCGGCGGGGCCGGGCTCGGGGCCCCCGCGTAGCTGGCGCGTTCTTCTGCGAGCGCAACCCGCTGGAGGGCCTCGGCCGCGGGCCGCGGGAGGCTGGATTCAGCGGCGACCCGGCGCGCGGTGCTGCGCGGTGACTCACTCGGCCGCCCCGGGATGCGGTAGTCGGCGAGGTCGTCGAGCACCTCACGCCAGGCGGCGTGCGCCCGCTCGGCGTCGCCCCTCCGGTGAAACCGGCGCCGCCGGCGCAGGGACCGCGCCGTCCGCGGCGCGAACGCCGCCACGGCCAGCAGCGCGAGCACGGCCAGCCCGATCGGCTCCGCCGGGAACCCGGTGCCCCCGTGGCTCGCGCCCGGTCCGCCCCCGTTCCCGGTCAGCCCGCGCGCGTGCGGGTTGAGGTTCGAACTGCCCCCGCTGGTGCCCGGGGAGCCCGTGTTCGGCTGGGCGGCCACCGGGGCAAGGGACGAACTGCCGCCGCCCGTCTGCTGCGGCACCGTGTAGCCCGGCGGAACGGCCGTGCCCTGGCCGCCGCTCCCGGACGGCGTGGGCTCGAACCGCAGCCAGCCCGCGCCCTGGAAGTAGAGCTCCGGCCAGGCGTGCGCGTCGCTGGTCTTGACCGCCCAGGTGCCGATGCCCGTGGGCGAGCCGGCGGTGAAGCCCACCGCGACACGGGACGGGATGCCCAGCAACCGGGCCAGCACGGCCATCGCGAACGCGAACTGCTGGCAGTAACCGCGCTTGCTGACGGTGAGGAAGTGACTGAGACCGGTCGCGTTCGGCGGTTCGGTGGCGCTCAGGCTGTAGCTGAACCCGCCGGACGTGGTGAACCAATTCTGCAGCGCGATCGCCTTGGCGTAGCCGGTCGTCGCATGGCTGGTGATCTTCTTCGCGAGCGTGGTCAGCGGCCGGAACGCCGCCGGGACGTTCAGGTACTGGTCGGCGATCGCGGCCGGCGGCGCGGGCGCCTTGTTCAGCTGATCCGTGCTCGGGGAAACATCATCGCTGGTCACCGTGTACGACAGGCCGGACAGATTGGTCCCGAAGCCGAGCACCATCGACGTGCTCACATCCATCACCCAGTGCCCGGGCACGCTGATCTTGGTCGCCGGGTACGGCACCGGCAGGAAGCTGACCCCCGAGGTGGCGCTGGCTGTCCGGCGGCCGACGGTGATGTGGGTCGTCACGCTGGTACGGTCTGCGCCGGCCAGGCCCTGCGGGGACGGCAGTGTGCCGGTCGTGACGGCCGTCGGGCCCACGCCCGGGCCCATGGTCCAGGCCGTGGTGGACAGGTCGCCCAGGATGTACATCTGCAGGTACTGCGGTTCGGGGTCGGTCGTCCGGTAGGTGAGGACGGTCGACGACTGGCTTTCCCGCAGGTCCTGTGTCATCTGTGCGAGCGGGTCCGGCACGCTCGTGCCGGGGCCCAGCGCCGTCCCGGCCTGGCCGAAGATGTTGACGTGCGCGGGGAACATGCGGTTGACGCGGAGACCGGGCACGAACAGCGGCACGCACAGCGCGACCACGATCGAGGCCGCCCCGATGCGCCGGCCCGCCGCCGCGAGCGAGCGGGCATCGGACTCCCGCACGGCGCCGGGCGCCCGCGCGTACCCGGAGCCGGTGGAGGTGCTGGCCTGCCAAAGGCCGATCGGGCGTCCCCACCGGTGGATCCGTTCCCGGCCGTCCGCGTTCAGGATGAGCAGGTACCCGGCCGTGGCCAGGCAGAACACGATCGTGGTGCCCAGCCCGCCGCGTGCGGCCGGCGTCGTCGTCGGCACGATGAACAGCGCCAGCAGCGGCAGGCCGGCCACCGCGGAGCTGCGCAGGCGGACCGCCAGGGTGTCGGTGGCCAGCGCGGCCAGCGCGATTCCGGCCGTCCCGAGCAGGAGCAGGCCTGGCGTCAGCGGCACCGGCGGGGAGAACCGGTCCGCGTCGGTCATCCCCTGCGCCGCCAGTTGCCATAGGTAGCTGAGCGACGAGCGGTTCGGCACCACCAGCAGCCAGGACCGCCCGGCCGCGAATATGGCGTTGAGGTACAGCACCAGGCCTGCCAGGGCCGCCGCCAGGGCCGCGAGCACCGGCAGCCGGCCCCACCGGGTCAGGGTGCCGATCGCGGCGACCACGGCGATGGCGCCCAGCCCGGTCCAGAACCATTCCACGCCGTCAAACAGCGAGTACAGGGCGGCCGAGGCGAGAGCCGTCCCGGCCGCCGCGGCCAGCGTCAGCCGATGGCTCATCCGGTCCCCTCCTGGGGCCCTGGAACTTTGGACGGCACCGCGGGCGCCTCGGTGCTGACCGTGCGGCGCAGGAAGCCGCCGGCGGCGGGGCTGTGCAGTTCCTGCCACGCCGCGCTGAGCGGGGTGCCGGCCGTGACCACCGCAACGCGCCACCCCGCCGCGACCAGGATGTCCCGCGCGGCCGTGGCTGCCACCGGGGCGCCCCGCGCGGCGGGCCCCGAATTCCACTGCAGTCCGTCGATCATCACCGCCATGGCCGGCGCCGTCCCCCGGTGACTGGCGGCGAGCAGCCGGGCCTGGCCGGGCGACAGGATCCCGGTCACGGCGATGACCTGGCCGCGACTGCTGGCGCGCAGCGTGGCCAGGCCCCGGCCGAGGTCGAGGTTCCGGGTCGGGGCGATGACCGACAGCCGCTCCAGCAGCGATTCCGCGGCCGGCCCGGCGGGCGTGACCTCGCCGGAGTCGGTGACCAGCCGCGTGTCGATTCCCTGGCCGGCCAGATGCACGCCAATCGACGCGGCGGCGCTGATGGCGAACTCAAAAGGTGATCCCGGGCCGCTGCCGGTATACGCGCGCCGCCGGGCGTCGATCAGCAGCAGCGCCCGGTTGTGCCACTGCTGCTCCTCGCGGCGGACCATCAGTTCGCCGTACCGCGCGGTGGAACGCCAGTGCACCCGGCGCAGTTCGTCACCGTCCCGGTAGGCGCGCGGGGCGATGTCGTCTTCTCCTGCGGCCGCGACGGTGCGCATGCCGCTTTCGCCATCGCCGAGGCGGCTGCCGGGGATCGCGACGCGGGGCAGCGGCGTGATCGTCGGCGTGACCACCAGCGTGCTCTTGGTTGCGAACGACCGTCCGATCGCCACCAGGCCGAACACGTCGGCCACACGGATCTGCAGCGGGCCGATCGTGTACTTGCCCCGCTGATCGAGCTGGACCTGGTAGGTAAGGTCGCGGTGGCCGGACGCCTCGATCGCCTCGAGCACGAAACGCTGCCGGCGGCCGGCCGCGAGGGGGGTGATGTCCTCGGCGAGCAGCAGCCCGGTGCGCAGCCGGGAGATGTTGGACAGCCGGACCCGGACCTCGGCCGGGTGCCCGGCCGGGACCCGGCGCGGGAGCAGCTGCCGGGTGCAGGACAGCCGGTAGCGGGCCCGGGTGGCCCCCAGCGCGGACAGCACCGGGAGCATCACCAGCAGGATTCCGATGCGCAGCAGGTCGGCCTCGTCCAGCGCCAAGCCGGAGATGACCGCCGCGCACCCGATGGCCAGAAAGGTCTTGCCCCTGGTGGTCAGTGCGTCAATCAGTGCCCGCATGGAGAGCCTGGCCCATCACCGGCGGGTCGGCAGCGGCAGCCGGGCGACGATACCGGCCAGCACCTGCTCGGGCGGCTGGCCCGCGACGAGTGCCTCCGGCGTCGGCAGCAGCCGGTGCGCGAGAACCGGCACGGCCAGGGCCTGCACGTCATCCGGGATCACGTAGTCACGGCCGTCGAGCGCCGCCCAGGCACGGCTGGCCCGCAGCAGATGAAGCGTCGCCCGCGGGGAGGCGCCGAGCCGCAGGTCCTCATGCGAACGGGTCGCGTTGACCAGGTTGATCACGTACTGCTTGAGCAGGTCGGAGACCATGACACCGCGCACCGCCACCGCCAGGTCCCGGATGTCCGTGGCGTGGGCGACGGGCTTGACGTCATCCAGCGGTGACGCCGAGCCGTGAGTGTCGATCATCTCCATTTCCGCCGCGGCCGTCGGGTAGCCGATGGAGATGCGCGCGGTGAACCGGTCACGCTGGGCTTCGGGGAGGGGGTAGGTCCCCTCCATCTCCACGGGGTTCTGCGTGGCGATCACTATGAACGGCGATTCCAGCGGGAACGTGGTCCCGTCGACGGTGACCTGCCCCTCCTCCATGCTTTCCAGCAGCGCGGACTGAGTCTTGGGGGAGGCGCGGTTGATCTCGTCCCCGACCACGATGTTGGCGAAAATGGGTCCCGGCTTGAACTCGAACTCGCGCCGTTCCTGGTTGAACGCGCTCACGCCGGTGACGTCGCTGGGCAGCAGGTCCGGGGTGAACTGGATTCGCCGTACCGAGCAGTCGATCGACCGCGCCAGCGCCTTGGCCAGCATCGTCTTCCCGACCCCGGGGACGTCCTCGATGAGCAGGTGACCCTCGGCGAGCAGCACGGTGAGCGTGAGCCGGACCGCGTTCGCCTTTCCGTCGATCACGGACTCGACGGCCGTGGCGATGCGGCCGGCCACCGTTACGAGGTCATCGAGCGCGCTGGCTGGGTCGCGCCCCATTTCCACTGCCACCTGGCCTCCTCGATGGGCCTTACGCCACACCAGCCACCGGCGGGGTAGGCCACTGCGCCGCCCGCTGCCCTGTACCGACAGTACGTCCTACCTCGCCTGACGCGCGACGCTTCGGGGCAGGGGGACGCTGGTCCGCTAAGTCAGGCAATTCCCGGCCGTAGCCCTTTTATTGCGCTCAGGGCACGAGATGTCCGCCGCTTTGCCTCACCCGCGCCCGCGCCGGGCCTCCCCCACTTTGCTCCACCTGTTTGCTCCACCTGGGCCGGCTCCGGCGCTTGCTGGCCGTTTCCCGCCGTCTTCTGGCCCGATTCCCTTCCTCAGGCGCCCCAGTTCCTTACTCAGAGACCGTACGGGCGGCCCCTGCGAACCGGTGGCCGCCCACCTGGCTGCGGTGGCCCCACTTCGCTCCACCGTCGCTGAACTGCAGCTTTGCCGGTTGATAGGTGCCAAACCCGGCCATGCGGACGTTGACCGTGGAGGAATGTGGAGTACAGTGGAGCGTCATGGGGTAGGAAGGGGCCGAGCGATAACGGGCGTGCGGCCCTGCCTGCGGACAGGGCCCGCCGACGGACGGGAGGTGGGTGCGATGTTCCTCGGCACTCACACGCCCCGGCTCGACGAGAAGGGCCGGCTGATCCTGCCCGCCAAGTACCGCGACGAATTCGCCGAGGGGGTGGTGATCACGAAAGGTCAGGAGCGCTGCCTCTATGTGTTCCCGCTGGCGGAGTTCGGCCGGGTCACCGAGGCCATGCGCACCGCGCCGGTCACCCGCAAAGACCTCCGCGATTACAGCCGTGTCCTGTTCGCCAGCGCCTTCGACGAGGTGCCGGACAGGCAGGGCCGGATCACGGTCCCGCCCGCGCTGCGGACCTACGCCGGCCTGGACCGGGACTGCGTGGTGATCGGCGCCAACACGCGCATGGAGATCTGGGACGCCGCGGCCTGGGAGACCTACCTGGCCAGCCAGGAGGAAGCGTTCTCGGAGGCATCGCAGGAGGTGCTGCCCGGGATCTTGTGACGGGTACCGGGCCGGCGGCCCGGGCCCGCGGCCCCCGGCGGGGTCTCCACCCGCGCTGGGCCGCCGGCTGGCTGGCATCACTTCCCCGGTGCCAGGCGGCTGGCGGCCCGCGCGGCGCGGATGGGGTCCCGGCCAGGGGGCGCCTTCTGGGTGAACAGGCGAGGACTTAAGGGGTCTGATGGGAGAGTCATCCGCCGGTCATGTGCCGGTCATGGTGGACACCGTCGTGGCCCTGCTCGGGCCGGCCCTGGAGCCGGACGGCGCGGTTCTCCTCGACGCGACGCTCGGCCGGGCGGGCCACGCCCGGGCCCTGCTCGCGGCCTATCCCGGGCTCATCCTGATCGGCGTCGACGCCGACCTGACCGCGATCGAGCGGTCCCGCGATCTGCTGTCCGGCTACGCGGACCGGGTCACCCTGGTGCACGCCTTCTACGACGAGATCCCGGCCGTCGTCGCCGCCGCGGGCCTGGACGGCGTGCAGGGCGTCCTGTTCGACCTCGGTGTGTCCTCCCCGCAGCTTGACGACCGCGAGCGCGGCTTCGCCTACTCCTACGACGCGCCCCTGGACATGCGGATGGACCGGACCCGTGAGCTCACCGCGGCCGAGGTCGTGAACCATTACCCGGCCGCGGAACTGGCCCGCGTGCTGCGCGATTACGGCGAGGAGCGATTCGCCCGGCGGATCGCCGACGCGGTGGTACGGGAACGGTCACGGTCCCCGATCACCTCCACGGCCCGGCTGAGCGACATCGTCCGGGACGCGATACCCGCCGCCGCACGGCGGACCGGCGGCCACCCCGCCAAGCGGGCGTTCCAGGCGCTGCGGATCGAGGTGAACAGCGAACTGGCCATCCTCGGGCGCGCGCTGCCCGCCGCGCTTGACCTGCTCTCGGTGGGCGGCCGGATCGTCGTCCTCGCCTACCACTCGCTCGAAGACCGCGCGGTCAAGCGGGTGCTCACCGCGGCCGCCGCCGATACCACCCCGCCCGGCCTGCCGGTGCCGCTGCCCGGGAGCGGGCCGCGTTTCCGCCTGCTGACCAGGGGGGCGCTGCGGCCATCAGCAGAAGAACTCGCCGCGAATCCACGCGCGGCATCGGCGCGGCTCCGGGCCGCGACGCGTATCCGGAAGGCGGCGTGATGAAGGGGCGGACGACATGGCGACCCGAATAGGCGACTCAGCGCCCCCGCGCAGCCGGGATGCCCGCGACCCCTGGTCCCTGGACCAGGTGGGCGGCGCCCGCCGCGACGGCATACCCAGCGCACCCCAGGGGACTGCCCCGCCGCGCCCCGTCCGGGCACCACGGGCACCCAGGCCGTCCCGCCCACAACGTCCGGCGCAGCCACAACGTCCGACACAGCCACAACGTCCGGCGCAGCCACAACGTCCGGCACAGCCACCGCGCGCGGCACAGCCACCGCGCGCGGCCACACCGGCCACACGCGTTCCAGCCGCGACGCGGGCCGGAGCGGCCAAGCCCGGGACTCCCCCCAACCGGGCCGCCACTCTCTCCGAGACCGGGACCCTTCCCAAGACCGGGATCCCCAAGACCGGGGCCGCGCCGGCCCCGGCTCCGCCGCCGGCTCCCAGTCTGACCGCCGAGGCGCGCCGCCGGATGCCGTTCATCCTGCTGATCGTGGGCATGCTGTGCGGCACGCTGGTATGCCTCCTGGTCATCAGTACGACGCTCGCCGCCGGTTCGTTCCGCATCGCCAATCTGCAGCAGCAGGACCAGACGCTGGCCAAGCAGCAGCAGCAACTGCAGCAGCAGGTCGCCGAGGACCAGGCGCCAAGCGTGATCGCCCAGCGGGCCGAGCAGCTCGGCATGCGGCCGGTCGGCCAGATCCAGTTCCTCAACGTGAAGACCGGCAGGATCTCCAGCGACGCTGCCTCCGGTGCCGCCGCGACGATCCAGGTCCCTGGCTATACCCCATGACCATGCGGGGCGGGGGCCGTGAGCCGCGTAGTGGTGGGCGGCCGATGGGCCGGGGCGGTCCGGGACCAGGCCGGTCCGGCCCAAAGTCTCCAGGACCAAACCCCCCAGGACCGAAACAGCCGGCCCCGAAACGGCCGAGACCGAAACGGCCCGGACCGAAGCCCCCCGGCTCCCGGCCGCCCACCGCCCACCGGCCCGTTGAGCCCGTCCGGCCGGGACTCACCCGGAACGGCCGTGCCCCGCGCCCGCGCGCCGTGGTGCGCCGTGTCCTCCGCCCGCGGGCCGACCCGGGACGGCGGCTCGGGGTCACGCTGCTGGCCATCGCCTTCGTGCTGTCCCTGTTCGCCGGGCGCCTGATTCAGCTCCAGGGCTTTGATTCGCGCACCTACCTGCAGCTGGCGCAGGACCAGCGGCTGCAGGGTGAGAACATCCCGGCCGTGCGCGGGACGATCACGGCCGCGAACGGCCAGCCGCTGGCCCTCACGGTGCAGACCTACCTGGTCTACGCCGACCCCCTGATGATGAGCGCGGCCCAGATGCCGCAGATCGCCGCCGACCTGGCCGGGCCGCTCGGCATGACCGGGGCGGACATTCTCAGCCTGCTGCAGAACCCGACCTCGACCCAGTACGTGGTGCTCAAGAAGGGGGTCACCCAGCAGGCCGCCGACGAGATCAAGGCGCTGACGCTGCCGGGCGTCACCGGAACCTCCGGCGGGACCAGCACCACCAGCGGGATGACCGCCGGTACCGCGCTGCCCGGCATCGCGATGCAGGCCAGCTACGCCCGGGACTACCCCGACGGTGAGGCGACCTCCAACCTCCTCGGCTTCACCGACACGACCACGACCGGCAACCTGACCGGCGAGGCGGGACTGGAGTACGCCGACAACGCGCTGCTGGCGGGCAAGCCGGGCAGCGAGCAGTTCCAGGCCGGTACCCTCGGCGAGCAGATCCCGCTGGCGTCGACCACGAACACGCCCGCGGTCAACGGCAGCGGGCTGCGCCTGACGATCATCCCCGCGGTGCAGTGGGAGGCCCAGCAGGCCTGTCAGCAGGAGGTGACCAAGTCCCAGGCGGACAACTGCACGGCCGTGGTCATGCAGCCCAAGACGGGGAAGATCCTGGCCATGGCGCAGTGGCCGGCCTACGATCCCGCGTCCACGAATCCCGAGGCCACCTCGGACCTGGCCGTCCAGGACGTCTTCGAGCCCGGCAGCACGGCCAAGGTGATCACCGCCGCCGCGGCGATGGAAACGGGCGGCCAGACGATCACGAGCACCTACACCGTGCCCGACGTCATCAACGAGGCCGGCTTCATCTTCCACGACGCCGAGAACCACCCCGTCGAGCGCTGGACGATCGCCGGCATCCTGGCCCACTCCAGCAACGACGGCATGGTCCAGGTCGTCCGGCACGTTGCGCCGCAGACTCAGTACGGCTACCTGAATGCGTTCGGCCTCGGCTCACTCACCGGCGTGAACCTGCCCGGCGAATCGGCCGGCCTGCTGCACCCGACCTCGCAGTGGTGGGGCGACGAGCGTTACACGCTGTCGTTCGGCCAGGGCGTCGACGTGACCGCGCTGCAGATGGCCAGCGTCTACGCGACGATCGCCAACGGCGGCGTGCGCGTGCAGCCGACCCTCGTGCAGGGGACCACCAGCAGCGCGGGCACGTACACGCCGGCGCCCGCGTCCCCGTCCCGCCGGGTCATCCGGGCCGGCACGGCCAAGAGCCTGATCGGGGCGCTGCAGCAGGTGCCCGGGGTCGACTACGCGGGGGGCGCGCCCTGGGGCGTGATCCCCGGCTACGCGGTCGCCGCGAAGACCGGGACCTCCCAGGAATGGGACGCAGCCAAGAAGTGCCTGTGCCAGTACGGATCCAGCTGGATCGGAATGGCCCCGGGGGACAACCCGGGGCTCGTGGTCGCGGTCAACGTGCAGAACCCGAAGAAGAACGGCTACTTCGGGGCCGTCGTGGCCGGCCCGGTCTTCTATCAGGTCATGAAGTTCGCGCTGCAGACCATGAAGATTCCGCCGGACGGGGCCGAGCCTGCGGACGTGCCGCTCACCGGCCCCTGATAGGAGGTAACCTCTCCGCGTGCCCGTGGCCATTCGTCCCACCCGAACTGTGAGCCGTCCGCTTTCCGGCCTCGGCGCGCTGCTCGGCGTGAAACTCCCCGCCGACCGCGAGGTTCCGTCCGTCGCGCCCGGATCGGTAATTTTTAACGGACCCGAGCTGGACGCGGCCGTGTGCGGAGTCACGCATGACTCGCGGATGGTGCGCCCCGGGGACCTGTACGCCGCGCTGCCGGGCACTCAGGTGCACGGCGCCGAGTTCAGTGCGGCCGCGGCCGCCGCCGGGGCCGTGGCCATCCTCACCGATCCGGCCGGGCGGGACCGCGCCGCCGCGGCCGGGCTGCCCGTCTACGTGGTCGCCGACCCGCGGGCCCGGCTTGGCGACGTCGCCTGCTGGATCTACGGCGACCCCAGCCGGAAGCTGCGGCTGATCGGCGTGACCGGGACGAGCGGCAAGACCACCACGAGCTACCTGGCCGAGGCCGGGCTGCGCCGGGCCGGGCACGTCACCGGCCTGATCGGCGGGGTGGAGACGCGGATCGGGGCCGAGGTCCAGCCCAGTGAGCTCACCACCCCGGAGGCCACCGATCTGCAGGCCCTGCTGGCCACCATGGCCGAGCGGGGGGTCACCGCCGCCGCGATGGAGGTCTCCAGCCACGCGCTCGCGCTCGGCCGGGTCGCGGGCACCCACTACGACGTGGCCGTCTTCACCAACCTGTCCCAGGACCACCTGGACTTCCACGCCGACCTCGAGGACTACTTCGCGGCCAAGGCCGAGCTGTTCACCCCGCGCTACGCCGGGGCCGGGGTGGTGAACCTCGACGATGCCCACGGGCGGCGCCTCGCGGCCAGCGCGCCCATCCCCGTCACCACCTTCTCCGCGACCGGGAACCCGGCCGCGGACTGGCGGGCCGAGAACGTCCGGGTCGGCGCGGACGGCAGCGCGTTCCGGGTCATCGGGCCCGGTGGCGTGGCGGCCGACGCGTCCGTGGCCCTGATCGGCCCGTTCAACGTGGCCAACGCTCTCGGGGCCATCGTGGCCCTGGTCGAGGCGGGGATCGGGCTGGACGACGCGGTGGCCGGCGTGGGGTCCTGCCCCGGCGTGCCCGGGCGGCTGGAACGGGTCGACGCGGGCGGGGCCGCGCCCGACCTGACCGTGCTCGTGGACTACTCGCACAAGCCCGGCGCGGTGCAGGCGGTGCTCGGCGCGCTGCGCCCGGTTACCCAGGGCAACCTGATCATCGTGCTCGGCTGCGGCGGCGACCGGGACCGGGCCAAGCGCCCGCTGATGGGCGCCGCGGCGGCCGCCCTCGCCGACGTGGCCATCTTCACCAGCGACAACCCGCGCTCGGAGGATCCGCTGGCCATCCTGGCGGCGATGCTGGACGGTGCGATCGGGGTACCGCCGCTGCGCCGGGCCCGCGTGATCGTGGAACCGGACCGGACGGCCGCGATTGACCTTGCGGTATCCTCCGCCGCCAAGGGGGACGTGATCCTGGTCGCGGGCAAGGGCCACGAGCGTGGCCAGTACGTGGCGGGCCGCGTCCTGCCGTTCGACGACCGTGCGGTCACCGCGGAGGCGCTGCGGCAGCGGGCCGGGGCCTACCGGGCGGCTCACCCGAAGGGGGAACTTTGATCCCGCTCCCGCTGAAGGAGATCGCCCGGATCACCGGTGCCCGGCTGGACGGGGGTGCGGATCCGTCCGCTCTCGTCTATGGGCCGGTCGTCATCGACTCACGCCGGGCCGCCCCGGGCGGCCTGTTCGCCGCGGTCGAGGGGGAGCGGGCCGACGGGCACGACTTCGCCGGGACCGCCATCGCGGCCGGCGCGGTGGCCGTGCTGGGCACCCGCCCGTGCGGCGTGCCCGGCCTGATCGTCGGGAACGTGCCCGTGGCGCTGGCCCGGCTGGCCCAGGAGGTCGTGGCCCGGCTGCCGGAGGTCACCATCGCGGGGATCACCGGCTCCTCGGGCAAGACCTCGACGAAGGACCTGGCCGCCCAGCTGATCGAGCGCCTCGGGCCGACGGTCGCGCCCGAAGGGTCCTACAACAACGAGTTCGGCTTCCCGCTGACCGTGCTGCGCGCCGACCCCGGCACCCGGTACATGGTGCTGGAGCTGGCCGCCCGCGGCGCCGGGCACATCGCCAGCCTGTGCGAGATCGCGCCGCCCCGGATCGGCGCCGTCCTGAACGTGGGGCACGCCCACACCGGGGAGTTCGGCGGCATCGAGCAGGTCGCGCGGGCCAAGGGGGAACTGCCCGCGGCCCTGCCCGCCGGGACCGCTGGTGGCGTTGCCATCCTGAACGCCGACGACCCCCGCGTGATGGCCATGGCGGAGCGCACCGAGGCGCGGGTCGTCACCTTTGGCCTGGCACCCAATAACAGCCACCCAACCAGCCTCACTCAGCCCACCGGCCCCACCGGCCCCACCCAGTCCACCGG